>DATKPR010000132.1:0-21900 GCA_035523985.1 Steroidobacteraceae bacterium | reverse complement strand
GGTCGCGGGCCTGCGCAAGGGCTACGGCGAGCGGCTGCTGATCGACAACCTGTCCTTCAACCTGCCGCGCGGCGGCATCGTGGGCATCATAGGTCCCAACGGCGCAGGCAAGACCACGCTGTTCCGCATGCTGACCGGCGCGGAGCAACCCGATGCCGGCGCGATCCGCGTCGGCCCGTCGGTGAAGCTCGCCTACGTCGACCAGTCGCGCCAGGCGCTGGATGACAAGAAGACGGTGTGGCAGGAGATCTCCGGCGGCCTCGACATGATCAAGGTCGGCTCCTACGAGACGCCCTCGCGCGGCTACGTCGGGCGCTTCAACTTCAAGGGCACGCAGCAGCAGCAGCTGATCGGCGAACTCTCCGGCGGCGAGCGCAACCGCGTGCACCTCGCCAAGGTGCTGCGCTCGGGCGGCAACGTGCTGCTGCTGGACGAGCCCACCAACGACCTCGATGTCGAGACCCTGCGGGCGCTCGAGGAGGCCCTCCTCAGCTTCCCCGGCTGCGCGGTGGTGATCTCGCACGATCGCTGGTTCCTGGACCGCATCGCCACCCACATCCTGGCCTTCGAGGGCGATTCCCAGGTGGTCTGGTTCGAGGGCAACTACCAGGAATACACGGAGGACTACAAGCGCCGCAAAGGCGAGGATGCGGCGCAGCCCCACCGCATCAAGTACAAGCCGCTCACGCGCTGACCTGCCGGGGCGCATTCCGGACGTGGCAGCTACCGATCCCACAGTGAGCGACGGCGGCGAGGAGCGCGTGCTGTGGCGCTGGCTGGGCCCGGTGGCGGCGCTGCTGGTTTTCGGTGCCGTGGTGCTGATCCTGCACCACGAGTTCGCGCACCTGCACATCAAGAACGTCTTCGCCCACCTGCACTCGATCCCGCGCGAGCAGGTGCTGGCGGCGCTGCTGTTCACCGCGCTCAGCTACTGGCTGCTGAGCACCTACGAGGTGCTGGCGCTGCGCTACCTCAGGCGCGTGATCCCCTACACGCGCATCGTGTTCACCTCCTTCATCGCCTACTCGTTCGGCCACACGCTGGGCTTCGCGGTGTTCACCGGCAGCGCCATCCGCTTCCGCCTGTACGTGACCGCGGGCCTGAGCGCGGTCGACGTCGCCACGGTCACCGGCTTCTGCAGCCTCTCGCTCGGCATCGGCCTGGCGACCATCTCGGGCCTGTCGCTGCTGCTGTCACCTTCGCACGCCGCCACCGCCCTGCACCTGCACCACAACTGGTCGCTCGCCGTGGGGGCGGCGCTGCTGTGCGCCGTGGCCGGCTACGCCGTGTGGGCCTGCTTCGCGCGTACTGCCTTCGAGATCCGCGGCTGGGCGCTGCGGCCGCCGGGAGCGGTGATCGGGCTGACGCAGATCGTGCTGTCGGTGCTCGACCTGTCGCTCTCCAGCGCCGTGCTGTGGGCGCTGCTGCCGGCCGAGGCGCACGTGCCGTTCGTCACCTTCCTCGGGGTGTACGCAGCGGCCGTGATCGCCGGCATCATCAGCCACGTCCCGGGCGGCGTCGGCGTGTTCGAGGCGGTGGTCCTGCTCACGGTGCCGAACGTGCCGGCGGATGCGATGCTCGGCTCGCTGCTCGCCTACCGTGCTATCTACTACCTGGTGCCGCTGGTGTTCGGCACGCTGCTGTTCGGCGGCAAGGAACTCGCCGCCCAGGGCGCGCGCTTCGCCTGGGCGCAGCAGCTGGCGAGCGTCTACATCATCCCGGTCGTGCCGCAGATAGCCGGCGCCCTCACCTTCCTCGCCGGCGCGCTGCTGCTGTTCTCGGGCGCCACCCCGGCGGTCGATGAGCGCCTCGCCTACCTCGACCGCTTCCTGCCGCTGGTGGTGGTCGAGGCCTCGCACCTCGCCGGCAGCATCGCGGGGCTGGGTCTGCTGGTGCTCGCGCGCGCCCTGTTCCGGCGCGTGCTCGCGGCCTACCACATATCGGTCTGCCTGCTGGTCGCCGGCATCTGCGCCTCGCTCCTGAAGGGGCTCGACTTCGAGGAGGCCACGCTGCTCGCGCTGGTGCTGGGCGTGCTGGTGCTGGGGCGGCGGGCCTTCTACCGGCCCACGGCGATCCTTTCCGAGCGCTTCACGCCGGTGTGGGTGGTCGCGATCACCGGCGTGATCGCCATGGCGCTGTGGATCGGCGTGATCTCCTACCGCCACGTGGAGTACAGCCACCAGCTGTGGTGGACCTTCGCACTCGATGGCAACGCGCCGCGCATGCTGCGGGCCTCGCTCGCCGTGGTCGTGCTGGGCGCGGCCTACGTGCTGTGGAACATGCTGCGCCCGGCGCGCCCGGAGCCGGCGGTGGCGGGCGCCGAGGAACTGGCGCGCGCCCGCGCGCTGATCGCGCGCTCGGATCTCACGCTCGCCAACGCCGCCCTCACCGGCGACAAGCGGCTGCTGTTCTCCGACACCGGCAACGCCTTCGTCATGTACCAGATCGCCGGCCGCAGCTGGATCGCCCTCGGTGACCCAGTCGGGGCCCAGAGCGGCGCGGAGGAGCTGGTGTGGCGGCTGCGCGAGATCTCCGACCGCCATGGCGGCCAGACGGTCTTCTACCAGGTATGCGCCGAGCGTCTGTCGCTGTATGTGGACCTCGGGCTCGCGGCGCTCAAGGTCGGCGAGGAGGCGCGCGTCGCCCTGGAGGGCTTCGGGCTCGAGGGCGCCTCACGCGCCGACCTGCGCCAGGCGCACCGGCGCGCGCAGCGCGATGGCGCCAGCTTCGAGGTCGTGCCGCCGGAGGGCGTGGGGGAGCTCCTGCCGGTGCTGCAGCGGATCTCCGACGCCTGGCTCACGAGCAAGTCGACCGGCGAGAAGCGCTTCTCGGTGGGCGCCTTCACGCCCGGGTACGTGCGCCAGTTCCCGGTGGCCGTGGTGCGCTCCCAGGGCGTGCCGGCCGCGTTTGCCAACCTGTGGACCACGGACACCAAGGCGGAGCTGTCGGTGGATCTGATGCGCTTCGACCCGGACGCGCCCCGGGGCGCCATGGACTACCTGTTCATCGAACTCATGCTGTGGGGCCGCGCGCACCACTACCGCTGGTTCAACCTCGGCATGGCGCCGCTGTCGGGGCTGGAAGCGCACCCGCTGGCCCCGGCGTGGCACCGGGTCGGGAATTTCATCTTCCGGCACGGGGAGCACTTCTACAATTTCGAGGGTCTGAGACGTTACAAGGCCAAGTTCGACCCGGTGTGGGAGCCGCGCTACCTGGTGGCGCGCGGCGGCATCGCCCTGCCACGCGTGCTGATCGACGTATCGGTGCTCATCGCCGGAGGCATGAAGGAGTTGTTCGCCCGATGATCCGTCCGCTCGCGCGACCGCTGAGCACCCTGGTGCTCCTGCTCGCCGCTACGCTCGGCACCGCCGCGCTGGCGGCAACGCCACCGCCCGCCGCCGCCAAGCCGAAGGCTGCTCCCACGCCGCCCGACAGCGCCCACCCCTCGCACCTGAGCACGGCCCGGTTTGGCACCGTGAGCGTCTACATCCCCGACGGCAAGCCCAGGAGCGTCGCAATCTTCCTCTCCGGCGACGGGGGCTGGGAGCTGGGGGTGATCAACATGGCGCACGCCCTCATGGGGCTCGGGGCCGTCGTCATCGGCGTCGACATCCGCCAGTACTTCGCCAGCCTCGGCAAGAGCGCCACGCACCCCGCGGCCGCGTGCCAGATGATCGCCGCCGACTTCGAGTCCCTCAGCCACCAGGTGCAGAAGGAGATCGGTATGCGCGACTACCTCGTGCCGGTGCTGGTCGGTTACTCCTCCGGCGCCACGGTGGCGTACGCCACGCTGGTGCAGTCGCCGCCGGGCACGTTCGCGGGTGCCCTCAGCCTCGGGTTCTGCGCCGACCAGGACTTCTCCGGCGCCCAGCTGTGCCCGGGCGCCGGCCTGCGGTACGCCCCCAACGCGCAGCACGAGCTGGTATTCGAACCCTCCCACACGCTGCGCCAGCCGTGGATCGCCTTCCAGGGCCAGAAGGACGAGGTCTGCAACGCCCAGGCGGCCGATGCCTTCGCCGCCCAGGTTGCAAACGGCAGCATCGTCCGGCTGCCCCTGGTGGGGCACGGGTTCTCGGTGGAGAAGAACTGGATGCCGCAGTTCCGCGACGCGTACCTGCGCTTGGCGAACCCGCCGCCGGTGGCCGGCGCGGTTGCGCTCCCGGCCGACATCGGCGACCTGCCGATCGAGGAAGTCGCGGCCAGCGGCAACTCCAGCGAGTTCGCGCTGCTGCTCACCGGGGATGGCGGCTGGGCCGGCCTCGACCAGGAGCTCGCGGCACGCCTCGCGGCGCAGGGCGTGCCGACAGTCGGGCTCAACTCGCTGAAGTACTTCTGGGCGCAGCGCACGCCCGAGCAGACCGCGCAGGACGTCGCCCGGATCCTGCGCCACTACTTCGCCGCCTGGCACAAGGAGCGCGTACTGCTGGTGGGCTATTCCTTCGGGGCGGACGTGCTCCCCTTCGTGGTCAACCGGCTGCCCGCCGACCTGCGCGCGCGCGTCGCGAGCGTGAGCCTGCTCGGCATTGACTCCAACGCGTCCTTCGAGATCAGCATTTCCGACTGGGTCGGAAGCGGGACCGGCGGACCGGCCACGCGCCCGGAGGTCGCGCGCATCGCGCAGCTGCCGATACTGTGCCTGTACGGCGAGGGCGAAAAGGACTCGATCTGCCCCGGGCTCTCCGGGCCGGCGGTGCACCGCGAGCGGATCGGCACCGGGCACCACTTCGGCGGGGAGTACGCGACGCTTGCGGACCGCATCCTGGCCTTCGCGCGCACCGCCCGACCTGTGACATAACGTGGTGCCCGGGACTGATGCCGGCACTGCGGCGACGCGGCGCGCGTCGCTGGAGTACCATGCAGTGGCGACCCGGCGGACATAAGAACTCACCGCCGCCACGCACGAAGCTCACGGCCATGTCCCTGTACATCGACTCTGCCAGCCGGCTGCACCACGACACGGAGAAGAACCTGGTCGTGACGTGCCCGAATTGCCAGGCGGTCGCGCACATCACCCCGAGCGCCGTGCCGCGCTTCGAGGACCTGCAGCTGTACCGCCCCAAGCAGGTCGGCCTCGTGTACCTGTGCGACGCCTGCCACGCGCCGATCTTCCTGCGCTTCACGGTACGCGTATACGGAGCCGCGCGCGTGGAGCTGTCGCCGCAGTTCACCGAGGTCGAGCGGGCGCGTGAGAAGTTCAGCTTCACCTACATCCCCGAGGCGGTCGAGGCGCTGTTCCGCGAGGCGCTGGTGTGCTTCACGCACGATGCCTTCAACGCCTTCGCCTCCATGTGCCGGCGCACCGCGCAGGCGATGTTCGCCGACCTCGGCGAAGCGGGGAAGCTGCGGCTGTTCGATGAGCTCAACGGCCTGCGCGAGCTCACCGACATCGCCCCCGAGCTCTTCACCTGCATGCGCAACGTGCTGTTCGGCGCCGAGCTCGACGCACGCGCCGCCGTGCCGCTGCTCGACGGCTACCAGGCGGGGATCATGCTCGAGGTGATGAAGGACCTGCTCTACGAGGCCTACGTGCGCAAGGGCCGCCTGCAGCAGGCGATCATGGTGCGGCGCTTCTTCCTCGAGGAGACCGGCACCCACAAGGTCACACCGCTCGCGGCGGGCTGATGCGTGGCGGCGCGGCCGGCCAAAGTCGCGCAACAGCGCCGTCAGGCGCGCTTTGGCCCGATCAACCCACGAAACGCCTTGCGTTGCGGAACAGGCGCATCCAGCCGCTGTAGCCTGCGGCATCGCGCGGCCGCCAGGAATTCTGCAGGTAGCGGAACGAGCGCTCCGGGTGCGGCATGGTGATGGTCACGCGTCCGTCGGCGTTGCTGAGTGCCGCGATGCCGAAGGGACTGCCGCTCGGGTTGGCGGGATAGGTGCTCGCGACGCTGCGGTCGTGCCGGACGTAGCGATAGCCCACGAGTCCGCTCGCCGCACAGGCCGCGGCGGCCTCCGCCGAGGCAAACTCCGCGCGCCCCTCGCCGTGCGACACCGCGATCGGCAGCAGCGACCCCGCCATCCCTTCGAGCAGCACCGAGGGCGAGCGCAGCACCTCGACCAGCGGGAAGCGCGCTTCGTACTGCTCGCTGCGGTTCTGCACGAAGCGCGGCCAGTGGGCGGTGCCGGGAATCAGGCTCTTCAGCGCCGCGAACATCTGGCAGCCGTTGCAGATGCCGAGCGCGAAGCTGTCGGAACGCGCGAAGAAGCGCTCGAACTCGGCGCGCACCGCGCCGTGGAACAGGATCGACTTGGCCCAGCCCTCGCCGGCGCCGAGCACATCGCCGTAGCTGAACCCGCCGCAGGCCACGAGCCCCTTGAACTCATCGAGCCGCCGCCGCCCGGCCAGCAGGTCGGTCATGTGCACGTCGTGCGGCTCGAATCCCGCCTGGGCGAACACCGCGGCGGTCTCGATCTGGCTGTTGACGCCCTGCTCGCGCAGGATCGCCACCCTGGGCCGCACGCCGCGCGCCACGTACGGGGCGGCGACGTCCTCACCCGCATCGAAGGCGAGCTCGAGCGCGAGGCCGCGCTCGCGCGGGTCGCACTGCGCGGCGAATTCCTCGTCGGCGCACTGCGGATCGTCGCGCAGCGCGCGCATGCGCCACGAGGTCTCCGACCACGCGCGCCTCAGATCCTCCCACGCCTCCTCGATCTGCGCCGGCCCGACCCGCAGCCGCACCCGCAGCTCCGGCCGCGGCGTACCGAGCCTGAGCGCCGCGGCGGCGAGCCCGTGCCGCGCCAGGATTTCGCTGAAGCGCGCCTCATCCGCCGCGAGTACCTGCACGACCACTCCCGGCTCCTCGCTGAAGAGCTGCGCCGCCGCAGGCCCACGCGCCTCGGGCAGCTCGATGTCGAGCCCGCAATGACCGGCGAAGGCCATCTCGAGCAGCGTCACGACGAGGCCGCCGTCGGAGCGGTCGTGGTAGGCGTGCAGCAGCTGCGCCGCGCGCAGTTCCCTGAGCGCGGCGGCGAGCGCGATCAACCGGCCCGGATCGTCGAGATCGGCCGGCTGCTCGCCGAGCTCGCCGTACACCTGCGCGAGCGCCGAGGCGCCGAGGCGGTTACGGCCCGCGGCGAGATCGATGAGCCAGAGCGCGCTTGCGCCGCTCTCGAGGTCGAGCGCCGGGGTGAGCGTGGCGCGCACATCCGCGACCGGCGCGAACGCCGAGACGATCAGCGACACCGGCGCCACGACGCTCTTGTCGGCGCCGCCGTCGCGCCAGCGGGTCTGCATGGAGAGTGAGTCCTTGCCGACCGGGATGGCGATACCGAGGGCCGGACACAGCTCCCTGCCGACCGCCTCGACCGTGGCATAGAGCGCGGCGTCCTCGCCCGGCTCGCCGCTCGCGGCCATCCAGTTGGCGGACAGGCGGATTTCCCGGAGCGAACCGATATCGGCGGCGAGGATGTTGGTGAGGGCCTCGGCGACCGCGAGCCGGCCCGAGGCCGGCGCATCGAGCAGCGCCACCGGGGTCCGCTCGCCCATGGCGAGCGCCTCTCCCGCAACTCCCTGGTAGTCGGCGAGCGTCACGCCCACATCGCTCACCGGCACCTGCCAGCGGCCGACCAGCTGATCGCGGCTGACGAGGCCGCCGACGGTGCGGTCGCCGATGGTGATGAGGAAGGTCTTGTCCGCGACCGCCGGCAGCCGCAACACGCGGTACAGCGCTTCGGTGAGATCGATGCCGGCGCTCGCGAACGGCCGCGTGGGCGGGGCCAGGCTCGCGACGTCCCGGGTGAGGCGCGGCGTCTTGCCGAGCAGGATCTCGAGCGGCATGTCGACCGGGGAGTTGTGGAACAAGGGATCGCTCACCCGGAGCCGCCCGCTGGCGTCGATCTCGCCGATGACCGCGTAGGGGCAGCGCTCGCGCGCGGCGATCGCGCCGAAGCGCTCGAGCGAGTCCGCGGCGACGATCAGCACGTAGCGCTCCTGCGCCTCGTTGCACCACAGCTCCATCGGCGACATGCCGGGCTCGGCGCTCGGCACGCTGCGCAGGTCGATGCGCGCGCCGTGTCCGTCGTGCGCGACCGACTCGGGCACCGCGTTGGAGAGGCCGCCGGCGCCGACGTCGTGGATGAGCAGCACGGGGTTGCGCTCCCCGAGCGACCAGCAATGATCGATGACCTCCTGGGCACGGCGCTGCATCTCGGGGTTGCCGCGCTGCACCGAGGCGAAATCGAGATCGGCGCTCGAGCTGCCGCTGCCGAGCGAGGAGGCGGCCCCGCCGCCGAGCCCGATGAGCATCGCGGGCCCCCCGAGCACCACGAGCCGTGCGCCCACCGGGACGGCCGCCTTCTCGACGTGCGGCCGGCGGATGTTCCCTAAGCCCCCGGCGACCATGATCGGCTTGTGGTAGCCACGCGCGCGCCCGGCCGCATCTCCGGGCACCTCGAGCTCGAGGGTGCGGAAATAACCGCCCACCGCCGGCCGGCCGAACTCGTTGTTGAAGGAGGCCGCCCCGATCGGGCCCTCGAGCATGATCGCGAGCGGCGAGGCGATGCGCGCCGGCGCACCGAAGGCGCGCTCCCACGGCCGCTCGTAGCCGGGAATGCGCAGGTTCGACACCGAGAAGCCGGTGAGCCCCGCCTTGGGCTTGGCACCGCGCCCGGTCGCCCCCTCGTCGCGAATCTCGCCGCCCGCGCCGGTCGCGGCTCCCGGAAACGGCGAGATGGCGGTCGGGTGATTGTGCGTCTCGACCTTGATAAGGATGTCGATCGGCTCGGCGCTGCCGCGGTAGATGCCCGTGTCGGGGTCGGGGAAATAGCGCACGCCGCTCGAGCCCTCGATCACCGCGGCGTTGTCGCGGTAGGCGGACAGCACCCCGGCCGGGCTCACCGCGTGCGTGTGACGGATCATGGCGAACAGCGAATCCTGGCGCGGCCGGCCGTCGATCACCCAGGAGGCGTTGAAGATCTTGTGGCGGCAGTGCTCGGAGTTGGCCTGCGCGAACATCATGAGCTCGACGTCGGTCGGGTCGCGCCCGAGCTGGCTGAAGCTCGCGAGCAGGTAGTCGATCTCCTGCGCCGAGAGCGCGAGCCCGAGCCGCTCGTTGGCCGCCGCGAGCGCCGCGCGCCCGCCGGCGAGCGACACCTCGAGCAGGGGCCTGGGCGCGGCGTGCCCGAAGAGCTGCGCGGCGGCGCCCGCATCGCGCAGCGTCATCTCGGTCATGCGGTCGCAGAGCAGCGGCGCGAGACGCTCGAGCTGCGCGGAGCTGAGCACCGGCGCCGCGCGCAGCGTGTACTCGATGCCGCGCTCCACGCGCCGCACGCAGCTGAGGCCGCACACGTGCACGATGTCGGTCGCCTTGCTCGACCAGGGCGAGATGGTGCCGGCGCGCGGCACGACGAGCAGCCGTGCGCCGGCGCTGCCGCCGGCTTGCGCCGGCAGGCTCGGGCCGTAGGTGAGCAGCTCCCGCAGCACGGCGAGCTCGCCCACCGCGAGCGGCCGCTCGAGATCGGCGAAGTGCACGAAGCGCGTCGCCACGCCCGTGACCGCGGGCTCGAGCGCGGCGAGGCGCCCGAGGAGCTTGGCGATACGAAACGCGGACAGCGCCGCAGCGCCCGGGATCTCGAGCATGCGCTACCCGCGCCTCACTTCTTCTCTCCGGGGGGCGCCGAGTACAGCGGCATGGGGAATTGCGCGACGTTGGCGCCGGCCTCGAGCGCGGTGATCTTGGCGGTGCCCTGTTTCTTCACCTCGTCGATGCGCAGGATCGAGTGCAGCGGCAGGAAGGTGCGCTTGACGCCGGAGAACTCGCCCTTGATGCGCTCCTCCGCGGGGTCGAGCACGACCGAGGAGCGCTCGCCGAACACGAGCTCCTCGACCTCGATGAACCCGAACAGGTCCCCGTGGCTCACCTTGCGGGCGTACACCTCGTAAACCTTGCCTTGATTCACGAACATAATGCGGAAAATGTGACTGGCTGCCATGGCCTCTGCCGGGGGGTCGGGTAGCTTTGACGCTGGCATTATATGTCCGGGCGTGCCGGGGACGCTGCCGCGCCCCCGTGGCGCGGGACGGTCTCTGCAATAACGGACGGACTCCTTTGAGTCGGGGAACCATGACGCTTCGGCTGCGTGTCGTCAGTGACCAGCGGCGGTCGCTTGCCGACCGCGGCACCGCGGTCTTTTCCGTGGAAGGCGGCACCATCGGCCGCTCCGCCGACAACGACTGGGTGCTGCCCGACCCGCTGCGCTACGTCTCGGCGCACCACGCCCGCGTGCAGTTCCGCGAGGGCCATTTCTACCTGCAGGACGTCAGCACCAACGGCGTCTACGTCAACGACGACATGGAGCCGCTCTCCAAGCGCGGCTCGAGCGGCTACCGCCTGGCGAACGGCGACGTGCTGCGCATCGGCGAGTACCACATCGTCGCCGCGCTCGAAGCGCAGCGCGCCGCCGCGGCCGCCGCCGAGGAGGACCCCGCGGCGGCGGCGGTGCCGACCAGCATCCACTCGCTGCGCTCTCTCGACCGCACCCCGGAACGCGATATCGGCGCGGTGCTCAACCTCGATGAGCTGCTGGTGCCGGATCCGCGGCGCAATCCGGCGCTGCCGGTGAACGCCTACGGGCAGGCGGTCGAATCGGGCCCGGTGCGCGCGCTCGCCGAAGAGGTGCCGCTCATCGCGGCCGACGCGAGTCCCGCCGCCGCCGGCGCGCCGCTCCCGGACCCGGAGGCCGCCGCGCATGGCGAGCGCATGGCGCGGCTCGCCGAGGCCGTCGCGCGCGAGCCCAAGAGCGGCAACGGCGTGATGGCGCTCGCCGATGTGCACTCGGGGCTGGATGCTTTCTGCCGCGGCGCCGGCATCGACATCGAGAAGCTGCCGGCGGACGCGCAGAGCCGCCTGCTGCACCTTGCCGGGCGGCTGTTCCGCGAGACCCTGGTCGGACTGAAGGACCTCGAACGCACGCGCGCCAGCACCCGCAACCGCTACCGCATCGAGACGCCGCCGCGCGAGCCGGACGACCCGCGCCCCTCGCTCGCCGACTCGATGGTGGAGGACCTGCTGGTCGGACTCTTCGTGCAGCACGAGAACCGGAGCCTCGATTCGGTGCAGTGGCTGCGCGAAGTCGTGGGCGAGGCGAAGCAGCACGAGCACGCCACCACCCAGGCGACGCGCGCGGCGTTCGTCGAGTTCCTCGACCGGCTCGATCCGGCCGAGCTCGAGGCGCGCTTCGAGCGCGCCGCGCGGCGCGGCAAGGCGCGCTCCGCCGACAAGGCTCAGTACTGGGAGCTGTTCGTCAACTTCTACCGCAACCTCATCGAGATGCCGGCGGACCATCTGCCGCACACCTTCGTCGAGGCGTTCGGTGCCGCCTATCGCGAGGCGCTGAAGAAGCCGGAATCCTGACGGCGGCTCGGGATTGGCGGAGAGGGTGGGATTCGAACCCACGTGCCGGTTTTACCCGACCATCCGATTTCGAGTCGGCGCCGTTATGACCGCTTCGGTACCTCTCCGGCTCCGCAGCCAGGACCCTTTTGCGGGGCTGGTATTCTAACGGAAAGCCGTTCGCCAGGAGGGCCTCCTTCGTGCGGGCATTGACTGTCGCCGCCGCCGGCGTGCTGCTCCTCTGGGGCTGCACGCAGCACGAGCCGTCCGCGCTCGATGCGGTGCGCGCGCGCGGCGAGCTGCGCGTGGTCACGCTCAATCTGCCCACCTGCTATTACGAGGGCGCCCAGGGGAGCGAGGGCCTCGAGTACCGCCTCGCGAGCCGCTACGCCGCGCAGCTCGGCGTGAAGCTCACTCTCTATGCCGTCGCCGGCGAGGCCGCCATGCAGGAGGAGCTGGCGGCCGGCCGCGCCGACATCGCCGCGGCCTCCCTCACCGACTCGCCCGAATGGCAGAAGGTGGGGGATGCAGCCGTGCCCTACGCCAACATCCCGCAGCTGGTCGTCTACCAGAGGAGCGGCGTGCGCCCGCGCGAGACGCTGCAGCTCGAGTCGGCGCGTCTCGCGGTACGCGCCGGCAGCCCCCAGGAGCGCATCCTCGAGAAGCTGCGGCGCACCGTGGCGCCGACGCTGCAATGGGTCGAGACCGCCCCGAGCTCCGCCGACCCCATCGAGGACGTCGACTCGGGCAACGCCGAGTATGCGATCTCGGATGCGCGCGAGTTCTCCTTCGCGCGGCACCTGTACCCGAACGTGCTGGTGGGATTCGCCCTGCCCGACACGCGGCCGGTGCAGTGGATCGTGCGCAAGGGCGCCCCGGCGCTGCTCGAGAGCGTCGACCAGTTCTTCGGCTCCCTCGCCCAGTCGGGCGAGCTTTCGCAGCTGGTGCAGGAGGCGAGCGGCGACACGCGCCGCTTCGAGTACGAGGAGTCGCGCGAGTTCCAGACCCACGTGGCCGAGCGGCTGCCGCGCTACCGCGCCTGGTTCGAGGAGGCGGCCGCGCAGGTCGGTCTCGACTGGCGGCTGCTGGCGGCGGTCGGCTATCAGGAGTCCAAGTGGGATCCGCGCGCGGTCTCCGACGAAGGCGCCGAGGGACTCATGATGCTCACCGCCGACACCGCCCAGGCGATGGGCATCAAGGACCGCACCGACCCGCAGCAGAGCATCTTCGCCGGCGCGCGCTACCTCGCCCAGGTGCGCCAGATGATCCCCGACCGCATTCCGGAGCCCGACCGCACCTGGCTCACCATCGCCGCCTACAACGTCGGCTTCGGCCATCTCGAGGATGCGCGCATCATCACCCAGGCCCTCGGCAAGGATCCGGACTCCTGGACCGAGGTGCGCGAGGAGCTGCCTCTCCTCGCCCAGGGGCGCTGGTACACGCGCGCCCGGCGCGGCTACGCGCGCGGCTGGGAGCCGGTGCAGTTCGTCGACCGCATCCAGAGATTCCTGACGCTGCTCGAGTGGCAGCCGGGCGATGCCGTACCCGCGCCGGCGCCCGCCGCACAGGCGTCCGCCGCACAGGCCGCCGGCGCGCGCGCCGCATCCGCCACCACCGCGGGCCTGATCCCCTAACGCCGCGCGGCGAAGAACTGCTGCAGCAGCAGCGCGCATTCCTCCATCAGCACGCCGCCGAACACGTCGACGCGGTGATTGAGCTGCGGCAGGGCGAACACGTCGGTGATGCTGCCGGCGGCGCCCGCGCGTGGATCGAAGGCGCCGAACACCAGCCGGCGCACCCTGGCATGCACGATCGCGGCGGCGCACATGACGCAGGGCTCGAGCGTCACGTACAGCGTCGTATCGGTGAGGCGGTAACTGCCGAGCGCACGCCCCGCCGCGCGCAACGCCTCGATCTCGGCGTGCGCGGTCGGATCGTGGCTGGCGAGCGGCGAGTTGCCGCCGGCGGCGATGATCTCGCCGCCCCGCACCAGCACCGCGCCCACCGGCACCTCGCCGCGCTCGCCGGCGGCGCTGGCCTGCCCGAGCGCCGCCCGCATGAACTTCAGGTCGTGCCCGGCGGCGGCGGCGGGCTCAGCCATGCGGCGCGGCCGCCTGCGGCGGCGGCAGGAACAATGCCGGGTCGACGAAGTCGGCGTTGAGCGCCACGCCGAAGTGCAGGTGCGGCCCGGTCACGCGTCCGGTCGCGCCCACCCTGCCGATCACGTCCCCGGCCCGCACGCGCTGCCCGGGCGCGACGCCGATGGCGCTCAGGTGGCAATACATCGTCACGAGTCCGCCGCCGTGATCGAGGATCACGGTGTTGCCGTTGAAGAAGAACCCGCCCGTGTCGAGCACGCGGCCGTCGGCCGCGGCGCGCACCGGCGTGCCGATGTCGGCGGCGATGTCCATGCCGCTGTGGGGGCTGCGCGCCTCGTTGTTGAACACACGGCGCGAGCCGAAGGAGCTCGAGCGGACCCCGGGCACCGGTACCAGCAGCCGCAACGTCGCCGGCAGCGCTTGCGAGAAGGTGCCCACGTCCTGGTGGATGCGCGGCTGCTCGCGCTTGACGCGCGCGAGGTCCTCCGGTGCGAGGTCGACCTGGCGCGGCGGTACGGTCAGGCGCTGCACGGTGTACTGTTTGTCGGCAACCTCGAAGCCGACGGTGCCGGCGCCCTCGAGGCGCACCGCGGCCGGGCCCGGTGCCTGCGAAAGCGGGATGCCGACGACGGCGAGCCACTGGCCCGCCACCCGCATCACCAGCACCCGCCGCCCCTCGAAGCTGACCCGCGGGGCCGCGCCTGCCGCATCGCCGACGGCGAGCAGCGCGACGCCGCCCGGAACGCGCTCCTCCTGCGGCAGCTGTTCCGGGGCGATCCCGGAGCGCGGCGGCGCCGTCGCGCCGGGCGCCGCGGCCGCGGCGCAGGCGAGCGCCGCGAGCGACAGCGCCGCCAGCGCGCGATGCCTCCTCACGGCCCCTCCCGGGTGCCGGTCACGCGCGCGATGAGCGTGCCGCGCGCGAGGCGCGCCTCGATCGTCTCGCCGGGTGCGACGCCGGCGGCGTCGCCGAGCAGCGAGCCGTCGGCGCGCGTGACGATCGCGAAACCGCGCGCCAGCGTCGCGAGCGGGCTCACGGAGTGGAGCGCGCGCTGCGCGAGCGCGAGCCGCTGCGCCGCGTCGTTCACGCGGCGGGCGACCGCGTGCCGCAGGCGCACACTCAGGTCCTGCTCGCGCGATCGCTGCGCGTGCAGCAGCCGGTCGGGAGAGCGGCGCACCAGCCGCCCGCGCAGCTGCGCGAGCCCGAGCTGCTCGCGCTGCACGCGAGCGCGCACGGCGCCCGCGAGGCGCCGTGCCAGGTCGTCGAGGCGCTGCGTCTGCTGCTCGAGCCGCACTCCGGGGTGCACCAGAGCGAGCCGGCCGCGCGTGCCCTCGAGGCGCGCATCGAGCGCGCGCAGCTCCCGCCGCATGGACACCGTCAGCCGTGCGGCGCTGCGCCGCAGCGCCTCGAGACACGCGCGGCTGTCGGGCACCACCAGCTCGGCGGCCGCCGAGGGCGTCGGCGCGCGCACGTCGGCGACGAAGTCGGCGATGGTGAAGTCGACCTCGTGTCCGACCGCCGACACCACCGGCAGCGGGCTCGCCGCGATGACGCGCGCCAGGCGCTCGTCGTTGAATGCCCACAGATCCTCGAGCGAGCCGCCGCCGCGCGCCAGGATCAGCACCTCGCATTCGGCGCGGGCGGCGGCGGTCTCGAGGGCGGCGATCAGCGCCGGCACCGCCGCCGCACCCTGTACGGCGCTCGGGTAGATGAGCACCGCGGCCGGCGGGAAACGCCGCGCGAGGACCTTGAGGATATCGTGCAGCGCCGCGCCCGAGGTCGAGGTGACGACGCCGATGCGCCGCGGAAAAGGCGGCAGCGCGCGCTTGCGCTCGCTCGCGAACAGGCCCTCGGCCGCGAGCCGCACCTTCAGCCGCTCGAACTCGCGCTTGAGGGCGCCCTCCCCGGCCTCCTCCAGGTGCTCGACGATCAGCTGATATTCCCCGCGCGCCTCGTAGACGCTGATGCGGCCGCGCAGCAGCAGGTGCGCCCCCTCGCGGGGCGTGAAGCCGACCAGCGAGTTCTTCAGGCGGAACATGGCGCAGCGCAGCTGCGCGTCGCGGTCCTTGAGGGAGAAGTACCAGTGGCCGGAAGCCGGCTGGGAGAAGTTCGAGAGCTCCCCCTCCACCCAGACCACCCCGAGGCCGCGCTCGAGCACCGAGCGCACCTCGCGGTTGAGGCGCGTGACGCTATAGACGTCGCGCGCCGGGGAGGCACGCTCCTCGATCCGGATGGCCATGCGGCACCTTAGCATGAGGTTTACCGCGAGGGCCGCGCCGCCTATAATTACGCATGCGCATCCTCGAAGAAGCTCTCACCTTCGACGACGTCCTCCTCGTTCCGGCCTACTCGGAAATTCTGCCCCGCGAGGTCGACCTTTCCACGCGCCTCACGCGCCGTATCCGCCTCAACGTGCCGCTGCTGTCCGCCGCCATGGACACGGTCACCGAGGCACGCCTCGCGATCACCATCGCCCAGGAAGGCGGCATGGGCGTCATCCACAAGAGCATGACGATCGAGGCCCAGGCGCGCGAGGTCGGCCGGGTGAAGAAGTTCGAGAGCGGCGTGATCAAGGATCCGATCACCGTCTCCCCCAATATGACCATCCGCGAGGTGCTCGACCTGACGCGCGCCCGCGGCATCTCCGGCGTCCCCGTGGTCGTCGGGCGCAAGGCGGTCGGCATCGTGACGCATCGCGACCTGCGCTTCGAGGTCAAGCTCGACGCGCCCGTGTCCTCGGTCATGACGCCTAAGGAGCGGCTCGTCACGGTACGCGAGGATGCCTCCAAGGAGCAGGTGCTCTCGCTCCTGCACAAGCACCGTATCGAGAAGCTCCTGGTCGTGAATGGCGAGCACGACCTGGTCGGCATGATCACGGTGAAGGATTTCCAGAAAGCCACCGAGTTCCCGCGTGCCTGCAAGGACGAGGGCGGGCGGCTGCGGGTCGGCGCGGCGGTCGGCACCACGCCCGACACGCTCGAGCGCGTGGCGGCGCTGCGCGAGGCCGGCGTCGATCTGGTGGTGGTCGATACGGCGCACGGGCATTCGCGCGGCGTCCTCGAGACCGTGGCGCGCATCAAGGCGAAATGGGCGGACGCGCAGGTGATCGCCGGCAACATCGCCACCGCCGAGGCCGCGCGCGCCCTCGCGGATGCGGGCGCCGATGCGGTCAAGGTCGGCATCGGCCCGGGCTCGATCTGCACCACGCGCATCGTCGCCGGGGTGGGCGTGCCGCAGATCTCGGCGGTGGCCAACGTGGCGGACGCGCTGCGCACCGCGGACGTGCCGGTGATCTCCGACGGCGGCATCCGCTTCTCGGGCGATATCGCCAAGGCGATCGCGGCGGGCGCGGATGCGGTCATGATCGGCGGGTTGTTCGCCGGCACCGAGGAGTCGCCCGGGGAGGTCGAGCTCTACCAGGGCGCCTCCTACAAGTCGTACCGCGGCATGGGCTCGCTCGGGGCGATGGCCGAGCGCCACGGCTCGGCCGACCGCTACTTCCAGGACGCCGCCACCGAGCTCGAGAAGCTCGTACCCGAGGGCGTCGAGGGGCGCGTCCCCTACAAGGGCAGCGTCGTCACCATCCTGCAGCAGCTCGCCGGCGGGCTGCGGGCGGCCATGGGCTACACCGGCAGCCGCAGCATCGCCGAGATGCGCACGCGTCCGGTATTCGTGCGCATCACCAACGCCGGCGTGCGCGAGAGTCACGTACACGACGTGAGCATCACCAAGGAAGCGCCCAACTACCGGGTGTCCTGACGGCTTTTCAGACCCATGGCGAGCGTTCCACGAACCCCGGGCCCCGAGCACTGCGCCGCGGCGGCGCACGCCGCCGGCGCGCCCGCGGCGCCTGCGGACATCCACGCGCACCGCATTCTCATCCTCGACTTCGGTGCGCAGTACACCCAGCTCATCGCGCGCCGGGTGCGCGAGCTCGGCGTGTACTGCGAGATCCATCCTTACGACATGAGCGACGCCGCGGTGCGCGCCTTCGCGCCGCGCGGCGTGATCCTCTCCGGGGGGCCGGAGTCGGTCACCGACCGCGATCCGCCGCGCGCCCCGGCCGCGGTGTTCGAGCTCGGCGTGCCGGTGCTCGGCATCTGCTACGGCATGCAGACCATGGCGCAGCAGCTCGGCGGGCGCGTCGTCCCCTCGAGCGAGCGCGAGTTCGGCTACGCCGAGGTCACGGTGACGGCGCCCTCGCGGCTGCTCGATGAGCTCGAGGACCGGCGCGATGCCGCCGGGCACGCGCAGCTCGACGTGTGGATGAGTCATGGCGACCGGGTGGCGGCGCTGCCGGCCGGGTTCACCGCCTGCGCCGCGACCAACACCATTCCCTACGCCGCCATGAGCGATGAGCGGCGGCGCTTCTACGGCGTGCAGTTCCACCCCGAGGTCACGCATACCAGGCAGGGCGCGCGCCTGCTCGAGCGCTTCGTGCGCGAGATCGCCGCGAGCGATGCGCTGTGGAGCACCGGCAACATCATCGAGGACGCGATTCTCCAGGTGCGCGCCACGGTCGGCACCGGCAAGGTGCTGCTCGGCCTCTCCGGCGGCGTCGACTCCTCGGTGGTCGCGGCGCTGCTGCACCGGGCGATCGGCGCGCAGCTCACCTGCGTGTTCGTCGACCACGGCTTGCTGCGCCTCGGGGAGAGCGAGCAGGTGATGCGCACCTTTGCCGAGCACCTCGGCGTGCGCGTGATCCGCGTGGATGCCGCCGCACGCTTCCTCGCAGCGCTCGCCGGCGTCACCGACCCGGAGGAGAAGCGCAAGATCATCGGCCGCACTTTCATCGAGGTGTTCGACGAGCAGGCGCACGCACTTGAGGGCGTCGGCTTCCTGGCGCAGGGGACGATCTACCCCGACGTGATCGAGTCGGCGGGTGCGCGCACCGGCAAGGCGCACGTCATCAAGTCGCATCACAACGTCGGGGGCCTGCCCGAGCGCATGAAGCTCAGGCTCCTCGAGCCGCTGCGCGAGCTCTTCAAGGACGAGGTGCGCCGCATGGGCATCGAGCTCGGGCTGCCGCGCGAGATGGTGTACCGCCATCCGTTCCCGGGCCCGGGGCTCGGCGTACGCATCCTCGGCGAGGTGCGCCGGGAGTACGCCGATCTCTTGCGGCCGGCGGATGCCATCTTCATCGAGGAGCTGCGCCGGCACGACCTCTACGACCGCGTCAGTCAGGCGTTCGCGGTGTTCCTGCCGGTACGCTCGGTGGGAGTGATGGGCGACGGCCGCCGCTACGACTTCGTGATCGCGCTGCGCGCGGTGGAGACGGTGGACTTCATGACCGCGCACTGGGCGCGCCTGCCGTACGAGTTCCTCGATCTGGTCTCGCGGCGCATCGTCAACGAAGTGCCGGGAATATCGCGCGTGGTGTACGACATCTCGGGCAAGCCGCCGGCGACCATCGAGTGGGAGTAAGGGACCTCAGGAGTCTGGCGTCCTCCTGAGCTCGCGATTGGAGATTGGCCGCTCTACAGACCTGACGAACCTTCCAGCGCGCCCTGGCGGCATTGCCACTCTCCACGAAATCCCGGGAACTCCAGCGACTGATGTGGTGTTTCTCGAAGTATCACCCGAGTGAATTTCTCAGGAGGCATACATGGTTCGAATGTTTGCTGACCGGTATCGATACCTGATGCCGGGACTCATACGGCGGGACGCGACGCTGACAGGCGTGGTGCTCGCCGTGCTGCTGCTCATGCCAATGCTTGCACAGGCGCTTGATGCTGAGACACCGGTCGGCTCGGGGTCAGTGGAGATCGGCCATAAGATCGTTCTCAACTACATTGAGCACGGCTCAGGCCCACCGGTGATCTTTGTCCATGGCTCGCTCAGCGATTTCTCGTATTGGCAAGATCAGGTCGTGGCTTTTTCGAAATCGTATCGTGCCATCGCCTACAGCCGACGATACAACGTCCCAAACAAGAACCCCGCGGTACCCGGTTATTCTGCAGTGACGGATGCAGATGATCTCGCCGCTTTTATCGCGGCGATGCATCTGGACAAGGCTTACATCATCGGTCACTCGTACGGCGCGCTGGCCGGGTTGTTTCTGGCGACACGCCATCCGGAGTTGATCCGCGCGCTGGTCATTGCCGAGCCGCCCGCGGTCTCGCTTCTGCAGCATTTATCGAGCAAGAATGCGCAACAGGGCCAGGCCATGTACGCGGATATCTACCGCCGTATGGTCAAACCCATGAGGGCAAGATTCGCACGGGGCGATTCCGCAGGAGGTGTGGCTGCGTTCATCGACTATGTGTTCAATGACCCGCACGCGTGGGAACAGATGTCGCCGGAAGAGCGCGCGGATTCGATGCGCAATGCACATGAGTGGGAAGTGATGATGACGCAAGGCACGCTTTTTCCGGAGATCGACCCGCTGGCCGTGCAGAGCATCAAATTGCCGGTGCTCATCATCTCTGGCGGAAAAACCATGCCCTTCCTCGCGTTAATCGACCGCGAGCTCGCGCAATGGATTCCTCACAGTCGCAACATCGTCTTTGAGGATTCCGGACACCAGATGTGGCTGCAACATCCGGTGGAATGCCGTGACCAGGCCGAAGCTTTTTTTCGTGCGCAAATGGACCCTCCGCACTGAGCGGCCGCTGCTCGTTGCGAGACGAGATTGCTCGCCGCCCCCGTTGGCTGCATCATCGGTCCGGGTGTCCGGCTCGCGGAGGCACGAGAATCCACGTGACGACCCGGCGCGAATTCCTCAAGACCGGTGCGGTGGCGGCCGGTGCCGCCGGCTCATCCGCGGGCAGTGCCGCGAGCGAGCAGACGACCATGGCACACAGCTACCACGGCCCCCATGAGATGCCGACGGGCGTGACGCTGCTCGCGCTGCGCAACGCCGATGGCTCCGAGACCCTCGGCGCCAAGCTCGGCGAGGACGCGGTCCTCGACCTACGCCGGGCGGCGCAGCTGCTCGGCATGCACGCGCCGCTCACCATGGAGGAGCTGCTGCGCGGGGGCAACGCCCGCGGACTGAACGCCCTCATCGCCGCCGCGCAGACCGTGCGCCGCGCCGCGCCCGCCCGGGTGAAGGAGTCCACCGTCACCTTCGGCAGGCTCTTCACCAATCCCGGCAAGATCGTCTGCATCGGCCTCAACTACCGTGCCCATGCCGCCGAGACCCATCTGAAGCTCCCGAGCGTCCCGATCCTCTTCAACAAGTACAACAACGCGCTCGCGGCACATCAGTGCACGATCACGCTGCCGCCGCCCGAAGTGGCCTACAAGTTCGACTACGAGACGGAGCTGCTCATCGTCATGGGCAGGAGCGCCCGCAACGTGTCCGAGGCGCAGGCACTCGACTATGTGGCCGGCTACTGCACGGCGCACGACTTCTCGGCGCGCGACCTGCAGCTCGAGACCCCGAGCGTGCAGTGGATGATCGGCAAGACGCTCGATCACTTCGGGCCCATCGGCCCGTATTTCGTGTCGGCGGACCGCGTCGGCGATCCCAACGATCTCAAGCTCGAAACGTACGTCAACGGCGAGCGGCGCCAATCCTCCAACACCAGCAACATGATCTTCAATCCGCAGAAGCTGATTGCCTACATCAGCCGCATGTGGACGCTCGAACCCGGCGACCTCATCTGGTCAGGGACGCCCGAGGGCGTGATCCTCGGCATGCCGAAGGACCAGCAGGTGTGGCTCAAGGCGGGCGATGAGATCGTGAGCACCATCGAGAAGCTCGGCACCCTGAGATTCCGTCTGGCCTGAAGCCGCGGCGGGCGCGGCCCTTCCCGCATGACATTCGCGTCACGCGGTCACCCGCTTTCAAACTGTGACGTTGTGTGTTCCATGCGGCTCGCGCCCCTGCGTAGGCTGCCCCACCACCCACATCAGGGCAGGATTATGTTCAAAGCGTCGCCGCATCTCGAGGCCGGATTTGCCCCTCTCGCCGCTCTGACGCTCTTGTGCGCGGCGACCCAGCTCACGGGCTGCGTGGTCCGCGCCGGCGTTGCCGTGCCGCCACCCCCACCCGCCCCGGTGTACGTGGCCCCACCTCCGCCTGCGCCGCCGCCCGCCGCGGCCGCCCCGGCACCGGATGCCGATGCAGACGCACAGGCCTACGAGCCGCCGCCGCCGCTGCCCGAGTACGAGCAGCCCCCGGTCCCGGGACCCGGCTACCTCTGGACTCCGGGCTACTGGGCGTGGGCGCCCGCCGGCTACTACTGGGTGCCGGGCACGTGGGTGATGCCGCCGCGCGTCGGCGTGCTCTGGACCCCGGGCTACTGGGGCTTCGCCGGCGGCGTATACGTGTTCCATGCCGGCTACTGGGGCCCGCACGTCGGCTTCTACGGCGGCGTCAATTACGGCTTTGGCTACGGCGGTGTTGGTTTCGTCGGCGGCCGCTGGGCTGGCGGCGCGTTCGCCTACAACCAGGCGGTCACCAACGTCAACGTGACCGTCGTCCATAACACCTACAACGAGACCGTGGTCAACAACGTCACGGTCA
>DATKPR010000131.1:0-21886 GCA_035523985.1 Steroidobacteraceae bacterium | reverse complement strand
TGGCCGCCGGTCTCGTCGTTGTAGACGCCCTTGCCGAGCCAGATGAGCTGCGTGACGCCGAGATAGTCGCGCAGCAGCGCCTCGATCTCGCGGCGCTTCAGGCGCGGGTTGCGGTTGGCATTGAGCACGCACTCCTCGGTGAGGAGCGCGGTGCCCTCGCCGTCGACGTGCAGCGCGCCGCCCTCCATGACGAGCGGCGCGCGATAGCGCTCGAGGCGCTCGATCTCGAGCACCTTGGCTGCAACCTGCTCATCCTGATCCCAGGGAAAGTACAGGCCGTCGCTGAGCCCGCCCCAGGCGTTGAAATGCCAGTCGACGCCGCGCACCGCGCCCTCGGGCCCCGTCACGCAGGTCGGTCCCACGTCGCGCATCCAGGCGTCGTCGTGCGCCATCTCGACCAGGCGCACCGCCGGCGGCAGCAGCGCGCGCGCCGCGCGATAGTGCGCCGTCGACACGCCGACGGTCACCGGCTCGAAGCGCGCGATGGCGCCCGCCACCTGCGCGAAGGCGAGCTGCGCGGGACGCGCGGCGTCGCGCCAGTTGTCGGGGCGCTCGGGCCACAGCAGCCAGCAGCCGGCGTGCGCTGCGAACTCCGCCGGCATCGCAAAGCCGTCCGCGGCGGGCGTGCTGCCGAGCGTGCGCGTCATTGCCGCAGGCGGCTGTTGCGGAACCCGTAGAACGCGTAGATCGACATGCCGAGGATGGTCCACACCAACAGGCGCCACCAGGTGCCGTTCGACAGCGTCAGCGTCAAACCCAGGCACACCAGCGTGCCAGTCGTGCAGGTGACGGGTGCCCACGGCACCCGGAACGGCCGGTGTACGTCGGGCCGGGTACGGCGCAGCACCAGCACGCCGAGGCACACGACGGCGAAGGCGAGCAGGATGCCGATGGAGACCAGATCCGCGAGCACATCGAGCGGGAACACGGCGGCGATCGCCGCGGCGCCGACCCCGGTGATCACCGTCGATACGTGCGGCGTCTTGAAGCGCGGGTGGCAGCGGCTCATCGAGGCCGGCAGCAGCCCGTCGTCGGCCATCGACAGGAGAATGCGCGGCTGCCCGAGGAGCGACGTCAGGATCACGGACGTCATGCCGCAGATGATGCCGATTTTCAACGGCCAGCCGAGCCAGGCGAGCTGCGGGTGGGCATCGAGTGCCACCGCCACCGGCGCGGCGACGTTCAGGTGCTGGTAGTTCACCATGCCGGTGAGCACCGTCGACATCGCGACATACAGCACCGCCGAGATCGCCAGCGCGCCGAGGATCCCGAGCGGCACGTCGCGCTGCGGGTTGCGCGCCTCGAGCGCCATGGTGGAGGCCGTGTCGAAGCCGACATAGGAGAAGAAGATGATGCCGGCACCCTGCAATACCCCGCTCCAGCCGAAGTGACCGAAGGTGCCGGCATTGGGCGGTATGTAGGGGTGGAAGTTGCCGGTGTCGACGTACTTCAGTCCCGCGATCACGACGATCGCGATGATCGCGACCTTCAGCGTCACCATGAAGGTGTTGGCGCGCGCCGACTGGCTCACGCCGATGTAGAGCACCACCGTGCAGAGGGCGACGATGAGCACCGCGGGCAGGTTGATGAGGGCGCCGGTCGGGATCAGGTGGTCGTGGGCGTCCACTCCGAGAGGCGCGTTCACCAGAGCGTCCGGCAGGTGGATGTGCCAGTCGTTGAGGAGGCTCACCACGTACGCCGACCAGCTCACCGCCACCGTGGAGGCGGAGATCGCGTACTCGAGCAACAGGTTCCAGCCGATGAACCAGGCGAGTCCTTCGCCGAGCGTCGTGTAGGTATAGCGGTAGGCGCTGCCCGGCACGGGCAGGAACGCCGCGAACTCCGAATAGCACAGCGCCGCGAGCATGCTGCCGAAGGCGGCGATCAGCAGCGCCAGCGTGATCGCAGGTCCGGTCTGGTTGGCGGCGACCTGGCCGGTGAGGACGAAGATGCCGGTGCCGATGGTGGCGCCGAGCCCGATGGCGGTCAGCGCCCAGGGGCCCAGCACCTGCTTGAGGCGGCTCTTTTCGGCCGCGTCCACCGGGTCGATGGGCCGCACCGCGCACATCTGCCGCAGAATCGAGGGCCGCGCGCCCGCGGCGCTACTCTTATTTATAGCGTTCGACATGCTCTCTCCGCGTGACCCCCGGAAGGCGCAGCGCCGCTGAGTCTCTCACACGCCCGCCCCGCACGGCACGCGGTCCTGCCGGAAAAGGGCTGTGCTAGCATTGCGCGCCCGGCAAACCAGGAGGTGCGCCGGGTCATCCTGCGGAGAAAGCCTTATGTCCACCCCGGCAAGCCCCAAGGTCGCTCCTCCCGCGCAGGGGGCGAAGATCGCCATCGCGAACGGCAAGCTCACCGTCCCCGACAACCCGATCCTCCCCTTCATCGAGGGCGACGGCACGGGACCGGACATCTGGCGCGCCAGCGTGCGCGTGCTGGACGCCGCGGTGGCCAGCGCCTACGGCGGCAAGCGCCGCATCCACTGGATGGAGGTCTACGCCGGCGAGAAGGCCAACCGCCTCTTCAACACCTGGCTGCCGGATGAGACGGTGGCGGCGTGCCGCGAGTACCTGGTATCGATCAAGGGCCCGCTCACCACCCCGGTCGGCGGCGGCATCCGCTCGCTCAACGTGGCGCTGCGGCAGATGCTGGACCTGTACGTGTGCCTGCGGCCGGTGCGCTGGTTCAAGGGCGTGCCCTCCCCGGTGAAGCACCCCGAGAAGGTCGACATGGTCATCTTCCGCGAGAACACCGAGGACATCTACGCCGGCATCGAGTTCGAGTCCGGCACCGCCGACAACCAGAAATTCCTCGAGTTGTTCCGCCAGGCATTCCCCAAGGCCTACGCCAAGATTCGCTTCCCGGAGAGCTCCGGGATCGGCATCAAGCCGGTGTCGAAGCAGGGCTCCGAGCGTCTCATCCGCTCGGCGATCGAGTACGCGATCGCCAACAAGCGCAGGAGCCTCACCCTGGTGCACAAGGGCAACATCCAGAAGTTCACCGAGGGCGCGTTCCGCAACTGGGGCTACCAGCTGGCCGAGCGCGAGTTCGGCGGCGCCACCTACACCTGGGAGCAATGGGAGCGCACCAAGGCCGCCAGGGGCGAGAAGGAGGCGAACGCCGAGATGGACGCGGCGCGCAAGAGCGGCCGCATCCTCGTCAAGGATGCGATCGCCGACATCACGCTGCAGCAGGTGCTGACGCGGCCGGAGGAGTTCGACGTCATCGCGACGCTCAATCTCAATGGCGACTATCTCTCCGATGCGCTCGCCGCGCAGGTCGGCGGCATCGGCATCGCGCCGGGCGGCAACATCAACTACCTCACCGGGCACGCGGTGTTCGAGGCCACCCACGGCACGGCGCCCAAGTACGCCAATCTCGACAAGGTGAACCCGGGCTCGGTGATCCTCTCCGGCGAGATGATGTTCCGCTACATGGGCTGGCTCGAGGCGGCGGACGCGATCATCACGGCGATGGACCGCACCATCGGCCAGAAGATCGTCACCTACGACTTCGCGCGCCTCATGGAGGGCGCGCGGGAAGTCTCGACCAGCGCGTTCGCCGACGCGCTGATCAAGAACCTCTGAGCACGGGCCGCGGCCGATGAGCCCGGCGGCACGCATCGCCACGGTGCTCGAATGGGCGCGCAAGGTACAGGCGCTGGCGCAGAACGGGCTGGCCTTCAGCCGCGATCCCTTCGACCGCTACCGCTACCAGGAGCTCGAGCGGCTGACGGCGGCGATGTTGAGCACCGAGCTCGACGTGCCGCTCGCCACCGTGCGCGCCTTCTGGGAGGGCGAGCACGGCTACGCCACCCCGAAGGTCGACGTGCGCGGCGGCGTGTTCCGCGGCGCCGAGGTGCTGCTGGTGCGCGAGCGCAGCGACGGCCGCTGGACGCTGCCGGGCGGCTGGGTGGACGTGAACGACGCGCCCTCGGCGGCGATGGCGCGCGAGATCCGCGAGGAGTCGGGCTACGAGGCGCGCGCGGTGAAGCTCGCGGCACTCGTCGACAAGAACCGCCACCCGCACCCGCCGGGCGTGCATCACATCTATAAGCTGTTCTTCGTCTGCGAGCTCGTGGGCGGCAGCCCCGCGACCAGCATCGAGACCGACGCGGTCGGTTTCTTCCCGGTCGATGCCCTCCCGGACCTGTCGACCGGACGGGTGATCGCCCCGCAGATCGAGCGGCTCTACCGTCACCACCTCGACCGCTCGCTGCCGACCGACTTCGACTGACGGCACCGCCCGGCCCCGACATGGATTGCGCCCGCCACCTCGTCGCCGCTTTCGCGAGCTACAACGCCGAGTTCCGTGCCATCACGCGCCGCGCGCCGCTGCGCTTCGACAGCCGCGACTGGAAGGGCAGCCAGCGCGATGCGGTGGAGCGCATCGAGCTCTACGACCGCTTCGTGGCGCAGAGCATCGAGGAGCTGCGCACGGCGCTCGGACCCGGCGCGCTCGAGCGCGCGCGCTGGCGCGAGATCCGCCGCGAGTTCGCCGCGCTCATCGCCACGCTCCCCGACCCGGAGTTCACCAAGACCTTCTTCAGCTCCGTGACCCGGCGGCTGTTCGGCACCGTGGGGGTCGCGCCCGACATCGAGTTCGTCGCCACCGATCTCGACCCGCTCGCCGGCGTGCGCAGCGTCGACACCAACAGCTACCAGAACCACGGCTCGCTGCCGCTGCTGTTCGAGGATCTGCTCGGCGACGTGCGCTTCCGCTCGCCGTGGCGCGATCTCGACAAGAGCATCGCGCACGTCGCCGGCGAGGTGCGCGCCTACCTGGACGCCCAGGCCGAGCGCCGCGCGGTCGAGCGGGTCGAGGTCATCCGGCCGGTGTTCTACCAGGCGTCGCGCGCCTACATCGTCGGACGCATACTCGGGCGCGGCCTGCTCGCGCCGCTGGTGATCGCGCTCAAGAACACCGAGCACGGCATGCTGGTGGACGCCGTGATGCTCGCCGAGGACGACGTCAGCATCGTCTTCAGCTATACGCGCTCGTATTTCCACGTCGACCTCGAGCGCGTGGCCGAGGCGGTGGTGTTCCTGCGCTCCATCATGCCGCGCAAGCCGGTGAGCGAGCTGTTCACGGTGCTGGGGCGCGCCCGCCAGGGCAAGACCGAGCGCTACCGCGAGCTGATGCGCCACCTCGACGGCACGGCGGATCTGTTCACCCACGCCGCCGGCGAGCGCGGACTCGTGATGGTGTGCTTCACCCTGCCCTCCTTCGACGTGGTCTTCAAGGTGATCCGCGACCGCTTCCCGCCGCCCAAGACCGTGGTGCGCGAGGAAGTGCTGGCGAAGTACCAGATGGTCTTCATCCACGACCGCGCCGGCCGTCTGGTGGACGCGCAGGAGTTCCGCCGCCTGCGCTTTCCGCGCGCGCGCTTCGATGCGGCGCTGCTCGAGGAGCTGCGCCGGGAGACCGCCGGCAGCGTGCACGAGGACGGCGCGGACCTGGTGTTCGAGCACATGTACATCGAGCGGCGCATGGTGCCGCTCAACCTGTACCTGCGCACCGCCAGCCCCGCGGCGGCCGCAAGCGCCGCCATCGACTACGGCCAGTGCCTGCGCGACCTCGCCTGCACCGACATCTTCCCGGGCGACCTGCTGCTGAAGAACTTCGGCGTGACGCGCCACGGGCGGGTGATCTTCTACGACTACGACGAGCTGTGCCGCGTGACCGACTGCAATTTCCGCGATCTGCCCGAGCCGCCGACCCCCGAGGACGAGATGCGCGGCGAGGCCTGGTTCTACGTCGCGGAGAACGACGTGTTTCCGGAAACCTTCATGCGCTTCCTCGCCTTCGGCGAAGCCGAGCGCGCGGCGCTGCTGCGCGTGCACGCGGAGATCTTCACGGCGCAGTTCTGGCGCGACGTGCAGCAGCGGCTGCGCGAGGGCGAGGTGGTCGAGGTGCTGCCCTACCATCCGCACCGCGTGCGGGTGGCGAGCAGCGCCTGAGCGTCTCGCTCAGGCGCGCGGCGGCGGCATCCCCGCCGCGCCGCGCTCCGCGCGGACCCCGGCCGGCCGGCGCGTCCATTGCGCCGCACCGTCCGGGACCCGCGTGAGCCCGGCCAGCATGCTGTTGGCGAACTCCCAGCTGACCAGCTCCTCGAGGAAGCCCGTCACGTAGGCCGCGCGCCGGTTCTGGTGATCGAGATAGTAGGCGTGCTCCCACAGATCGAGGGCGAGCAGCACGGTGTCGCCGCGCGTGAGCGGCGTCGTGGCGTCGTGCGTCACCAGGATCTCGACCGTGCCGCCCCGCCACACCAGCCACAGCCAGCCGCTGCCGAAGTGGGCGCTGGCCGCCGCCTTGAGCTTGTGCGTGAAGCGCTCGAAGGAGCCGAAACGCTCCGCGAGCGCCGCGGCGATGAGCCCGTGCGCGGCGCCGCCGCCGCGCGGGCGCATCGAGCGCCAGTAGGCGTTGTGGTTCCACACCTCGGCGGCGTAACGGTAGAGCGCGCGATGCGCCGGGCTCGCCTCGGTGACGCGGATCAGGTCCTCGAGCGCGAGCGCACCGAGGCCGGTGTCCTGCGCCAGCGCCCGCATGCGGTCGAAGCACACGCGCTGGTGCCTGAGGAAGTGGAACACCACCGCATCGCGCGACATGCCAGGCTCGAGATCCGCGAAATCGTACGGCAGCGCCGGCGTCTCGATGCTCATGCGGATTTCCTCTCCTCGGGTCGCGCGTTCTAATGTTCGACCCGTCCGCGGCGCCGCGGTTCCGTGCCGCGTGCGCGTTGCGCGCCCGAGCTCAGCGGCCGCCCGCGGCGGCGCTCACCGGGGGCGCTGCGCCGCGCGGATCGGGACCGAGATTCGCGCGCAGGAACTGCGTTACCTTTCGATACAGCGTGAGGCGCATCTGCGGCCGCACCAGGCTGTGCTCGCCGTGCCGGATGAGCACCAGCTCGTGCGGCACGTGCTCGCGCGACAGGGCGCGGTCCATCGCCTTGCTCTGCTCGGCCAGCACGGTGTAGTCGTCCTCGCCGTGCACCAGCAGCACCGGCACGCGGATGTGCTCGACGTGCGCCAGCGGCGACTCGGCCCGCAGGGCGACCGGATCCGTCCCCATGGCATCCCCGGCGGAATCCTTGCCGCCGTAGAAGCGCTCGTCGTCGACGGCCATCTGCGACATGTCGGTGACGCCGGCGATGCTGACGGCGCAACGGTAGAGCGTGGGCTCCTTCTCGACGCCGGTGAGCGCGGCGTAGCCGCCGTAGCTCCAGCCGACGATGCACATGCGGGCGGGATCCGCGACGCCCGAGCCGATGAGCCAGCGCGCGCCCGCGGTGATGTCATCGTGCATGATCGTGCCCCAGGCCTGGTGCCCGGCCTCGCGCCACCGCTGTCCGTAGCCGGTCGAGCCGCGGAAGTTCAGCTGCAGCACGGCGTAGCCGCGGCTGGCGATCACCTGCACCAGCGGATCGTAACCCCAGTGGTCGCGGGCGTACGGTCCGCCGTGCGGCAGCACCACGGCCGGCAGCCGCTCGTGCGCCGCGGTGCCCGGCGGTAACGTCAGGTAACCCGGGATGGCGATGCCGTCGGGGCCGGGAATGGTGACCGGGCGCATCGTGGCGAGCGGTGCCGTGCCGAGCGCGGCGCCCTGGCGCCCGAGCTCGGTGAGCGCACCGGTGCGGGTGTCGAGCAGCTCGTAGCGCGGCGGCATCACGTCGCTGTAGGAAACGGTGAGGAGTCTGAAGCCGTCGCGGCTCGCATCGATGACCGCATGGTAGGCGCCGGGGAGCGCGCGCTCGAGCTGCGCCTCGACCGCCGCCGCACGCGGATCGATGTAATAGGTGTGCGGCCGGTCGGTCTCGTAGACGTAGCCGGCCACGTGCCGGTCCAGCGGCCACTCGAGGATGCCGCCCACGTCGACGTCGGGGCGCGCGAACAGCAGCTGCATGCCGCTCGCCGGCGCATTGAGATCGATCTGCCACACCGCCTCGCGGCCCTCGTAGGGCGAGAACACCAGCAGCTCGTTCGGCTGCGCGCCGAAGGCGAGCGGATCGAAGCGCTGGTGGTCGAAGCGCCTGAACTCCTCGAGCGTGCGCCAGGGCGCGTCCGGGCCGCTGCGCGCGATGTAGACGCCCGTCTCGTCGCGGAAGCCGTAGCCGAAGCGCACCACGCCCGCCTGATCCGCGGTCCAGTCCATGACGGGCGGCCGCGCGGCCACCTCGAGCTTCAGGTCGCCGCTGTACACGTCGAGCCGGTAGACCGAGGGAAAGACGCTGCCCGCGTCGTCGAGCTCGATGAGCACGTGATAGGCGTCCTCGGGCAGCCAGTGGATGATGCGATCCTGGAATTGCGCGTGCGCGGCTGGTGGCAGCCGCGTGAACAGCGCGTCGCGGAACAGCAGCTTCATCGCGCGCCCGTCGGCGTCGATGGCGAGCAGCCGCGTGGCCGGAAACAGCCGCGGCGGGTTGCCGGCGCGCGCGACCCCTTCGAGATGACACAGCAGCCGGTCGTTGGTCTTGAACTCGCAGTGGGTCACCGAGAAAGGCTCGGCGGCGGCGTTGAGGAGGATGCGCTCGCGGCCGGTCGCGAGGTCGCGCACGACGATGAGCAGCTGCCCCGACCTCGAGGAGACATACACCAGCTTGCCGCCGTCGGGTGAGATGTGCGGCTCGGCCATGTCGGGGCCGGCGGCGAACGCCTCGAGCGGAATGCCGTCGGCCGATCGGTCCGCGGCGGCCGCGGACGCCGGCGCCCGCGGGCGCGGCACTGGAGGAATGAGCGGGGAGACCGGCGGCGGCAGCGGCGTGAGCGTGGGCGGCGGCCCCGGAGGGCGCAGCGGCGGACTGGCCGCCGCCCGATACGCCGCCAGCGCCGCGGCGGCGCACAGCGCCGGTGCGAGTACCCGCACGAACCGCCCCATGATCAGCTCCCCGCGGCAGCCAGTGCCCGGGTCACATCCTCGATGAGATCATCCACGTCCTCAAGACCGATCGAAAGCCGTACCGTTCCCGGCGTGACCCCCGCGACGCCGCGCTGCGCGCCGTCGAGATCGCGCGCGCCCAGGATGTGCGCGGTCAGCACCAGCGACTCCCCCGAGCCGAGGCTCGGCGTGAGGGCGAAGAGCTCGAGGGCATCGGCGAAGCGCCGGCTCGCCGGCTCCCCGCCGCGCAGGTCGAAACTGACGATGGTGCCGAAGTCGCGCATCTGCCGGGCGGCGAGCGCGTGCTGCGGATGCGCCGGCAGGCCGGGGTAATGCACGCGGGCCACCGCCGGATGCGCCGCGAGCCGCTGCGCGATGGCGAGTGCGCTGGCGCATTGCGCCCGGTAGCGCACGAAGTAGCTCTTGAGCCCGCGCAGGATGAGGAAGGCGGCGTGCGGGTCGAGGGTGCCGCCGAGCACGCCGAAGTCGCCGTGCATGGCGCGGATCAGCTCGCTGCGCGCGATGACCGCGCCACCGAGCACGTCGCCCGCCCCGGAGGCGTACTTGGTGAGGCTGTGCACGAACACGTCCACCTCGTACTCGCCGTGCTGATGGAAGCCGGCGAAGGTGTTGTCCATGACGGTGAGCGCGCCGGCGGCGCGCGCGGCACGCGTGATCGCCGCGATATCGGCGATGCGGGTGAGCGGATTGGTCGGGCTCTCGAAGTACACCAGCCGCACCGGCTCGCTGCCGAGCACGCGCTCGATGCCGGCGGTGTCCTCGATCGGCAGCAGCGTGTGCCTTACGCCAAAGCGCGCCAGCAGCCGGCGAATCACGTGACGCGCGGGGTTATAGCTCTCGATGAAGGTGAGGATGTGGTCGCCGCTCTTGGTGAGCGCGAGCAGCGCCTGCGAGATCGCGCCGATCCCGCTGGCCGTGACCAGGCAGTCCTCACGTCCCTGCAGCTCCGCCAGCAGCCGCTCGAGCTGGCGGTTGGTGGGGTTGCCGGAGCGCGTATAAAAGAATCCCGGCCGCTCGCCGCGCAGGAACTGCTCGGTCGCCGCCAGATCCTCGAACTCGAACTTGACGCTCTGGTAGATCGGCGGCACCAGCGGGCGGTTGCCGGGCGGCAGCTCGACCGGCGGCGGGTGATTGACGCGGGTGGGCTTCTTCATCGTGCGCTCTAAGGCTCGAGCGTAAAGCGGTCGGCGTCGAGGTGCGCCGGAAACTTCTCGCGGAAGGCGGCGAGCCGCGCGGCATCGAGCTCGACCGTCAGCACGGCGGGCTCGGCGCCGGCTTCGACGAGCGGCTGCCCGAGGAAATCGATCGCCGCGCTGTCGCCCGCGTGCGCGATGCCGTGGCCGTCGGCGCCCGCGCGGTTGACGCCGACCACGTACGCCTGGTTTTCGATGGCGCGCGCCTTGAGCAGCGTGCGCCAGGCGTGCGCGCGCGGCGCCGGCCAGTTGGCGACGTACACCAGGAGCTCGTAGTCGAGCCCGGCGCGGCGGCGGCTGAAGACCGGGAAGCGCAGGTCGTAGCAGACCAGCGGGCAGACCTGCAGGCCGCGCCAGCGCACGGTCCACGCAGCCGCTCCCGGCGTGAAGTGCTGATGCTCGCGCCCCATGCGAAACAGGTGCCGCTTGTCGTAGTGCCGCGGGGGCGCACCGCCGGGCTCGGCCCACAGCAGCCGGTTGTAGTAACGGCCGCCCTCGGCGGTGATGACACTGCCGGTGATCGCCGCGTCGAGCTCCGCGGCGAGGTCGGCGAGCCACACCGTGGTCGGTCCCGCCGCGGGCTCCGCGAGGCGCTCGACCTCCATGCTGAAGCCGGTCGTGAAGGTCTCGGGCAGCACCACGAGATCGGTGCTGCCGGCGAGCGGCGCGAGCAGCGCGGCAAAGCGCGCGCGGTTGGCGGCCGGATCGCCCCACACGAGCGGCTGTTGTACGAGCGTGACGCGCAGGCGGCTCACCGGCCGCCTCCCGCCAGGCGCGCGGCGAAGGCCGTGAGCCGTGCCGCCGCCTCGTCCAGCGTGTCGTCGCGCTTGGCGATGCACAGGCGCAGATAGCTGAGCGGCGGCGGCGCCGCATAGAAGGGCGACAGCGGGATGCTCGCCACACCCGCCTCGGTCAGCAGCCGCTCGGCGAATGCCAGGTCACCGGGCGGGGCGAGCTCGCCGAAGTCGAGCAGCTGGAAGTACGTGCCCTGCGCCGGCGGCAGCCGCAAGCCCGAGCCCGCGAGCGCAGTGCGCAGCCGGTCGCGCTTCGCCTGGAAGAAGCCGGCGAGGCCGCGCCAGCCGTCGGGCTGCTCGGCCAGATAGAGGGCGATCGCCTGCTGCAGCGGCGTGGCGATGCTGAAGGTGTTGAACTGGTGCACCTTGCGCAGCTCTGCGGTGAGCGCGGGCGGTGCGATGCAATAGCCGATGCGCAGGCCGGTCGCGTGCAGCGTCTTGCCGAAGGAGAACACGGCGAAGCTGCGGTCCTTGAGCTCCGCGTGGCTGAGCACCGAGTGGTGGCGCGCGCCGTCGAACACCACGTGCTCATAGACCTCATCCGACAGCACCAGCACGTCGCGGCCGCGGATCGCGGCGGCGAGTGCCGCGAGATCCCCGGCCGTGGCAACCGTGCAGGCGGGGTTCGCGGGACTGTTCAGCAGCACGAGCCGGGTGCGCTCGTTGAGCGCCGCGCGCACCCGGTCCCAGTCGTAACGGAAGTCCGGGGGCGTCAGCGGCAGCCGCACGCAGCGGCCGCCGGCGAGACGCACCGCCGGCTCGTAGGAGTCGTAGGCCGGGTCGAAGGCGATGGCTTCGTCGCCCGGCCCGATGGCGGCCTGGATGGCCGAGTAGATCGCCTCCGTCGCGCCCTGGGTGACGGTGATCTCGGTATCGGGGTCGGCGGCGACGCCGTAGCAGGCGCGCAGTTTCAGCGCGATGCGCTCGCGCAGCTGCGGGGTGCCCTCCATGGGCGCGTACTGGTTGTGCCCGGTGCGCATCGCCTCGGCGACCAGCGCCGCGAGCCGCGGATCGATATCGTAGTCGGGAAATCCCTGGCCGAGATTGAGCGCGCCGAGCTCGCGCGCGCGGCGCGACACGATCGTGAAGATCGTGGTGCCGACGTCCGGGAGCTTGCTGGCCCTCATGTGGCCCTCATCCGGCCCTCATCAAAGATCGGCCTCGGCCGCGGCCATGGCCGCACCCACGACGCCCGCCTGGCCGGCGAAGTGCGCGGGGCGCAGCTGCGCCTCCGAACGCAGCAGCGGCGCGAACTCGGCGAAGCGCTCGCTCACCGCCCCACCGAGGATGAAGAGATCGGGCCACAAGAGATCGTGCAGCCGCCCGAGGTATTCGTTGACGCGCGCGATCCATGCGGGGAAATCGAGCTTCTCGGCGGTGCGTACGCGCGCCGAGGCCCACTTCTCCGCGTCCATGCCGTTGAGCTCCATGTGCCCGAGCTCGGTGTTCGGATAGAGCTTGCCGTCGCAGAACAGCGCCGTGCCGATGCCCGTGCCGAGCGTCACCATGATGACCGTACCGGCGAAGCCGCGGCCCGCGCCCCAGCGCATCTCGGCGATGCCGGCCGCGTCCGCGTCGTTGAGGAACAGCGCCGGGCGGCTGAGCGCCCGCGCCGCGAGCGCCGCCCCGTCGGTGCCGATCCAGGCGTGATCGACGTTGGCGGCGGTGCGGGTCGTGCCCTGCTTGATGACGCTCGGGAAGGCGATGCCGACGCCGCCGACCGCGCCCTCGAGCCGCGCCGCGAGCGAGGCGAGCACCGGCATCATCGCCTGCGGCGTCGAGGGCTGCGGCGTGTGCGCCGAGATCAGTCCGCCCACGAGGCGTCCCGAGTCGACGTCCACGAGTCCCGCCTTGATCGAGGATCCGCCCACGTCGATTCCGAGCACGTTGCGAGTCATGGCGTCCTCACAGGTTGGCGGCGGCGGCGAGCTGCAGGTCGCGCTCGCGCCGTCGCTGTTGGTAGCGCATCCATACGGTGGAGACGGCGATGCCGGTGGCCACCAGCAGCACCAGGATGGTGGCGAGCGCGTTCACGTCCGGGGTCACGCCGAAGCGCACCTTGGAGAACACCACCATCGGCAGCGTGCTCGAGCCGGGTCCGGCGACGAACTGCGTGATGACGAGGTCGTCCCACGACAGTGTGAAGGCCAGCAGCCATCCCGAGGCGATCGCCGGCAGGATGAGCGGCAGCGTGATGCGGAAGAACACCTTGAGCGGGCGCGCGCCCAAGTCCATGGCGGCCTCCTCCAGCGACTCGTCGAACCCGGCGAGCCGCGACTGCACCACCACGGTCACGTAGGCCATGCAGAAGGTGATGTGGGCGAGCGCGATGGTGACGGCGCCGGTGCCCTTGGGCCAGCCGATGAGCTGCTCCAGGGCGACGAACATGAGCAGGAGCGACAGGCCGGTGATGACCTCCGGCATGACGATCGGCGCGGTGACCATGCCGGCGAGCAGCAGCCGCGCACGGAAGGCGCCGAAGCGCGCCAGCGCCACCCCGGCGAGCGTGCCGAGCACCACCGCGGCACTGGCCGCGACCACGGCGATGCGGATCGAGAGCCAGGCGGCGGCCAGGATCTGCTCGTTGTGCAGGAGCAACCCGTACCACCGGAGCGTGGGCGAATGCGCCGCGTCCCACACCGTCACCAGCCGCGAGTTGTTGAACGAGAACACGATCATTGAGACGATCGGCACGTAGAGGAATACCAGGCCGAGGACGAGCGCGACGCGCGTGAACCACCCGCGCCTCATGCTTCGGTCTCCAGCTGCCGCCGCTCGACCCGCTGGAACAGCATGATCGGCACGATCAAGAGCAGCAGGATCAGGATCGCGACCGCGCTCGCCACCGGCCAGTCGCGGTTCTCGAAGAACTCATCCGACAGCACGCGCCCGATCATCAGCTGGTCGGGGCGGCCGAGCAGCGTCGGAATCACGTACTCGCCCACCGCCGGGATGAATACCAGCAGCGAGCCCGCGGCGATGCCGGGCAGCGACTGGGGCAGCGTGATGCGCGCGAAGGCGCGCCACGGCCGCGCGCCGAGGTCGGCGGCCGCCTCCAGCAGCGTCTCGTCGTGCTTCTCGAGATTGGCGTACAGCGGCAGGATCATGAACGGCAGGTAGGAATAGACGATGCCGATGTAGACGGCGAAGTCGGTCTGCAGCAGGGCCAGCGGATGGTCGACGAGGTGCAGCGACAGCAGCACGTTGTTGATGACGCCGTTGTTCTTGAGGAGGCCGATCCACGCGTACACGCGCAGCAGGAACGAGGTCCAGAACGGCAGCACGATCAGCATCAAGAGCAGCGGCCGGGTGGCCGCACCCGCGCGCGCGATCGCATAGGCCATCGGGTAGCCGAGAGCCAGACAGCACAGCGTCGAGACCGCGGCGACTTTGAGCGAGTAGAGGTAGGAGCTCACGTACATCGGGTCGGTGAACAGGAACGCGTACGCCGACCAGTGCACCTCGAAGTGCAGCGCGCCGTGATGCCAGCTGAGGAGCGGCGTGTACGGCGGGATCGCGAGCCGCACCTCGGAGAAGGAGATGCGGAACACGATGATGAACGGGATCAGGAACAGGAGCAGCAGCCACAGCGTCGGGACTGCCGCGATCAGGCGCCGGCCGGTTGCTTGGGACAGTCGCACCGCTCCCCCTACTCGCTGAGCACCACCGGGCTCGAGCCGTGCCAGGAGAGCGCCACGCGCTCCTCGCGGGCGATCGGCCGCTCGGTCCCGCGCAGCACGTTCGGCAGCGTCACGCGCACCATGCTGCCGGAATCGAGGCGCACCAGGTAGATCGACATGTCGCCCATGTAGGCGATCTCCTTGACCGTGCCGACGACCCGGTTCTCGGTGTCGCCCGCCGCGCCGGCAGGCGGCGCGCGCGCGATCTGGATCTTCTCGGGGCGAATGGCGGTCCAGACGGTGGCGCCCTGGGCGCCGCCGGCGGCGCGCTCGGCGCGCACCGTGCAGCCGAGATCGGCGCTGCGGATGCACAGGCCGTCGCCGCCGTTGGCGTACACCTGGCCTTCGAACATGTTGACCGAGCCGATGAAGTCGGCCACGAAGCGCGTGGCCGGCGACTCGTAGATGTCCGACGGCGTGCCGACCTGGACGATGCGCCCCTGGTTCATGACGCCGAGGCGCGTGCCGAGCGTCATTGCCTCCTCCTGGTCGTGGGTCACGACGATGAAGGTGACGCCGAGGCGCTGCTGGATGTTGAGCAGCTCGAACTGGGTGTGCTCGCGCAGCTTCTTGTCGAGCGCGGCGAGCGGCTCATCGAGCAGCAGGAGCTTGGGGCGCTTGACCAGCGCGCGCGCCAGCGCCACGCGCTGGCGCTGCCCGCCGGAGAGCTGGTGGGGCTTGCGGGCGCCGAAGCCGCCCATCTTCACGATGTCGAGGATCTCGCCCACCTGGCGGCGGATGGCGTCGCGTCCGAGACGCTCCTGCTCGAGGCCGAAGGCGACGTTCTTCTCCACGCTCATGTGCGGGAAGAGCGCGTACGACTGGAACATCATGTTCACCGGGCGCTCGTAGGGCGGCACCCGCGAGAGGTCCTGTCCCTCGATCTCGATGCCGCCGGTGGTGGGCGCCTCGAAGCCGGCCAGCATGCGCAGCAGCGTCGTCTTGCCCGACCCCGAGCCGCCCAGCAGGCAGAAAATCTCGCCGCGGCGGATGTCGAGCGAGACGTGGTCGACGGCGGTGAAGTCGCCGAACTTCTTGCTGACGTCGCGGATGCGCACGTAGGCGGAGTCGGCGGTGGAGGCCGCGGCGGCGGCCGGCAGGTGGGTTGGGCTCACGGCGTCACGTTACCTTCCGGTCTTGAAGCGCGTCCACATGCGGGTGAGCAGACGCTGATAGTCGGCGGGGCGGGCGCGCTCCGGGACCAGCCGGGCACGCACAGCGGGCGGCGGGTACACGCCCGGATCGTTGACCACGGCGGGGTCGAGCGGCTGGATCGAGGGAATGACCGCGTTGGCGTACTTGATGAGGTTGGAGTTGCGCGCGGCGATGTCCGGGCGCAGCAGGAAATCGAGGAACAGGTGCGCATTGTGCACGTGCGGGGCGTCCGCCGGGATCGCCATCGTGTCGTAGTTGGAGATCGCGCCCTCGCGCGGGATCGAGTAGGCGAGCTCCACCCCCTTGCCGGCCTCCTGTGCCCGGTCGTGCGCCTGCTTGACGTCGCCCGACCAGCCCATCACCAGGCAGATGTCGCCGTTGGCGAGGTTATCGATGTAACGCGAGGAGTCCACGTAGCGCACGTACGGGCGTATGGCCCGGAGGGCGGCTTCCGCGGCCTTCAGATCCTCCGGCGAGTTGCTCATCGGCTTGCGGCCGAGATAGAGCAGCACCGTGCCGACCACTTCCGAGGGCGCATCGAGGATCGAGACGCCGCAGTCGGCGAAGCGCGCCACCACCTTCGGATCGAACAGCATGCGCCAGCTGTCGAGCGGCGCGTCCGGCATGCGCGCATGGACGGCCGCGACGTTGTAGCCCACGCCCGAGGTGATCCACATGTAATCGACGGCGTACTGGTTGCCGGGGTCGTACAGCGCCTCGGCGCGCGCCACGTCCGGGTCGACGTTCCTGAGGTTCGGCAGCTCGGCCTTGTCGAGCTTCTGGTAGATGTCGGCCTGCAGCTGGCGCTCGAGAAAGGCACCCGAGGGGCCGACGATGTCGTAATTGGTATGCCCGGTCAGGAGCTTGGTCTCGAGGATCTCGTTGGAATCGTACACGTCGTAGTTGACGCGGATGCCGTACTCCTTCTCGAAATCCGCGATCACGCTCGGCTGGATGTAGTCCGACCAGTTGTAGACGTTGAGGATCTTCTCGGACTCGCTGGCCCGGGGCCCGGACGAGTGGCGCTGCGAGCACGCAGCCACGGCGGCCAGCACCGCCGCGCAGCTTGCACCCAGGGCCCGGAGTCGCAGAGCGCTGCTCACCCGCTCATTCTTATATATCGATCGGCCTGCGCAAAGGGCCGCTTGAACGCACCGCTGGCCATTTGCGCCGTTTGAACGCTAAACGTTCAGCAGCAGATGCTCGCGCTCCCAGGAGCTGATCACCTGCAGGAACACCTCGTACTCGGCCTGTTTGACGATGGTGAAGGCCTCGACGAAGGGCTCGCCGAGGAGCTTCACCAGCGGGTCGCAGCCGCGCAGCTCGCGCAGCGCCTCATCGAGCGAGCGCGGCAACCCGAAGGGCAGATCGTGGGCGCTGCCGACGATCGGGTCGGAGGGCTGCAGGCCCTCGACCATGCCGAGATAGCCGCAGGCGAGCGAGGCGGCGATGGCGATATAGGGATTGGCGTCCGCGCCGCCGACGCGGTTCTCGACGCGGCGTGCCTGCGCGTCCGACATCGGTACGCGCAACCCCGCGGTGCGGTTGTCGTAGCCCCAGTGCACGTTGATGGGCGCCGACAGGTAGCGGGTCAGGCGCCGATAGGAGTTCACGTTGGCGCAGAACAGCGCCATGGCGGCCGGCAGGTAGCGCTGCAGCCCGCCGATGTGATTGAAGAACAGCGTCGAGGGCGTGCCGTCGGGATTGGAGAAGATGTTCTTGCGCGTCTTCACGTCCACCACGCTCTGGTGGATGTGCATGGCGCTGCCGGGCTCCTTGGCATGGGGCTTGGCCATGAAGGTGGCGTACATCTTGTGGCGCAGCGCCGCCTCGCGCGCGGTGCGCTTGAAGAGGAAGGCCTGGTCGGCGAGGTCGAGCGGCTGGCCGTGGATCAGATTGATCTCCATCTGCGCCGGTCCGTCCTCGTGGATCAGCGTGTCGATCTCGATGTCCTGGTCCTCGCAGAACTGGTAGATGTCGTCGAACAGCGGATCGAACTCGTTGACCGCGGCGATGCTGTAGGACTGGCGGCCGGGCTCGGCACGGCCCGAGCGCCCGACCGGGGGCTTGAGCGGATAGTCCGAGTCCTTGTTCTGCTCCACCAGATAGAACTCGAGCTCCGGAGCGATCACCGGATCCCAGCCGCGCTGGGCGTAGAGCTCGAGCACGTTGCGCAGCACGTGGCGCGGCGCCATCGTCACGCGGCGGCCGTCGGAATAGAAGCAGTCGTGGATCACCTGCGCGGTGGGCTCGGCCGCCCACGGCACCCGGCGCACCGTCTTCGGGTCCGCCTTGAGGATGATGTCGATCTCCGCCGGGCTCATGGCATCGCCGGTCTCGGGCGGATAGTCGCCGGTCACGGTCTGCAGGAACACGCTCTCGGGCAGGCGCATGCCGCCGTCCTCGGCGAACTTCTCCGCGGGCATGATCTTGCCGCGCGCGATTCCGGCCATGTCGGGAATGATCGCCTCGACCTCGGAAATGCCGTGATCGCGGAAAAACTGCCGGATCTCACTCACCATGGGAGCGCCTTTCACTTGAGCCTGCTGCGCTCGCCGGCCGCCTTGCCGAAGGCGGCGAACAACGCGCGCGAAAACGGATTGGCCATCACCTGCCACTCGGGGTGCCACTGCACGGCGAGCGCGAAGCTGCCGGCCTCACGCACCCGGAACGCCTCGATCACCCCATCGGGCGCGCGCGCTTCGACGGCGAGCGGCGCGCCGAGGCGCTCGATCCCCTGGCTGTGCAGCGAATTCACCCGGATGCGCTCGCTCCCGGATAGCGCGCGCAGCAGGCCGCCCGGCTCGAGCGTCACCTCGTGCGCCGGGCCGTACTGCACCTCGAGCGGCTGACTCTCGTCGTCGCGGTGATCGAGGTGCCCCGGCACCTCGTGCAGCTTCTGATGCAGCGTCCCGCCGAAAGCCACGTTCATCTCCTGGAAACCGCGGCAGATGCCGAGCACCGGCACGCCCGACTCGACCGCCTTGCGGATGAGCGGCAGCGTGGTCGCATCGCGAGCCGGGTCGTGCAGCGTACCGGGCGCGCTCGGCGGACCGTCGTAATGACGCGGCTCGACATTGGAGGGGCTGCCCGTGAACAGCAGGCCGTCGAGCCGCTCGAGCAGCTCCGCGAACCCGAGCTCCTCGGCGAGCGCCGGGATCAGCACCGGCGCCGCGCCCGCCGCATCGATCACGGCCCGCGCGTACTTCTCCCCCACCATGTGGAAGGGATGATGGCCGACCATGCGCCGGTCGGCGGGAATACCAATGAGCGGGCGGGCGGGTGCCATGACGGCTTGCTGCCGGCAGGTGTTTAATATCCTAAACGAACCCCGCCGTCGAATCCTCCGGAATGCGGCCTATTAGACCACAGGCGGGGGACGGAAGCCTCTGGTTGCCAGGGACCCGCTAACTGCGGTAATGGCCAAAGCACGGGCATAAGGGCCACGGGGAGACCCTGCGGGGCCGCGGGCGATTTGCCCCACCGGGGGCCGGTCGCTATCCTGCCGACCCCGCGCGCCCCGGGTGCGCGTCTAAAGATCTTAAACAGGCCGGAGCCCTTCGATGGGACGCCAGGATTACGTCGACTCCTACTACGCCGCCTCCGCGCACCCCGATCCCGAGCGGCGCGCGCTCGAGGGGCCGCACGACTGCGACGTGTGCGTCGTGGGCGGCGGGATCGCCGGCTGCTCCGCGGCGCTGCACCTGGCCGAGCGCGGTCTTTCGGTCGTACTCCTCGAGGGGCAACGCATCGGCTGGGGCGCCTCCGGCAGAAGCGGCGGCCAGGCGCTCTTCGGGGTCGCCGCGCCGCAGCCCAAGCTCGAGCGGCTGCTCGGCGCGGCGGACGCGCGCGCGGTATGGGACGTGTCGGTCGAGGGGCTGACGCTGCTGCGCTCGCTGATCGGGCGCTTCCGCATCGACTGCGACTGGACGGACGGCTATCTCCTCACCGCGGTCAAGCCGCGCCACGTCGCGGAGCTCAAGGCGGAGGTCCGCGAGCTCACCGGGCGCTACGGCTACGGGAGCGTGCGCTATATGGAGCGCGAGGAGCTCGGCACGCAGCTCGCCACCACGCGCTATCTCGGCGCGCTGTACGACGCCAACAGCGGCCACCTGCACCCGCTCAACTACACACTCGGTCTCGCGCGCGCCGCCGAGAGCTTCGGCGTGCGCGTCTTCGAGCACAGCCGCGCGCTCTCCTACCAGGCGGCCGCCGCCGGGCGCGTCGAGGTGTCGACCGCGCGCGGCACGGTGCGCGCGCGGCAGCTGGTGTTGTGCGGCAACGTGTACCTCGGAACGCTGGCGCCGGCGCTCGCGGCGAAGATCATGGGGGTCGCCACCTACATCGTCGCCACCGAGCCGCTCGGGCCGGAGCGCGCCCGCGCGCTCATCGCCGGCAACGCCGCGACCTGCGACGCGAACTGGGTGCTCGACTACTTCCGCCGCTCGGCGGATCACCGGCTGCTGTTCGGCGGGCGCGTGAACTACTCGGGCCTGCGCTCGTTCGATGCGCCGGCGGCGACGCGGACCCGGATGCTGCGGGTCTTTCCGCAGCTCAAGGACGTGCGCATCGACTACTCCTGGGGGGGCGAGGTCGACATTACGCTCAACCGCGCGCCGCACTTCGGGCGGCTCGCGCCGAACGTGTACTTCCTGCAGGGCTTCTCCGGCCACGGCATCGCGCTCACCGGCATCGCCGGCAAGCTCGTCGCCGAAGCGCTCGCCGGGACCGCCGGGCGATTCGATGTGTTCGCGCGCATTCCGCACGCCAACTTCCCGGGAGGGGCGGCGCTGCGCCGTCCGGCGCTGGTGCTGGCGATGCTGTACTACCGGCTGCGCGACCTGCTGTAATCGGCTCCATGCCGCGCGATCCGCAGTTCTACCGCCACCTGATCCTGTGGGCGTGGTGCGCCTGGGCGCTGTACTGGCTGGTCTCCTCGATCGGCAACAAGGCTACGCAGCGGCGCGAGCCGCTCGGCTCGCGCCTCGCCTACGTGCTGCCGCTCGTCCTCGGCGGCGTGCTGCTCGGGGTGCGGGAGCTGCCGTGGGCGGCGCTGCTCGGCACGCGCCTGTGGCCGCGCTCATTCCTTGTTTATTGTATCGGCTTGCTGATCCTGCTCGCCGGGCTCGCCTTCGCGGTGTGGGCGCGCATGCACCTCGGACGCAACTGGAGCGGCGCGGTCACGGTCAAGGAGGGCCACGAGCTGATCCGCACCGGGCCCTACCGCTTCGTGCGCCACCCCATCTACACCGGGATCCTCACCGCGGTGATCGGCACCGCCGTCTGCTCGGGGACGCTGCGCGCGGTGCTTGGCTTCGCTCTCATCGCCTCCGCCCTGGCGTACAAGCTGCGCAAGGAAGAGGCGTTCATGCGCGAGGTCTTTCCCGGTCAGTACGACACCTACCGCGCGGAAGTCCCGGCGCTCATTCCCTTCACGAAGCCGCGGCGCTCCGCGGGCGGCTAGGAGCCCTCGGCGGCGGCTCACAGCGCCTCGGCGATCTGCACCGCATTCAGCGCCGCGCCCTTGAGGAGCTGATCCCCGGCCACGAACAGGGCGATCGAGCGGCCGCTCGGGTCGCTCACGTCCTGGCGGATGCGCCCGGCGAGGATGGCATCGCCGCCGGAGGCATCGCGCGGCATCGGAAAGTAGTTGCGCTCGCGGTCGTCGACGAGCTTCACCCCGGGCGCGGCGGCGATGATCCGGCGCGCCTCTTCGGCGGAGATCGGCCGCTCGCACTCGAATGTGATGGCGACCGAGTGCGCGCGCAGCACGGGCACGCGGATGCAGGTCGCCGAGACGCGCAGCTGCGGGTCGGCGAAGATCTTGCGCGCTTCTTCCCGCACCTTGATCTCCTCCTCGTTGTAGCCGCTCACCGGGTCGATGCGCGTGTTGTGGCTGAAGACGTTGAAGGCGTAGGGATGCGGCAGCACGCGCTGCTGGTAGGGCCGCCCCTCGAGATAGGCGCGGGTCGCCTCGCGCAGCTCCTCCATGGCGGCGGCTCCCGCGCCGGAAGCCGACTGGTAGCTCGCGATCAGGAGCCGCACGATGCGGTTCGCCTGGTGGATCGGCCACAGCGGCGTGATGGAGATGATGGCCGTGCAGTTGGGGTTGGCGACGATCCCGCGGTGTGCCTTCAGCGCCTGCGGGTTGATCTCCGGGACGACC
>DATKPR010000130.1:0-17674 GCA_035523985.1 Steroidobacteraceae bacterium | reverse complement strand
GAGGCCGAGCATGTGGCGGCCGTACTCGACGATCGCCACCTGCATCCCCAGGCAGATGCCGAGATAGGGAATGCGCTGCTCGCGCGCGAAGCGCACCGCCTGGATCTTGCCCTCGATGCCGCGCTCGCCGAAGCCGCCCGGCACCAGCACCGCATCCATGCCCTTGAGCCTGTGCGTGCCGTGCTGCTCGATGTCGGTCGATTCGATGTAGTGAATGTTGACGCGCGTGCGGCTCTTCAGGCCGCCGTGCATCAGCGCCTCGTGCAGCGACAGGTAGGAGTCGCGGATCTGCACGTACTTGCCGACCATGGCGATGTCCACGTGGCCCTCGGGGTTCGCCCGGGCGCTCACCACGTGGCGCCACTCGGCGAGGTCGGTGGCCGGCACCGTGAGCCGCAGCTTGTCGACCACGATGTCATCGAGCGCCTGCTCGTGCAGCAGGATCGGGATGCGGTAGATGTCGTCGGCATCGATCGCCGAGATCACCGCGCGCTCCTCGACGTTGGTAAAGAGCGCGATCTTGCGCCGCTGCTCCTCGGGCAGCGGGTGCTTGCAGCGGCACAGCAGCACGTCCGGCTGGATACCGATGCCGCGCAGCTCCTTGACCGAGTGCTGCGTGGGCTTGGTCTTGATCTCGCCCGAGCCGCCGACCACCGGCACCAGCGTCAGGTGCATGTAGACGCAGTTGCTGCGGCCGAGTTCGACCCCGAGCTGGCGAATCGCCTCGAGGAACGGCAGCGACTCGATATCGCCCACCGTGCCGCCGATCTCGACCATGCACACGTCGGCGCCGTCGGCGCCGAGCTTGATGCAGCGCTTGATCTCATCGGTGATGTGCGGAATCACCTGTACCGTGGCGCCGAGATAGTCGCCGCGGCGCTCCTTGGCGATGACGCGCTCGTAGATGCGCCCGGTGGTGAAATTGCTGTTGCGCCCCGTGGTGGTGCGTACGAAGCGCTCGTAGTGCCCGAGGTCGAGGTCGGTCTCGGTGCCGTCGGTGGTGACGAACACCTCGCCGTGCTGGAAGGGGCTCATGGTGCCCGGATCCACGTTGATATAGGGATCGAGCTTCACCATGGCGACCTTGAGGCCCCGGGCCTCGAGGATCGCGCCGAGAGAAGCGGAGGCGATGCCCTTGCCCAGGGAGGACACGACGCCGCCGGTGACGAATACGAAACGCGTCATAGCTCTCGCAGGATTACCCGTCGCGTGTGGTCGCTGCCGCAGAACGGGCAGATCGACGACGGGCAGGCAGGTTAGCACATCTCGCGCACTCGCGCCGCCTGCCTCCAGAGAAAGCGGCCACGGCGCCGCGCCGCCGGGCCCGCCTGCACGGACTCATCGACCCAGCGGTCCGCCACGGCGAGCAGCCGGCGGCCGCCGAAGACGAGCGGCAGCCGGGCGCGCTCCGCCGGCGGCAGCCGCGACTCCTGCAGCAGGCTCTTCAGGGCGCGCCGCGCGCCGCCCGGAGCGACCGTGAGCCGCTCGCCCCCGCGCCGCCAGCGGATGCTGAGCGTGGCCGGGAGCGCGGCGAGATTCACCGGGCCGTGCGCATCGGGGATCAGCTCGATCGCCCCGAGATCGCCGGGCAGCGGGCACGCGGGCTGCCCCTGCCAGCGCCAGCGGATCCCGGCCGGCGGGCGCGGCGCGGCACCGGAGCGGCCGCCCGTGGCGCGCCGCGCCGGCAGCAGCCGCAGCAGCCCGCCATGGCACTCGACCCGCACCCCCGCCCACTCCACCGCCGGCTGCGCGTCGGCGCGCGCGGCGAGGACGGGGCCGGCGATCTCGGCCAGCCGCGTCGTGGGCGGGAGCGGATGGCCGTGCGAGCCGATCCAGAACCTGAGTGCGTTGTGGCGCCGATCGGGCGGCAGCGCCCGCAGCGCGCTCGCCGCGAGCGCGCGGCCGTGGCTCGCGCGCTCGACATCGGCACGGGCGAGGGTCTCGAGGAGCCGGCCGGCCTCGGCGGCATGGCGCGCGCTGCGGCTCACCGTGGCGGCGGCCCCCGGCCAGCGCTCGCGCAGCGCCGGCAGCACCCGCCGCCGCAGGAAGTTGCGATCGAGGCGCTCATCGAGATTGCTCGGGTCTTCCAGATGGGGCAGCCCGGCCGCGCGCACGAAGGCGGCGAGCGCCGCATGTGAGCGCGAGAGGAGCGGCCGCACCAGCAGCCCCGGCCCGAAGCGCGCCAGCTCGGGCATCGCCGCGAGCCCGGCGACCCCGGCGCCGCGCAGCAGCATGAGGAGCACGGTCTCGAGCTGGTCGTCCTGGTGGTGCGCGCTGAGCAGCACCTCCCCCGGCCGCAACGCCCCCTCGAGCAGCCGGTAGCGGGCCTCGCGCGCGCGCGCCTCGAGGGAGTCGCCGCGCCCGCGCGCCACGCTCGCGCTGAGCACCTCGCAGGTCACCCCGAGGCCGCGGGCCACCGCCACCGCGTGCGCCGCCCAGGCGGCTGATTCCGGGTGCAGGCCGTGATCGACGTGCAGCGCGCGCAGCTTCCCTGGCTGCCGGGCGAGAGCTGCGAGCAGTGCGGTGGAATCGGCCCCGCCGCTGAAGGCGACACACAGCTCGCGCTCCGTGAGGTCGGGCAGGAGCGCGGCGAGCCGCCGGCGCAGCCAGGGTGCGTTGAACTCATCCGCGCGCGCTGGCATGGGCGCCGCCGTGCGCGGTTCAGGCCGCGGTTTCCGAATACACGCCGAAGGAGGCGATCTTGGCCGCGCGCGCCGCCCGCAGCTGATCGCGGGGCAGCGCATCGAGCTCATCGAGGTGGCGGATCAGCGCCGCCTTCAGGCGCGCCGCGGTCGTGGCCGCATCACGATGCGCGCCGCCGAGCGGCTCCTCGATCACCTCGTCGACGAGGCCGAGCTTCTGCAGGCGGTCGGCCGTGAGGTTGAGCGACTCGGCCGCCACCTCCTTCTTGTCCTGGCTCTTCCACAGGATCGAGGCGCAGCCTTCGGGGGAGATCACCGAGTAGGTGCTGTACTGGAGCATCAGCAGACGGTCGCACACGCCGATGGCCAGCGCGCCGCCCGAGCCGCCCTCCCCGGTCACCACCGTGACGATCGGCACGCGCAGTACCGACATCTCGAAGAGATTGCGCGCGATCGCCTCGCTCTGGCCGCGCTCCTCGGCGCCGACGCCGGGGTAGGCGCCCTGCGTGTCGATGAGCGTCACCAGCGGGATGCCGAAGCGCTCGGCGAGATGCATGAGGCGCAGCGCCTTGCGATAGCCCTCGGGCTTGGGCATGCCGTAGTTGCGCCGCACCCGCTCCTTGGTATCGCGGCCCTTCTGGTGGCCGATCAGCACCACCGCGCGCTCGTCGATGCGCGCGAGTCCCCCGACGATCGCCAGGTCGTCGGCGTACATGCGGTCGCCGTGCAGCTCGTGAAACTCGCTGGCAATGGCCCCCGCGTAATCGAGGGTATAGGGCCGGTGCGGATGGCGCGCGAGCTGCGTGATCTGCCAGGGCGTGAGGTTGGCGAAGATGCTCTGGGTGAGCTGGCGGCTCTTGGCCTGCAGCCGCCCGATCTCATCCTGCAGGTTGACCCCGGACTCCGCTTCCGAGGTGACGTGCTTGAGCTCCTCGATCTTCGCTTCGAGCTCGGCGATGGGCTGTTCGAAATCGAGGAACGAGACGGCCATGAGGCGGCGAGGTTACGTAAGGGGGGGTCCGGAGCGCAAGTGAAGCGCGCCTCAGCGGCCGTCGGCGCTGAACGCCTCGCCGGGGCTCGCGGCCGGTCCCGCGTACAACACGTCCACGGCGCCGCTGCCGACCAGGCCCTCGAGCTGCTCGAGGAGCTCGCGCGAGGCGCGCACGCTCCATTCGCTGCCGAGGTTGAGCGCGCCGCTCGCCGCCGCACCGGTGTACTCGATGGTGATCGGGCACGGCCCGGGGCGCCAGGGCTCGAGGATGGCGGCGAGGCGCTCGCTGAGACGCGGCAGCTCGGCGTGCGAGCAGCGCAGCACCACGCGGCGCGCCGACCGCGAGCGCAGCTCCTCCAGCTCGGAGACGCGCCGCGCCGCCAGCCGCCAGGAATCGCTGAAGTCATCGAAGCGCAGCATCCCCTCGACCAGGACGAGCGCATCCTTGGCGATCAGGTCGCGGTGCCGCTGCCAGGTCTCCTCGAACAGCATCACCTCGAGCCGCCCGGTGCGGTCATCCAGCGTGAGGATCACGCGCGGGCCGCGCTTCTTCACTTCGTCGATGAGGCCGGCGACCGTGACGGGCTTGCCGGCGCTGAAGCGCCCGGGCTCGAGCCCCGCCACCGGACGCTCGCCCACCAGGTCGCCGATGCGATGCGAGACCAGGCGCGGCAGGCTCGCCTCGAAGCGCGTGAGCGGATGTCCCGTGAGGTAGAGGCCGAGCGTCTCGCGCTCGCCGGTGAGGCGCACGGCCTCGCTCCATTCGGGCAGCTCCACGGCGCGCTGCGGCGCGGGCGTGTGCTCGACCGCCGCGAGGCCGCCGAAGAGGTCGTCCTGCCCGGCCGCGTGCGCGCGCGTGCTCTGGTCGCCGAGCTGCATGGCCGCGCCCAGGCGGTCCATGAGCGTGGCGCGATTGGCGCCGAGCCCATCGAGGCTGCCGGAGCGCAGCAGCGCCTCGAGTACGCGGCGGTTGACCCTGGTGAGGTCGAGCCGGCGGCACAGGTCCTCGAGGCTCGTGAAGGGGCCGCGTGCGGCGCGTTCCGCGATCAGCCCCTCGACCGCGCCGGCACCGACGCCGCGCACGGCGCCGAGGCCGTAACGGATGCGCCGCTCGCCATCGGCCGCGAACTCGTAGCGCGAGGCGTTGACATCGGGCGGCAGCACCTCGAGGCCCATGTCGGCGCATTCCTTGATGAGCGTCACCACCTTGTCGGTGTGGTCCATGTCCGCCGACAGCACCGCGGCCATGAACGCCGCGGGGTAATGGGCCTTGAGGTAGGCGGTCTGGTAGGCGAGCAGCGCGTAGGCGGCGGAGTGCGACTTGTTGAAGCCGTAGCCGGCGAACTTCTCCATCAGGTCGAAGATATGCTCGGCGAGGCGCTCGCGTACGCCGCGCGCCACCGCCCCGGCGATGAACACCGAGCGCTGCTGCGCCATCTCCTCCGGCTTCTTCTTGCCCATCGCGCGCCGCAGCAGATCGGCGCCGCCGAGCGTATAGCCGGCGAGCTTCTGCGCGATCTGCATCACCTGTTCCTGGTAGAGGATGACGCCGTAGGTGGGCTTGAGGATCGGCTCGAGGCTCGGATGCAGGTAGTCGATCGGCGCCTCGTTGCGCCCGTGCTTGCGGTTGATGAAGTCGTCCACCATGCCCGACTGCAGCGGCCCCGGGCGGAACAGCGCCACCAGCGCCACAATGTCCTCGAAGCAGTCCGGCTGCAGCCGCCGGATCAGATCCTTCATGCCGCGCGATTCGAGCTGGAAAACGGCGGTGGTGCGGCAGGACTTGAGCAGCGTATAGGTCGGCGCATCGTCCATCGGCAGCGCGCCGATCTCGAGCGGCGGCGTCTGCGCGGCTCGCTCGCGGTTGATGAGCCGCACCGCGCGGTCGATGATCGTGAGGGTGCGCAGTCCCAGGAAGTCGAACTTCACCAGGCCCGCGGCCTCGACGTCGTCCTTGTCGAACTGCGTGACGACGCTGCCGCCGGCGGCGTCGCAGTAGAGCGGCGCGAAGTCGGTGAGCACCGAAGGCGCGATCACCACGCCCCCGGCGTGCATGCCGGCATTGCGCGTGAGCCCCTCGAGCGAGCGCGCCAGATCGATGAGGTTCCTCACCTCGTCTTCCGCCTGGTAGAGGCGCTGCAGTTCCGGCTCCTTGCCGAGCGCCGCATCGAGCGTGATGCCGAGCTCGAAGGGTATGAGCTTGGCGATGCGGTCGACGTAGCCGTAGGGCATGCCGAGCACGCGTCCGACGTCGCGCACCACGGCCTTGGCGGCCATGGTGCCGTAGGTGATGATCTGCGAGACGCGCTCGCGGCCGTACTTGCCGGCCACGTACTCGATCACCCGGTCGCGGCCTTCCATGCAGAAATCGATGTCGAAGTCGGGCATCGACACGCGCTCGGGGTTGAGGAAACGCTCGAACAGCAGCTCGTGCTCGAGCGGGTCGAGGTCCGTGACCCCCAGACTGTAGGCGACCAGCGACCCCGCGCCCGAGCCGCGTCCGGGACCGACCGGTACGCCGTTCTCGCGCGCCCAGCGTATGAAGTCGGCGACGATCAGGAAGTAGCCGGCGAAGCCCATCTGGCAGATGACGGCGAGCTCGCTCGCGAGGCGCTCGTGGTAGGCGGCAGCCGCACCCGCCGGAAAGCGCCGCGCGAGGCCGCGCGCCGCCTCCGCCCGCAGGAACTCCTCGGTGGTGGTGCCGGCGGGCACCGGGTACTGCGGCAGCCGCGCCTCCCCGAGCGTGAGCGCCAGGCTGCAGCGGCGCGCGATCTCGACCGAGTTGGCGAGCGCCTCGGGCAGATCCGCGAACAGCGCCGACATCTCCGCGGGGCTGCGCAGGTACTGCTGCCGCGTGTAGCGGCGCACGCGCGCCGGATCGGCGAGCAGCGCGCCGTCGTGGATGCACACCCGCGCCTCGTGCGACTCGAACTCATCCGCCTTGAGGAAACGGACGTCGTTGGTGGCGACCACGGGCAGCTGGTGGCGGGCGGCGAGCGCCACCGCGGCGCCGATGTAGGCCTCCTCGAACTGCCGTCCGAGGCGCTGCAGCTCGAGGTAATAGCGGCCGGGCAGCAGCGCGCGCCAGCGCTCGAGCGCCTGCTCGGCCTCCGCCTCGCGGCCGTTCACCAGTGCACGACCCACCTCGCCCTCGAGGGCGCCTGAGAGGGCGATCAGCCCCGCGAGGCTTGCCGGCGTCAGCCAGTCGCGCTCGACGCGCGGCACGCCGCGCTCCTGGCCCTCGAGGTAGGCGCGCGAGATGAGACGCGCGAGATTGCGGTAGCCCTCCTGGTTCTGGCAGAGGAGCGTCAGGCGGCTCGGCTCGCGCCGCTCGCCGTCCTCGCGCACCGCGAGGTCCACGCCGACGATCGGCTTGACGCCGCCCGCGAGCGCTTCGCGGTAGAACTTCACCATCGCGAAGAGATTGTTGCGGTCGGTGACCGCGACCGCCGGCATGCCGGCGGCGGCGACCGCCGCGACGAGCTCGGGCACGCGCACCACGCTGTCGCTGAGCGAATACTCGCTGTGCAGGCGCAGGTGTACGAAGCCGGGCGACATCGCCATCGATGCTAGCAGGAGGAGCGGCGCATGGGGCTGAAGGAGCGGCGGTGCAGCGGCGAAGGCCGGCGCCGGCGCAGCGCCCGCAGGTGCGCGGGCGTGGCGTAACCCTTGTGGCGGCCGAGCCCGAAGCCCGGATAGCACGCATCGAGCGCCTGCATCATCGCATCACGATGCGTTTTGGCGAGGATCGAGGCGGCGCTGATGGCCGCGACGCGGGCATCGCCGTCGACGATGGCCTCGAAGGTGCACCCGGGAGAGAGATCCTCGAGGCACGGACAGCGGTTGCCGTCGACCTGGACGTGTGTCGGGCGCACCGGCAGCGCGAGCAGTGCGCGCCGCATGGCGAGCAGCGTCGCCTCGAGGATGTTGAGCGTATCGATCTCGTCGCGATCCGCCCAGGCGACCGCCCATGCGAGGGCGCGGCCGCGGATCAGTCCCGCGAGGCGGGTGCGCTCCTCGGGCGGCAGGATCTTCGAGTCGGCGAGTCCGCGGATGCGCCGGCGCGGATCGAGGATCACGGCAGCCGCGACCACCGGGCCGGCGAGCGGCCCGCGCCCGGCCTCGTCGACCCCGGCGATGCGCCCCCGCACCCTCATCGCGGCCCGAGGCACTCGAGCACCGCCTGCGCCGCGCGCGTCGCGCCGCCGCGGCGCAGCTCCCGGTGGATGCGCGCGAACTCAGCGCGCAGCGCCGCGGCCGCCGCCGGGTCCTCGAGCACTTCGAGCTCGTGCAGCAGCGCCGCGCCGAGCGCTGCGCCGCTGACCGCCGCCTGCTCGAACTCCGGCACCAGGCGCCGCCCGGCGAGCAGGTTCGCTTGCGAGAAGTACGGCACCTTGACGAGCCCGAGTGTGCGGACCAGGAAATAGGTGAGCCAGCTCACCTTATACGCCACCACCATGGGTTTCCCCGAGAGCAGCGTTTCCAGCGTCGCGGTTCCCGAGGCGACCAGCACCACGTCCGCCGCCGCCAGCACCCGCTGGGCCTGGCCGTCGACGAGGCGAATCCGCGTATTTTCCGCGCCTTGCGCCAGTTCCTTCGCAAAGCGCTCGCGCAGCGCCGCCGACGCCATCGGCGCGATGAACTCCAGCCCGGGCCGCCGCGCACTCAGCCAGGCCGCGGCCTTGATGAACGGCGCCGCCAGGTGCGCCACTTCGAACATGCGGCTGCCCGGCAGCAGCGCGACCACGCGGGCGTCCGCGGCGATGCCGAGCGCGGCACGCGCCGCCGCGCTGTCGACTTCGAGCGGGATCTGGTCGGCGAGCGGGTGACCGACGAACTCGGCCCGCACCGCGTGCTCGGCGTAGAAGGCGCTCTCGAAGGGCAGGAGGCACAGCACCAGATCGCAGTCGCGGCCGATGGTGCGCACCCGCCCCTGCCGCCAGGCCCACACCTGGGGGCTCACGTACTGCACGGTGCGGATGCCGGCACGCTTGAGCCCCGCGGCGAGCGCCAGATTGAACTCGGGCGAGTCGATGCCGATGAAGACATCGGGCCGCGCCGCGAGGAAACGCCGCCGCAGCTGCGCCCGCAGCTTGAGCAGTCGCGGCAGGTGCCGCACGACTTCCGCCAGCCCCATGACCGCGATGCTGTCCGCGCCCGCCCAGGCTTCGCAGCCGGCCGCGACCATCTTCGGCCCCGCGACGCCGAAACACTCGAGCCGCGGCACCCGCGCGCGCAGCGCCTCGATGAGCGCCGCGCCCAGCTGGTCCCCGGAATGCTCGCCCGCGACGATCGCGACGCGCAGCGGCGCGGCGTCGGTGCCCGCCGGCGGCGCGCTCATCGCACGATGCTGCGCGTTGCGCCCCGGATGAAGTCGGCGAAAGCGCGGATCTCGGGCCGCTGCGCGGCGAGGGGCTCGAGGCGCTCGAGCGCCGCGGCGAGCCCCAGGTTCGAGCGGTACAGGATCCGGTAGGCATCGCGGATCGCGCGGATCTGATCCTCGCTGAAGCCGCGGCGCTTCAAGCCCTCGGAATTCACCGCATGGGGCGCGGCCGGGTCGCCCGACACCATCACGTACGGCGGCACGTCCTGGCGCACCATGGCGCCGCCGGCGAGGAAGGCGTGCGCTCCGATCTTGGCGAACTGGTGCACGGCGGAGAGTCCGCCGAGGATCACCCAGTCCCCCACTTCGACGTGACCGCCGAGCACCGCACCGTTGGCGAACACGGTGTTGTTGCCGACCGTGCAGTCGTGCGCCACGTGCGCGCACGCCATGAGCAGATTGTCGTTGCCGATGCGGGTGACGCCGGCGTCGTGGGTGGTGCCGCGGTTGACGGTGCAGTACTCGCGGAACACGTTGCGGTCTCCGACCGTGAGGCGCGTCGGCTCGCCCCGGTACTTCTTGTCCTGCGGTGCATCGCCGATCGAGGCGAACTGGAACACGTGGTTGTCGGCCCCGAGCACGGTCGGCCCGTTGATCACCGCGTGCGGGCCCACGATGGTGCGCGGACCGATCTCGACGCCGGGCCCGATGACGGCGAACGGGCCGACGCTGACATCGCTCGCGAGGCGTGCCTCGGACGACACCGCCGCCCGCGGATCGATCACTTGCCGGTCTCCGGCGCCACCATCATGTCGGCGTGCGCGACCTCCTTGTCGCCCACCAGTGCGGCGGTCGAGAACTTCCAGATGCCGCGCATCGAGCGCTCGAGCCGGGCCGTGAGCACCAGCTGGTCTCCCGGCACGACCGGTTTGCGGAAACGCGCATCGTCGATGCCGACGAAGTAGAAGCGCGTCTCCTCGTCGGGGATCACGTTCGCCGTCACGAAGCACAGGATCCCGGCGGCCTGCGCCAGCGCCTCGATGATCATCACGCCGGGCATCACCGGGCGATGCGGGAAGTGTCCGGGGAAGAAAGGCTCGTTGTAGGTGACGTTCTTGATGGCGCGGATGGTCTGCCCGGGACGGCACTCGAGCACCCGGTCGACCAAGAGGAACGGATAGCGGTGCGGCAGGCGCTCGAGGATCGCCTGCATGTCGAGTTGCACGACTTCTGCGCTCATGAGTCTTCTTCCTGCACGCTGGTGAGTCCGGCCGCCCGCTCCACGGCGCGTACGCGCTCCTCGAGCCGGGCGCTGCGCTTGAAGCGCGCGACCAGCCGCCGCCAGGCGTGCACCTCCTCGAAGGGAAGCGTGCTCGAGTATACCCCGGCACCGGCGATCGAGCGGCTGATGGCCGAGTAGCCCGTGATCACCACGTCGTCGGCGATGCTGATGTGCCCGGCGAATCCCACGTGGCCGCCGATCATGCAGCGCTTGCCGATGGTGGTGCTGCCGGAAACACCGGTACAGGCGGCGATCGCGGTGTGTGCGCCGATACGCACGTTGTGGCCGATCTGGATGAGGTTGTCGAGCTTGACGCCGTCCTCGATCACGGTGTCCTCGATGGCGCCGCGGTCGACGGTGGTGTTACAGCCGATCTCGACGTCGGCGCCGATGCGCACGGCGCCGAGCTGCGGCACCTTGACCCAGGTACCCCGGTCGGGCGCGTAGCCAAAGCCGTCGCCGCCGATCACCGCGCCGGGTTGCACGACGCTGCGCGCGCCGATCGCGACGCCGCGGCAGAGCGTCACGCGCGCCGCGAGGCGCACGTCGGCGGCGAGCTCGACGTCGTCCCCGAGCACGCAGTGCGGTCCGAGACTGGCGCGCGCGCCGACGCTGGCGCGCTCGCCGACGATGCAGCCGGGCCCGACATGGGCGCTCGGGTCGATGCGCGCGCTCGCGGCCACGAGTGCGCCCGGATGCACTCCCGGCGCGGGGGCCGGTTGCGGATGCAGCAGCGCCGCGATGCGCGCGTAGGTCGCGTAGGGGTTGTCGGCGAGCAGCACGTGGGTGGGGCAGCCGGCGGCCGCATCCCCCTTGAGGATCACCGCCGCGGCACGCGTGCTGGCGAGCTGCGGCCGGTAGCGCGGGTTGGCCAGGAAGGCGACCGCGGTCGCATCCGCGTTGGCGAGCGTCGCGACGTGCTCGACGCGTACCTCGGGATCGCCGCGCAGCTCGCAGCCGAAACGCACCGCGAGCTCCCCGAGCGAGACCGACATGGCGCGCGCGGGCCCCCAGCCCCCGGTGCTATTTGCCCGGCGGCTTGGCGGCCGGCGCGGCGGCGGCCTTCGACTGCAGCGCCGTGAGTACTGCGGGCGTGATGTCGTAGCTCGGCGCGGCGTACAGCACCGCATCCCCGCTCACCACCATATCGAGGTTCTGCGCCTTGGCGTAGGCGCGCACCTCTTCGACCAGCGTGCGCTGCAGCCGTGACAGCTGCTCGTTGCGCCGCGCGGTCTCATCGTCCTGCAGCTCCCCGCGCGCGCGCTCGAAGTCGCGCGCGCCGTCGCGCAGATCCTTCTCGGCGCGCGCGCGCTGATCCTCGGTCATGGTCGCCGCGTCCTTCTGCAGCTTGTCCTGCTTGGACTTGAGGGCCTGACCCTGCGCCTGCAGCGTGCGCTCGCGCGGCGCGAACTCGGCGCGCAGCGCCTCGAATACCTCTTTGCCCTGGGGCGACTCCTGTCCGAGCCTCTGGAAATCCACCACCGCGATCTTGCCCTCGGCCCACGCCGGCACCGCGGCCACGGCTCCCATGGCCGCCACGATCCATACCGCCATCCGCCTGCTGCTCGAACGATTCACGGAACACCCACCTCGTATGCTGGAATTAGTGCGGCGCCGGGACCCCAGGAGGTCGGCCGGGCCAAACCTTAAGTATCGCCTAAAGTCGCGCCGCCCGCAGGCTATTTGCGCGCCGGCGGGGCCGCGAACCTTAAGAATACTTAACGCTAAAAGGCCTGGCCGACCGAGAACTGGAAGACCTCGGTCGGATCCCCCCAGGTTTCGATGCCGTCGCCATGCCGGGCATTCAACGGCAGTCCGAGGCTGAAGCGGAAGAGACCGATGGGTGCCAGCCAGGTGACCGCGAGGCCCACCGAGCGCTTCAGGCTCGAGAGGTTGAGGAAGCGGTAACACGCATGCCCCGGCAGACAATCCGCCGGCGTGATGTTGTCGGGGCCGTAGAACTGCAGCTTGTTGCCGGTCTCGTACACGCCGCCCATGTCGAAGAACATGCCGACGCGCGCGGTCTGCGCCCACTTGGCGGGCATCGGGAAGAGCAGCTCGTTCTGGCTGGTGATGCGCATGTTGCCGCCGTAGGGGTTGCCGAACTGGTCGCGCGGACCGAGGAAGCTCTCCTGGAAGCCGCGCACGTTGTCCGGGCCGCCGCCGAAGAACTGGCGGTAGGGCGGGATGCCGGTGGTATTCCCGAACGGCGCGCCGTAGTCCACCCCCTCGAGGAACGACAGCGTGAACAGCCGCCCGACCGGCACGTACCTGAGGTACTGGTAATTGGCGATGTAGTACTTGACGTCGCTGCCCGGTGCGGTCATGGACAGGCTGATGGCCTGGTGCATGCCGCGGTCGGCGAACAGGGTGCGGTTGCGCGTGTCCCAGTCCCAGCCGAGCACCCCCTGCACGTTCTTGAAGTTCGACCCGTAGAACACGTAGTCGTTGTTGCTGGCGTCGTCGTGCGCGAGGCGGCTGTAGGGATGGCCGTTCTCGGACACCCACTGCACCGCCTGCTCGGCGCTCGAGAGCGAGTTGGTGAGCAGCTGCGAGGACTCGAACACGGCGCCGAAGCGCAGGTACATGGTCTCGCTGATCGGGTAGGCCCAGGTGGGACCGGCCGTCAGCGTCTTGGAGGAGAAGTTCGACGAGGAGGAGACGAACTGCGTCACGTCGCTGTAGCTCACCGAGAGGGTGCGCTGCAGGTTGTCGATGGTGGTGTACGGGTTGGTCCAGGACATCGTGTACACCTTGCTGAAGGCGCCGCCGTTGAGGTTCAGGGCGACACGCTCGCCGGTGCCGAGGAAATCGGCGTCGGCGAAACTGGCATTCAGCTGGATCTTGTAGGTGGCGGAGTAGCCGATGCCGCCCGAGAGCTGCGAAGCCGGCCCCTCCTCGATCTTGTAGTTCACGTCCACCTGGTCGGGGACGCCGGTGACCGGGGTGGTCTCGAAATCCACCGACTTCACGTACGGCAGACGCTGGATGCGCTGCTTGGAGCGCTCCAGCGCCACGTTCGACAGCCAGCCGCCCTCGAGCTGGCGCAGCTCGCGCCGCAGCACCTCGTCATTGATGCGGTTGACGCCCGAGAAGGTGATGTTGCGCACGTAGACGCGATTGCCCGGATCGACGAAGAAGGTGAGCGCCACCGTGTGATTGACGTTGTCGGCGGTCGGCACCGGGTCGACCTTGGCGAAGGCGTAGCCATCGCGCCCCATGCGGTTCTGCATCAGCTCCTGGGACGAGGTGATGAGCTTGCGGTCGAAGATCTCCCCGGGGTGCACCAGCACCAGCCGCTCGAGGTCCGCCTGCGGCACCACGAAGGTACCGGCCACCTTGATCGAGGAGATCTTGTAGACCTGGCCCTCGTCCACGTTGATGGTGATGAAGATGTCCTCTTTCTCGGGCGCGATCGCCACCTGGGTCGACTCGAGCTGGAAGTTGGCGTAGCCGCGGTCCATGTAGAAGTTGCGCACCTTCTCGAGGTCGCCCTGCAGCGACTCGCGCGAGTAGCGGTCGTCCTGCTTGTACCAGGAGAGCCAGTTGGGGGTCTTGAGCTCGAGGGTGTCGAGGATCTGCTTGGGCGGGAAGCGGGTGTTGCCGACGATGTTGATCTGGCGGATCTTCGCGCGGTTGCCTTCCTTGATGTCGACCTTGATCTTGACGCGGTTGCCCGCCTCCTCCTCCACCTTGGTGTCGATGCGCACGCCGTACTTGCCGCGTGCGAAGTACTGATCCGTGAGGTACTGGGTGACGTCCTCGAGCACCGAGCGGTCGAAGGTCTTGCCGGTGGCGAGTCCGACGCCGCGCAGCGACTTCTGCAGGTCCTCGGTCTTGATGTCCTTGTTGCCGGTGATCTCGAAGCTCTCGATCGAGGGCCGCTCGGCCACCACCACCACCAGCGTGTTGCCGTCGCGGCGCATCTGCACGTCGCGGAAAAATCCGGTCGCGTACAGCGCGCGGATCGCCTCGCGCACGCGCTGCGCGCTGAGGTGATCGCCGATGTTGATCGGCAGATAGTTGTAGACCGTGCCTTCGGAGACGCGCTGCAGTCCCTCGACGCGGATGTCGCTGACGGTGAAGTTGCTTTCCGGGGCACCTTGCGCGAACACCAGCGCCGCGCGCAGCAACAGCGCGAACGCGACCACAGCGACGCGCAGCTTCATGATTCAACACCCAAAGTAATCTGTCCTTCGCGCCCCCCGGGGCGCTTCGTTTGCGTTATTGAGTGACTCAGCCGAACTGGCGCGCGATGTCGTTGTACAGCGCCACACCCATCAGGACGATGAGCAATGCGATCCCCACCTGCTGACCGAAGATCTGGGCCCGCTCGGAGAGCGGGCTGCCCTTGAGCCACTCGACCAGCTGAAAGGCGATCTGCCCGCCGTCGAGGATCGGGATCGGCAGCAGGTTGAGAAAGCCGAGCGACAGCGAAATCAGCACCAGGAAGCCGAGGAAGGGCGCGACGCCCGCCTCGGCGGAGTCGCCGGCGTACTCGGCGATCGACAGCGGACCGCTCAGGTTCTTGAGCGACACCCGCCCGAGCACCATGCGCCAGAACAGCCGTCCCTGCAACACCGTCATGCTCCAGGCCTCGTCCGCGGCGCGCGCCAGCGCGCCGCCCGGCGACAGCGGCAGGTGCGTGCGCAGCGCCTGCGGGTAGGTCTTCGGCAGCGGCGCGGGTTCGATGTGGATGCGACCGATGCGCCGGCCGTGCAGCTCATCGCTCGCCACCGCGACGCTGGTCGTGGCCCTGACGCCGGCCCGGCTGTAGTCGAGCGTGATGCGCTCGCCGGGATGCGCATTGACGATGGCGACCACGTCGTGGAAGTTGGCGACCGGCGTGCCGTCGATGGCGAGCACCCGGTCCCCGGCGGACAGGCCCGCACGCGCCGCCGGTCCGCCCGCCTCGACCTTGCCGATCACCGGCGGCATCGGCGGCCAGAACTCGAAGCCGAGCCCGAGCAGCAGCTCCGCGGGCTCGGTGAGACGGCGGCGGGTCTGCGGGTCGGCGACCACCAGGCGCGCCTCGTGCGGCGGCGCGCCGGCGCTCACCACGCTGAGATCTGCCTCGCCACGGGCGCTCATGGCATCGAGCAGCCCGAACACCACGTCGCGCATGCCGTTCACCGGCGTGCCGTTGATGGCGCGGATCTCGTCGCCGCTCTTGAGGCCCGCCTGCGCCGCGATCGAGCCGGTGGTGACGTCGCCGATCACCGGCCGCACCTCGTTGACGCCGTTCACCCAGAACATGCCCCACAGCACGAGGATCGCGAACAGGATGTTGAAGGCGGGTCCGGCGAGCAGCACCGCGATGCGCTGCCAGTGCGGGCGGCGGGTGAAGGAGCGCGGCAGCTGCGCCGCCTCGACCGGTCCCTCGCGCTCGTCCAGCAGCTTCACGTAGCCGCCGAGCGGAATGGCGGCCAGGACGTACTCGATGCGGTCGGGCCCCACGGTCCACTTGAGCAGCGGCCTGCCAAAGCCCACGGAGAAGCGCAGCACGCGAAAGCCGAGCCGCCGCGCGACGAAGAAGTGGCCGAATTCGTGCACCGTGACCAGCAGGCCCACGGCCACTACGAACCACAGTGCATACCAGAACAGGCTCATGATGCGTGAGCGCCCCTCACCGACTCACTTCTTGTAATGCCGACGATACGCTCCGAGGCGCGCTGGCGGCCCTCGGCGTCCGCAGCCAGCACGTCCTCCAGACCGCCGATCGAGCCCCCGGCGCCGCGCTCTACCACGGCTTCAATGACCGCGGCGATGCCCGGAAAGTTCAATCGGCGCTCGAGAAACGCCTGTACGGCGACCTCGTTGGCTGCGTTCAGCAGCACCGGGTGCAGCCCCCCGGCACGCGCCGCCGCCTGCGCGAGCGCGAGGCAGCGGAAGCGGTCGTAATCGGGGGCCTGGAAGTCGAGCCGGCCGGCCTTGAGCAGATCGAGGAATTCTACACCGGAGTCGATGCGCTCGGGCCAGGCAAGTGCGTGCGCGATCGGCGTGCGCATGTCGGGAGCGGAGAGCTGCGCGAGCACCGAGCCGTCGATGTACTCGACCAGCGAATGCACGATGCTCTGCGGATGCACCAGGATTTCGACCTGCGTGGGCGCGAGGCCGAACAGCAGGCACGCCTCGATCAGCTCGAGGCCCTTGTTCATGAGCGTCGCCGAATCCACCGAGATCTTGCGTCCCATGACCCAGTTGGGATGGGCGCAGGCGGCTTCCGGAGTGACCGCGGCGAGTGCCTCCGGGGGTGCCTCGCGGAACGGCCCGCCGGAGGCGGTGAGCAGCACGCGCTTCAGGCCCGGCGGGGCCACCCCGGGACGCACCGGCGCGGGCAGGCACTGGAAGATCGCGTTGTGCTCGCTGTCGATCGGCAGCAGCGTCGCGCCGGAGCCGCGCACCGCCTCGAGCAGCAGCGGGCCCGCCATCACCAGGGACTCCTTGTTGGCGAGCAGCAGCCGCTTGCCGGCGCGCGCCGCGGCGAGCGTGGAGCGCAGCCCGGCGGCGCCGACGATGGCCGCCATGACGCACTCGACCTCCGCCAGCGCGGCGAGCTCCTCGAGCGCGCCGGGGCCGGCGAGCAGCCGGGTGCGCGGCGCGCCCGCGCCGAGCAGCGCGCGCAGCTGCGGCATGGCCGCGGCGTCGGCGAGCGCCGCGTAAGCGGGCTGCCAGGCGAGTATCTGCCGCGCGAGCTTCGCGGCGTTGCGGTGCGCCGCGATGCCGACGAGCTCGAAGCGCGCGCGATGGCGCGCGAGCACATCGAGCGTGCTCGCGCCGACCGAGCCGGTGGAGCCGAGTACCGCGACCCCGATCACGCGATCACTCCGAGGAGCGTGAGCCCGAGGAGCAGCACCGGCGCCGCCCCGGTGAGACTGTCGATGCGATCCATGACGCCGCCGTGCCCGGGAAAGAGCGTGCCCGAGTCCTTGAGGCCCGCGAAGCGCTTGAGCAGGCTCTCGGTGAGATCGCCGACCACCGAGAAGGCGACGGTCGCGAGGCACAGCGGCAGGAATACGGCGAGCGAGACGTGGAACCACAGGCTGCCGCCGATCGCCACCAGCGTGCTCAGCACCATCCCGCCGAACACGCCCTCCCAGGTCTTTCCCGGCGAGACCACCGGGGCGAGGCGCAGTCGGCCGAAGCGTCGCCCGGCAAAGAATGCGCCGATGTCGGCGACCCATACCAGCACCAGGGTGAACAACACCCATTGACCGTGCGGCGGCGGCGCGAGGCGCAGACACACCAGCGCCAGCCACGCGGGCACGAGCGCCAGCACGCCGGCGATGCCCGCGGCCCAGGGTGTCACCCGCCGCGGCGCGAAGGCGATCCACATGAAGGCCGTGAGCCACCACAGTACCGCGGCGAGCAGGATCAGGTCGCGGCCGCCGTGACCGGCGGCGACGCGCCACGCCAGCGGCAGCAGCAGCGCCACG
>DATKPR010000129.1:0-35665 GCA_035523985.1 Steroidobacteraceae bacterium | reverse complement strand
GGGCGCGCTCGTTCACGGCCGGGTCGCGCGCGCCAGCTGCGCGCGCAGGCGGAAGAATGCGTCGAGGTACTGCGTGCGGCCCTCGGCGAGATAGGCGATCTTCAGGGCGTCGAGCGCCGCGAGCTCCGCGCCGAACGCACTGATCGGCATCTGCGAGAACGGTAGCAGCAGCGGGTTGTACGCGCGCACGCGCCAGCGCGCCTCGGTGGCGAGCATGGCGGCGGCGACGCGCTCGATGACGAACACCTTGGCGGGCGCGCCCTCGGACTTGTAGTCGAGCGGCGCCGCGAGCGCACGCCCGAGCGGCGTCGTGCCCGCTTCGGCACTCGCGAAGACGCGCTCGCAGCGCGCCAGCCATTCGCGCCAGAACGCCCCGCGCGCCAGAAAATAATTGCAGTACACCGTGTTGCGCGAGCAGCCGACCGTCTCCTCCAGGCGGAACTCAGGCGCCACGAGCGCGAGGCTGTCCACGAACACCGCCCGCGAGCCCGCGTGCGCCGCGGCGCCCTGCTCCCAGCAGTTGAGGAAAAAGGCGATCTGGTCGAAGAACGGCGAGAACAGCAGCACGTCGGCGCCATCGCGCTGGCCGTCGATGAAATCCAGCACGGTGTGCGGCTCGAGGCGCGTCTTGGCGCGGAAGGCGGGCGAGAAGAACCCGTAGTAGTCGTCGTCCCGCGGCGGGTGGTCGTGGAAGTAGCGGCGTATCGGCCAGTACTCGCGCCAGTCGGGACGCTCGTTGCTCGAATTATCGAGGGGCGTGTACCCTGCCTCGAGCGCCTGCCGCGTGGCAGCCGAGTAATAAATCTGAAACAGATGAAGGTCGCCGCGCCTCGCGTGCATACCGCTGCGAGTGTAGCCAATGACGATGGATCCTGAGTTACGGCCGCCGGGCCCCGAGGCCTGGTTCAGCCGCGGTGTCGAGCTGCAGCAGCAGGGCGCCGTCGCCGCGGCGGTCGGCGCCTACCGTGAGGCACTGCGCGGCCGCCCCGACTTCCCCGAGGCCCTGAACAACCTCGGCGCGGCGCTGCGCTCGCTGCGGCGACTCGCCGAAGCGCACGACTGCATCGATCGGGCGCTCGCGCTGCGCCCCGGCTACGCGCGCGCTCTCAACAACCGCGGCCTGATTGCGCTCGATCAGCGCCAGGGCGCGGCGGCCGTCGAGGACTTGCGCCGCGCACTGCTCCTCGAGCCGTGCTTCCCCGAGGCACTGCACAATCTCGCGACGGCACTGCTGCAGCTGAAGCGTTATGCCGAGGCGCACGCGGCTTACGCGCAGCTCGAGCAGCTCGCTCCCGGCTTTCCGCATGCGCGCGGCAACGCCCTCTATGCGCAGCTGTGGGACTGCGACTGGCGCGACCTCGGCAGCCGCGCGGCTGCGGTGACGAGTGCCATCGGGCGCGGCGAGCACGCCGCCACCCCCATGTCGCTGCTGTGCGTGAGCGACTCGGCGGCGCTGCAGCTGCGCTGCGCGCAGCTCTACACCCGCGGCTTCTTCCCCTGCGCGGCCGCTGCCATCGCGACACCGCCCCGCGCGCGGCCGCCGCAGGCGCGTCTGCGCATCGGCTATCTCTCCGGCGATCTCGGCGAGCACGCGGTCAGCTACCTGCTGGCCGGCGTCATCGAGCGGCACGACCCCGCACGCTTCGAGACCTGCGCCTTCGCCTGGGGCCGCAGTGCCGGCGATGCGATGCGCCGGCGGCTCGCGGGCGCGTTCACGCGTTTCATCGAGGTGGACGCGCTCGCCGATGAGGCCGTCGTGCGCCTCATGCGCGAGCTCGGGATCGACATCGCGGTCGATCTCTGCGGTCACACCGAGGGTCAGCGCACCGGCATCCTGGCGCGCCGCTCCGCGCCCATCCAGGTGAACTTCCTCGGTCTGCCCGCGACCATGGGAGCGCCCTACATCGACTACCTGATCGCCGATCCCTACCTCGTCCCGCCGCAGGCGGAGCCGTACTACGCCGAGCGCATCGTGCGTCTCGAGGGCGGCTTTCAGCCGAACGACGACCGGCGCGTGGCCGCTGCGCCAACCCCGTCGCGGCAGGCCCTCGGCTTGCCCGACGGCGCGCGCGTGCTCGCCAGCTTCAACCGCACCTGCAAGATCACCCCGGCGGTATTCGCGGTATGGATGCGGCTCCTCGCCGCGCTCCCCGAGGCCGTCCTCTGGCTGCCCGCCGCGCACCCCGCGGCAGCCGCCAACCTGCGGCGCGAAGCGGCGGCGCGCGCCATCGCGCCGCAGCGGCTGGTGTTCGCCGAGCCGGTCGGCTATGCGGAGTATCTCGCCCGCTACCGGCACGCGGAGCTGTTCCTCGATACCGCGCCCTTCAACGGCGGAGCCACGGTGAGCGATGCGCTCTCGATGGCGGTGCCGGTCGTCACGCTCGCCGGCGAGAGCTTCGCGGCACGCATGGCCGGCAGCGCCCTCGAGGCGCTCGGCATCCCGGAGCTCATCGCCCACTCGCTCGAGGAGTACGAGACGGCGGCGCTGGCACTGGCACGCGACCCGGGCCGGCTCGGCGCCTTGCGCGAGCGCCTCGCGCACGCGCACCGGGTGCACCCCTTCTTCGAGACCGATCGCTACCGGCTGCGGCTCGAAGCCGCCTACCAGGCCATGGCTTCGCGTCAGGCGGCGGGTCTGGCGCCGGCTTCCTTCACGATCGGTGCGCCGGGAGGCGGGCCGTCCGCGGCGGCGGGGTCGAGTCGCAGCAACGGCCCGATGTAAGCGGCGTAGCGCCGCCAGCGTTCGACCGAGCGCGTGCTGATCTTCTGCCGCACCTGCCAGCGGCTGAAGGTGCGCACGCTGCGCTCGGTGGAGTGAAACTCGAGGCAGGCCTGATCCCAGGGCAGACCCGCGAACTCCACCAGGCGGCGGCTCCAGAGCTCCGGCTCCGCGACCAGCCCCTCGTAGGGCACCTCGAGTATCGCATCCGGCGGCAGTACCCGCCGCCAATGGCTCATGAGGCCGGCGTACTGGTCGTAGTAGTGCGCGAGATCGTCCAGATCGTTGGCGTAGCTGTGTGCCACGTGGAAGTTCTGGAAGTAGAGCGACAGGCAGGTGTCGATGGGATTGCGCTGCATGTGGATGATGCGCGCCTGCGGGAGCGCGGCATGGATCATCCCGAGGTGGGCGAAGTTGCCGGGCATCTTGTCGACGACCCAGGCGCGATCCCCGGCGAGCGTCGCGAGCAGCCGCTCGTACTCCGCGGCCAGCGACTCCGAAAGCTCCGGGGTGACGCCGGACTCGACGCTCGTCACGCCGACGCGCGCCGAGGCGCTCTTCCAGAACGAGAGCTCGCCGGCGCCGAACACCGCCGGGTGCGAGGCGAGGATCTGCTCGGTGAGCGAGGTGCCCGAGCGCGGCATCCCCACCACGAACACCGGGCGGCGCGCGATCCGTGTCCGGGCACGGGCGGCTTCGATCCACTCTTCGTCGTAAAGCTGCCGCACGAAATCGAAGGTGTCTTCGAGCAGCCGCCGATCGTGCGCCGGCCGGTAGGTCTTCACCAGCTCGTTGGCCTTGAAGTACTGGGCGAATGCCGCGTCGTACTCGCCGATGTCGTCGAGGTACTTGCCCATCGCGAAGCGCAAACTCACCTCGGCGCGCGGCGGCCGCGGCCGCGCGGCGAGGGCTTCGGCCTGCATGAGCCAGGATGCGTCCTCGCGGGTCATGCGCCGCGTGGCCGGGATGCCGGCCCAGGCGACCGCGAAATCGGCATCCTGCGCGAAGGCCTGCCGATAGAGGGCCTCCGCCGCGCTGAACTCGCCCCGATCCACCGCGAGCTCCGCCCGCGCAACGATGGCCGTCGCCGCAGCGGGGTCGAGCTCGATGGCGCGCCGCACCTTCTCGACCGCCTGCTCGCCCCGGCCGAGCAGCCGCTGTACGGCGGCGAGATTGGTGAGGAGCTCGACCGCCGGATCGAGCGCGACGGCGCGCTCGAGGCTGGCCTCGGCCTCTTCCAGTCTGCCGAGCTCGCGCAGCGCGCTGCCGAGGTTGCTGTGCGCCCGGGCGGAGCCGGGCTCGAGCTCGATGGCGCGCCGGTAGCTCGCCACGGCCTCCTCGAAGCGGCCGAGATCGTAGAGCGCATTGCCGAGGTTGCTGTGCATGCCGGCGGCGTCCGGCCGCAGCCCGACGGCGCGCTCGAATGCCTCGCAGGCGGCCTGCATCTGGCCGAGATCGCGCAGACAGCTGCCGAGATTGCTGTGCACCTCGCCATCGTCGGGCCTGAGCGCAAGCAGCCGCCGGTAGTGCTCGGCGGCCGGCTCGGGACGCTGCAGCAGGAGCAGCGTGTCGGCGATGTGCCGCAGCGCCTCGACGTGCCGCGGCTCCATGAGGAGCGCGCGCCGGAAACACCCGACGGCCTCCTCGAGGCGGCCGAGATCGCGCAGCGCACTGCCGAGCTGGGCATGGGCGTCGGCAAAGTCGGGCACCAGGGAAAGCGCGCGGCGATGGGCCTTCGCGGCCTCCTCAGGCCGCCCGAGCTCGCGCAGCACGATGCCGAGATTGTGCTGCGCCAGGGCGAACTCGGGCTTGAGTGCGACTGCCCGGCCGTAGCTCGCCGCCGCGGCCTCGAGCTGCGCGAGGTCGCGCTGCACGCTGCCGAGGTTGTTGTGCGCCTCGGCGTAGTCGCCGTTGAGGGCGATGGCCCGGCGATGCGCCTCCGCCGCCTCCGCGAGCCGCCCGCGCGCACGCAGCCCGTTGCCGAGATTCGTGTGCGCTTCGGCGTCCCGCGGCGAGCAGCGCGCCGCGTTCTCGAGCGCCGCGAGCGCATCCTTGCCCTGCGCGTGCCGCGCCGCGCTCAGCAGTTTCCACAGGATGCCGGACTCGCGCTGCGTGGCGAGCAGCGCCGCTGCGCGGCTCTCGAGCTCGGCGTGCCGGCCGGTGCGCAGCAGCTCGAGCAGCGCCGGCACGTCGGCCGGCTGCGCCGCACGCGCTGCGGCCGCCGCCACAGCCTCCGGTCCCCCGCAGCACTTCTTGTATTTGCGCCCGCTGCCGCAGGCGCAGGCCTCGTTGCGGCCGATCCTGGCGTTCACGGGTGCTCCTTGCTCTGCTCGCGCAGCTCGAGCGCACGTGCGCGCGTCTCGTCCACCAGGTTCTCCATGCGGGCGCGCGTGATGCGCGTGAACGGCTCGCCGGCGCTGACGCGCGTGAAGAGGCCCACGTGCTCGTAGCGGTTGAGGATGTCGCCGTTGAGCTCGTAGAGCGACTGGTTCGCCATGGCGCAGCGATCGTAGTCGGCGGTGCGCTCGCGCAGCTGCACCTTGAGCTGGTCGCGATCGGTCTCGGCCTGCTTGAGGCTGGCGATCGTCTCGCGGAAGTGCGTCACCAGCTCGTTCATGCGTCCCTTGGTCTCCGCGGCGCTCTTTTCGGCCGCCTCCCGCGCGGCGGTGAGCCCGGCGATGCTGGCCCCCGTGGCCGCCGAACGGGCCTTGAGGCCGTCACGTTCCTTCTTCACCGCGTCGAGCTCGGACTGCGCTGCCGCCAGGTCCTGCTTGAGCCTGGCCACCTGCCCCTCGAGGGAAGTCTTCTCGGCGGCGAGCTGCTGGTACTGCTGGATGATGCGCTGCGCCTCTCCGCCACCCCCCGAGCGCGCCTCCTGCGCGGCCAGCGGCGCGGCGCCGCCGCACACGCACAGCGCCAGCACCACCGTCCGCATGGGTCGTATCTCGTGCACGTCGCCTCCTAGAACGTTGCCCGCAGGTCGAGCTGTGCGGTATCGACTCCGAAGGCCGGCCCGTCGATCTCGTTCGCGCTCAGGTATTTCAGGCGCAGGAACAGCCGGTTGCCGAGGCCGTAGTCGACGAGGAAGTAGTAGCCGCGGGCGTTGGTGCCGCCGAAGTAGTGGAAATCGGAATCGGTGTACTCGTCCATGACCGCATCGCCCTGCAGGTAGCGGTAGCCCACCACGGCGCGCCATTGGCCGCGATGCTGCGTCTCGGGGTAGCCGAAGGCGATCTCGCTCTGCGCGCCGAGGTCGCGCACGCGGCTCGCGGGCGCCGTGCCGGTGAGTGCGAGGATCTGCCGGTAGTCGTAGCCGAAGTTCTTCACGCCGTCCACGGTCCAGCTGAGCTGGTAGGAGCCGACCCCCATCGCGTAGGTGGCATTGACGTTGCCGAGGCGGAACTTCGAGGCGTACGCAAACAGGTTCGCGGCCGGATTGGCCGCGTTGGCGATGTCGAACACGGTATTGCCCCAGCGCATGAACTGCGGCGCCGTGTAGTTGTACAGGCCCGGCGCGCCGATCGGATTGACCCGGCCGGTGACGTTGAAGTAGTCGAAGAATGCCGCGGTGAGCCGCAGCGTTTCGTCCTCATCCCAGCGCAGATCCGTGCCGAGCTGGGCGCCGACCATCCACTTGTCCTGTGGGGAGAACTCGATCTCCTGCAGCGGATGCGCGCCGACGGTGAAGAACAGGTCCGACTGGTCCGGTTCGCCGTCGCCGAGCCCGAGGCGCAGCGTCGAGGCGACGCCGATAAACGTGAGGTCCTGGTGAAAGGTCAGGTTGGTCGGCGTCCCGTAGGGATTGAGGAAGCGGCCGGCTTCCGCCGTCAGCCACGGGAAGCGCTGGTCGTTGCGCTCATCGAGGCGGATGTAGAGCTCGTCCAGCCCGAACTGGTAGGGCGCGGTGCCGTCGAGAGTCTGCGTCTCCGACACCAGATCGGTCGTGTTGCCGGTGACGACGCGCATTCCGGTGGTGATCGAGTCGCTGAGATCCGCCTCCATGCCGAGCCGCGCCCGGCCGCGCAGGCGCGCGCGCGTCTCGTAGGAGTCGAGAAAGGCATTCTGGCCGGCCGCGGCGATGGAGCCGGCCTGGTTGATGGCGTAGTAGTTGTAGAACTGGTTCTGGGCGTTGTCGCCGTTGTAGAGGAGCCCCTCCTCGCGCACCACCAGATCGCCATAAAAGTGAATGCGGCCGAGCCAGTCGGGCAGCGCGCCCGGCACTCCCCACTTCTCGGTCTTGGCTTGCTGGACCACTTCCTGGGTCACCGCGGGCTTCACCTCCGCGGCGACCTGCTTGGCGATCTCGTCCTTGACGATCTGCGGCACATACGGCACGCGCACCGCGCCTTCCTCGGCCTTGGCCTGCGCGGCCTGGGCTGCCGCATCGGCCGCGGCCTTGTCCTGGGCGGCCTTGACCATCTGCGCCGCCTTCTCGCGGCTGATCACCCCCTGATCCACCAGCGCCTGCAGCAGGTTGATGACGGTGTTACGCAGCTCCTCGACCGACTGACGCTCCTCGTCGGCGGCGCAGGCCGGCGCGAGCGGCAGCAGACCGAGGCCCAGCAGCGCCGTGAGCCCGAGCGCTTTGCGGATACGCATAAAGCTTCTTTCTCCCCTCAAAACACCAGCTTCAGATTGACGATCGCGGGCATGCCCGGCGGCGGATCCGCGCCCACCTGCGTGATCGAGGCGAGCGCCTTGTCGAGGCACTCATCGACGCGCTCGCTGCCCGTCGAGGTGGTGAGCTCGATGTGCTTCACCTGTCCGCCGGCGCCCAGCAGCACGCGCGTCGTCACCGATCCCCGGGCCGATTTCACGCAGCTCGACTTCGCGAGCGTGTTCTTGATCTCATCGCGCATGCGGTTCGTATACCAGGCATACGGCGCCGTTCCCGTGCCACCGATGAAGCCGCCCGCTCCCTGATGCATGCCGAAGGCATCGGAGCCGGCGGCGCCCGGACCTGCGTTGGCGAGCAGGTCGGGCGCCTGCTGCTGCGGCTCGTCGGGCGTCGGCTGCGGCTTGTCCTGCGGCAGCGGTTGCTCCACCTTCTCGGGCGGCGGCGGCGGCTGATCCGGCGGCGGCGGCGGCGGCGGCGGACGGATGAGCTGTATCGTCTCGATCTGCCGCGAGGGCTTGCTCGCCTTCAGCGACATCATCTTGTGCACGAACTCGGCGAAGCCGCCGATCATGAGCAGCGCGGCGAGCCCTCCGGCGATCCTGGTCGCGGCTTCGCGGCGCCGCCGCCGTGCGTCGCGCATGGCGTGCCGGCTACTTCGCCGGCTGCGTTACCAGGCCGAGCTGCGTGATGTCCAGCCGGCCCAGCACGTCCAGCACCTGCACCACGCGCTCGTAGGAGATCGCGGAGTCGCCTTTCACGATCACCGGCAGGCTTGGGTTGACCGCTTTGGCGTTGCGCAGCTGGCTTTCCAGCTCCGGCAGGCTCAGGGGATAGGTGTCCAGATACAGCGTGCCGTCGGCCGTGATGGTGATGACCTTGGTCTGCGGCTTGGCGAGCGAGGGCGTGTCGCTCGCCTTCGGCAGGTTCACCTTGATGCCCTGGACCGTGGCGGTCGTCATGATGATGAAGATCACCATCAGCACGTAGGCGAGATCCAGCATCGGCGTGATGTTGATGTCGTCGTAGACGTCCTTGTCGCCGCTGTCGACCGGGCCTGACATCTCGGTGTCCTCAGCTGTGCTCTTCGGCGATGCGGGTGACGAACTCGTCGAGGAACACGCGGTTGTCGGCCGAGATGCGCTTGATGCGCGTGTTTAGCCAGTTGTAGCCGAACAGCGAGGGAATCGCGACGGCGAGTCCGGCCACCGTCGCGGCGAGCGCCGCCGCCGTGCCGGGAGCGATCGCGTTCACGTTGACGTCGCCCGAGGCGGCGATCGCGGCGAACGTGATCATCACGCCGATCACCGTACCGAGCAGACCCAGGAACGGGCCGCCGGAGATCGCGATGGTGAGCATCACCATTTGGCTCGAGAGCGTCTGCTGCAGCCGGGTCATCGACGAGTCCATCGCCGCGCGGATCGCGTCGATCGACTGCGGGGTCAGAACGGAGGCCTGGGCCGCGCTCAGGGTCTGGTGGGCGAGGCGCTTGTTCAGCTCGAACACCCCATGGTGATACAGCCGGTAGAGCGTCGAGGCGCCGTACTTGTTCTGGTCGCCGGCGAGCTGCGCCATCGAGGGCGCGTCGGTGATCAGGTCGTCGTCGTCCTCGTCCGCTGTCTTGCTGTCGAGCGCGGTGGTGTCTCCGCTCAGGCGCCTGAACTCGCGCAGGAATCTCCCGTTGGCGCGCTCCACGCGCGTGAGAAATATCGCCTTGGAAACCATGATGACGAGCGCGGTCAGCAGCATGGCGAAGCAGATGCCGATCACCACCCAGCCGTCGACCGTGAGGTACTTGGCGATCGTGCCGAAGTAGGAAGTCTGCGAGCCCTCCTTCTGTCCGTCGGCGCCATACAGCACCAGGTTGCCGTCGGCCGCCTGGCTGCGCGCGGAGGCCTTGATCCATTCAGCCGGGCGCACGGTCTTGGCGACCTCCACTTCGTCCATCTCGCCGGTGAGGAAGGCGCTGGTGCCGTCCGAGCCGATCGTGAAGGGACCGTGCAGCTCGGTCAGGGTCACGGGCGCGCTGCCGGCGGCGACGCCGTCCACGTACAGGGTGAGCTTGCCGGCGCCGGCGCTCACGGCGACGTGATGCCACTGGGCGAGGGCGAGATCGGTGGGCTCGGCGACGCTCACCGGGGCGCCGCCCAGGCTGGCGCGCGCCACGAGCTTCGAGCCGTCCACGGCGAGCTGCAGCGAGCCGGCCTGGCCGCTGAGCGCGAACACCACCGCCTGCTGCGCCTGCTCGATGCGCAGCCACGCCGAGGCCGTGAAGCCCTGATCCGGCACGAGGCGCAGCGACGCGGACTCCGGCACGCGGATCAGCTCCTTGCCCGAGAACTTGACGCCGCCGCCGATGTACGAGGCGGGATTCAGCTGCGCGCTGGAGAGGTCCGGATTGTTCTTGTAGGCCGTGCCGTCGAGCGGCGTGCCGGAGGTCTCGCCGAAGGAGAGCACCAGCACCTGCGCGGTGTCGTAGGTTCCGGGCACGTCGGACGCCGCCGCCGCGTCCGCATTGCCGTAGTAGGCGTAGAACTTGTCGGACTTGGCGCCGCCCTTGATCTGCGGCACGCGCACCCAGATGAAGGCCATCTGGTCCGGCGCATCGAACTTCTCGAGGTGGAACTTGAGCGGCGTCTTGTCGTCGCCGGCGATCAGGCGGAAGTCCGAGCCGTCGGGCTTTACGTCGTTGAAGTAGCCGAAATTGCCGAGCGAGAGCCGCAGCAGCACGGGAACGTCGGAGGCGCTGCTGCCGACATCGGCGCCGGTCGGCGAGGCATCCAGGGTGAATTCCTTGCGGAACTTCCAGTCGCCGTTCCACCACGACCCCGCGCTGGCGAGGGCCGGCAGGCACGCGGCGGCGAGCAGCAAGGCTGCAGCATGAAGCTTCATCCGTGGGAATCCTTGGCAAGGAAACACTTCATTGTTCAGGCTCGATGTGATGCTTTTGTGACAGCCGCCTTACCCTGCCGCAGTGCGGCGGGCAGACCCCGGGATCAGGGCACGGCGGCCTTCTGGCGCTTCAGGCACTCGATATCGTCGGGCTTGCAGTTCTCCTCGCCGAGGCCAGTGACGAATACGTCGAGCCAGCTGAGCGCCGCGGCGGCCTCGGGCGCTGCCTGCCTGGCGGTGCTGGCGCCTCCCTCGGCTGCACCCGTGCTGCTCGTCGTCGTGCCCGCCGCCGCCGCCGAGGCGCCCGACAAGCTCGCGCCCAGGTTCGAGACATCGGCGGGCACGCCGGTGGCGGTGCCGCCGAAGTTGATGTTGGTGGCGCCGATGACGTGCGCGGCGGCGATGTTGATGTTGCCGGAGGCGCCGATGCCCGCGTCTCCGGCGTTCACCGTGCCCACCGGGGCATCGAGGTCGACGTTGCCCGGAGGCACGGTGTCGCTGGTCTGGATCGTGCGGATGCCCGAGCCCGCGGCCAGCGAGGCGCCGAAATTGAGGGTCACCGCGCCGGTCTTGTCGATGGTGATCGTCGGCGGCGGCACCGACAGCGAGGACTTCGAGCCGTTGCCGGCGTCGATGCTGCCGAGCGTCGACCAGATCAGGACGTTGCCGCCGCCAAGCGTGAAGATGCGGGAGGTGTTCACATTCACGTCGCCGAGCGCGTAGATGTCGATGTTGCCGGTACCCTCGGTGACGATGCCGAGCGACGAGGCGGGCTTGCTGGGAACTCCCGGCGGCGGATTGGCGAGACCGACGTCGATCTTGCCGCCGGGGACCAGGATCGAGATGTCGCCGCCGTCGTCGGTATAGATCTGGCTCGAGGAGAGCGTCAGGCTGCCGGAGTACGGCGAGCCGGCGGAGCGGCTCTGCGGGAACAGCGCGTCGATCGCCGCGTAGCCCTGCGCGAAGCCGGCGCCGCTGCCGGAATTGGCGGCCCGCCCCGAGAGCAGCAGCTCGTTGAAGAACACCGCATCGACCAGCGCGGACTGCTGCGCCGTGGTGAGGCTCGCGAAGTCCGCGAGCGCCTGCGCGAAGCTGAGCCCGGTGGCGCCGTTGAGAGACTCGACATAGGCGATGAGCTGCGCCTGGTAGGCGGGGGACGGCGCGATGACGGAGGTGACGAAGCCCCCGAGGTCCGCTCCCCCGCTGCCGTAGCCCGCCATGATGTCGATGTCTGCGCCGCTGGTGCTCGTCAGGTTGCCGTTCCTGATGTTTCCGACCGTGACGGCGCCCTGGCCGAATCCGAAGTTGATGTTGCGCCCGGCGAGCATGTCGAGGGATCCCGGCCCGCCGACCACCACGCCCGCGCCGCCCGCGGAGCTCGTCACGTAGTCGCGGCCGGCCGCGATCAGCGTCACGTCGTCGGGCGAGATGTTCTGGCCCTGGAAGCTGAGATTGACGATGTCGCGCCCGGCGGTAATCTCGGCCGCTTTCGGGACCTCGAGGCTGAGTCCGACGATGTCCTGGCCGGCCGTGATCAGCGCCGGCTGGGGATCTCCCGCATGCACCACGCCCGCGAAGGGCGGCAGCAGCGGCGTCGGATTCAGTCCCGGATTGGCGACGCTCGGCAGCGTCCCGGGCAGGCTGTCCGACATCACGATCGTGGTATTTACATCCACCTTCAGATCCCGGGCCGCGAACAGCGTCAGTTGTCCCTCGCTCGCCGGCGCCAGCGCCGCCGTCGACGCACCGGCGACCTGAACATCGCCTTGCAGGGCCTGCAGATCGAGGGTCGGCGGCAGCACCGCGAAATTGCTGGTGACCAATTCGCTTCCCACGAGCGCGCTCAGCGGGGTGTTGAGCGGGGTTGCCGACACCCGCAGCAGCGCGGTGCCCGTGGTCGTGGACAGTGTCACGCCCGAGTCGGGCCCGTAGGTGAAAAAGCCGTTGCTCTGCAGGTCGGAGTCCGTCGACAGCTGTGGCACGAGCGTCGGATCGTAGATCGTGTCGACCTGCAGGCCGTTGCGCACCCACGCCGACACCTGTGAGTCGCCGAGCGCGATGGCGGCCCCGACCGCAACCGGCTGCGACGACCTCGACTGCTGGTAGGTGCGGCTCGTGCCGAGAGCCCCGTCGGCCGTCAGTACCCCGGTACCGTCCGCGACGTAGATCTGCGGGCTGTCGATATCGCCACCGGCGTGCACGAGCAGCCCCCCGCCTGCACCGTAGCGCGTCGCCTGATTGTTCAGCGTGTCGCCGGCCGCCACCAAGCTGTCCGCGGCGGCGGCGGACAGATCCGTGATGTTGCCGCCCGCGCTCACACGCACGTCGCCGCCCGCGAGCGATCCGACATCCCAGTCGAAGGAGCCGTAATCGACTCCGTACTGGGCCGGGTTGCTCGAGCTCCCCTGGCGGAAGAGCCAGCCGGTCACGCTGAAGTTGCCCCCGTCGCGCGTTGGATCCGTGGCGCCGACCGGCGCGCCGACGACATTGCCACCCGCGGCGAGGCGTACGTTGCCGCCGTCGACGCCGAAGTTCATGAGAAGGGTGCCGTTCTGGAAGCCGAGTGGCCCCTGTACGTTGGCGGGGGCCATGCCGCCGGTGTATACGGCGCCGGCCCCGCCCGTATCCGCGGCAAAGACGATGTTGCCGGCCGCCGCGAGGTTGATATCCCCCGTCCCGGTGCGTACCACCGAGGGTCCCAGTCCGTCGTTCGTGTCGTCGTTGGGCGTCGCCGAGCCGGCGAGCGTGAGGCTCGCCGCCGAGCCGCGCAGCGTCGCGAGCGGATTGGCGCTCGTCAGATCGGCTCCCGCCGCGATGCTGAACGAGGCCGAGGGCGAGGAGCTCAGCGCCAGCAGGTTGGTGTTCCCGGTCGGATCGGCGATGAATCCGTCCGAGATCGTGCCGCCGACAGCCACCGATCCTGCGGCGCGCACGTTGACATTGATGACCTGGCCCAGCCCGCCCTGCGCCAGCGGGAGGCTGTACGGGGTGAGATCGATGCCGGGCAGCGTGAGCGTTGCGTCGGCGGCGTTGGGGTCGACGAGGGCGACTCCCGCTTCGATCCGCACCGGGGTCGAGCCGAGGTTGGCGGCCGAAGGCGTCACCAGGCGCTGCGCGATGGCCGGCGATGCATTGGTCAGGAACGTCGAAGCCGTCTGGACGTCGTTGGGCAGATCGTTCGCGACCGTCGAGCTCTGCGTCTGGAAGACCAGCTGCGGCTCGATGATGACCTGCCCCGCCTGGGTGAGGTCGGCGCCGAGGCCGGTGGCGCCCGGGTTGATGGCGACGTCGGAGGGATTGGCAGGCGCAGAGGCCGCGGCGCTCAGGATCACCTGCCCCATGCCGCCGGAACCGGACGTGGTGATGACGCTGCCGGGGCTGAGCGTGATCGCGCCGCCGTTCATCTCGACCTCGCCGCCGAGGCCGGCGCTGCCGGCTGCGTCGGCGCGCAGCGCGGCGGTCGGATCGAGCACGACGAAGTTGCCGGCGGAGAGATCGATCAGGCCGCGCGTCGCCGCGGAAGGCGCGCTGAGGGTGCCCGCCACCTCCACGCTGCCGGTGTCCGCCGTCAGGATGATCGAATTGGCGCTGAGGGTGCCGCCGCTCGCCAGCACGAGATCGCCCTGGCGCACCCGCACGCCGACCGAGTCGCTGAACCCGCCGCTCGTCAGCGCGGCGGCGAGCGGCGTCAATCCGCCGTTCAGCTGGCCCGCATCGAGGGTGAAGTCGCCCCCGGTCCCGCCGCTGCCCGCCGCCCCCGTCAGCGTGCCCGAGAGCGTCGCGGCACCGCCGGCGTAAATGTCGAGCCGTCCCGCGGGCGCAATCCGCTCGCCGGAGACGTTGAGCGTCGAGCCCGGATCGAGCGTCACATTGCCGCTCGCCGCGAGCGCGATCGTGCCCCCGGGCGCCGGGGCGCTCTGATCGACCGCCTGCAGCAACGTGCCGGCGACATCGATGGCGCTGCCGCCCCCGAGATGGATGTCCCCCGCGGTGGCGGTGAGCGTGACCACGCCCGCGGGGGCCGCGATCAGCCCTGCATCGTCGATGCTGCTTCCCTGCAACGCGAGCGCTCCGCCGACCAGGGGCGGTATCGCAGGTCCCGCCGCCCTGGATGGCGTGCCGAGGCTCAGCACTCCGCCGGCGGTCAGCGTCGTCTGCGCGCCGGCCCCGGGGCTGATCTCGGTGGCATCCAGGGTGAGATTGCCGGCGGTGGCGAGGCCGCCCACGGTGGCGGGCTCGCTGGTGACGGGACCGGCGACCTGCACCAGGGCCGTCGCGAAGCCGCGCAACGCCATCGTATTGGGTTGGAGGTTGAGCGAGTCGCCCACCAGTGTCAGATTGCCGCTGCCCGCGAGCGGTGCGACGGGGGTCGCGGTCGCTCCGCCGAGCGCCAGGCTCCCGCCGCCGAAACTGACCGGTACGCCGCCTGCGTCGTTGATCGAGTTGCCGATGAGGGTGAGCGCACTCAACGTCGGGCTGCCACCCGGAGACACGCCGAGCGCGACCGGCGCCAGCACGTCGATACTGCTCGAGCTCGCGAGGCGCACCGACCCGGCCGTCTGCAGGGCCGCGAGCAGCGGCGAGTCGATGTTGAGCGCATCGGGCTGCGCGCCGGTGTCGCCGACGAAGGCGATGCTGCCCGAGCCGAGCGACCAGGCCGCACCCTTGCCGTTCAAGGTGCCGCCGGCCTGCACGCCTCCCGGGGCATCGAGTACCAGCGCGCCGCCCGAGGCGAGCGTCGAGCCCGGATCGAGAGTCAGGGTGCCGCCCCCGGCGGCACCCGGGCGGGCCACGACCGGAAACGCGAGATCCGACACCGCGAGGAATGCCGCCGCGGGATCGCTCAGCGTCAGCGGACCGGCGGACGGAGCGCTCGTGAGCACCGTGCCGCTCTTGCCGGAGGTCGACTCGAGCGTCGCACCGCCCGCAACCTCGATGCCATCGTGGGCCAGCAGGAAGATCTGATCGGCCGAGAGATTCACGCCATCGTCCACGACCAGACGGTTGGCTGCGACGTTCGCGTTGATCACCGTCTGCGGGGCGCCGCCGGACGCTGCGGCGTTGACCTGGGTGGAGGTCGTGCCGCCGAGTGTGATCTCGCTCGCGTCCCAGCTCTGCAGCACCGCAGCCGACAAGCCCAGCGCTCCCGGGGTCGTCGTCGACCCGTCCGCGGAGAGCTCGAGGCTCGGAGCGCTCAGGTTGACCTGCGCCCCGCGCCCGCCAGTGGCTGCCGCGGTCTGCACGGTGCCCTGCAGGCTGAGCGTGTTGGCGACGCTCGCATCGGTGGAGGCGACCACGGCGAAGTCGAGTGTCCCGGCATCGGCAGGCACCGCGGCCGGACCGGTGCCGCTTTGTGCGGCCGCCGCCGGGAAGTACGCGGATGCCTGGTTGATCGTGTAGGCCGAGAGCTGCTGGCCGTAGCCGCTCGGGTAGACCGCGAAGCCCTCGAACAGCGTCGAGCCCGTCGACTGCGTGGTGCCGAACGAGCCCATGAACCCGGCGATCACCGGAGTGCCGTTAGCGAGAGCGCCGATCTGCCCGCCGCTCGGACTCGTGTACGAGGGCTCGGCCTGGATCAGCTGCGCCCCCGGCAGGAGCGCATAGCGTGGCGGCAGAAGCGCATAGTACCCGGCTGCAATGCCGGCACCGCCCGACAGGTACACCATCTGGGTACTGCCGAAGGAGCCGCTCTCCTGCGGATCGTGCGGGGCCGGCACGCCCGGCTGAGCGGGCAGGATCGCGTAGAGGCCGGGGATGTTGCAGCAGGTGCCGGCCGCCGGCGTGTTGCCCGAGCCCGCGAGATTGTCCCGGGTCCCGCCGGTGCCCGGCACCCATTCGTAAGCATACAGATCGCCGCCGCCGCTGAGATTCACGGTGGCCTGCGATTGCACGGTCAGGCTCGGCGCGGTGAGGGTCACGGATTTGGCCGGCGCACCCGCGATACCCGTCGTCGTGCCACCGCCCGCGATGCTCGACACCGCCGCCGACAGTCCATTCTCCGTGGCAGTCGGATCGCGATACACCCACTGCGCCCCGTCGGCCTGAGTCTCGCCGTAGGGCACGTCGAGCCCGGCGCCGCTCACCGACACCAGGCTGCCGCTCGAGAGCTGCAGCGACTGGTTCGCGTTGAGCGCGATCTGACCGAACGGGGCAAAGAGGCTGCCGCCTACCTCGATCCGATCGGCCGTTACGCTGAGCGCGCCGCCGGCCGAGAGCGGTGCGATGGAGGACGCGCTCTTCTCACCATTGACCGTCGCCGCATCGATGCTCACGCTGCCCGGATTCAATCCGCCGTCGGCCTGGATGGCGAAGCTGGTGAACGTGTCCGGGTAGACGCGCTGGGCCTGAAGCGTCACGGCACCAGCGGCCGTGAGCGAGCCGAGCTCCGGTCCGATCTGCGAGGCCGGGTTCGTCCCCTGCAGCTGGATGTCGCCTGAGCTCGACAGGGTCAGCTGATGCGTCTGATCCACCGTTACGTTGCCCACCAGCGTGAGGAGCTGAGCGTCCACGGACAAAGTGCCGGTTCCCGGTTGCGGTGCCGGCTGCGCGGCAGCGCTCGCGGAGCGGATGAACGGGTTGCCGATCTGGACCTCCGGAGCGCTCGCACTCGCCGACACGCCCGTAACGCCGAGGGTTTGTGCCTCGAGCGTGAGTGAACGTGCGAGCGCGAGCGGCTCACTCGTCGAGAAAAGGATCTCGCCGCCCGTGCCGCCGGCATTCAGCGTCAGCGCATCGATGCCGGTGCCGTTCAGGATCTGTGCGAGACCGACGATCGCCTGCCCGGGTAAAGCGGCGGGCGCGCCGCTGGCATCGCTGACCAGCTCGATCTCGAGCGGAGTCGCGCTCACCGGTTGGCCCGTAATGGGCGACGGGCGCGCCAGGTCGAGCTCGAGCGACCCGCCGCTCGCGGCACCGGCGCCGCCGGTCCCGGCGGCGCCGTTGAGGGTACCGAGGACCGAGAGCGACTCGACGGCGCCGATCTGCAGCGACCCGCCCGAGGTCGCGACGGTCTCGCGCGTGTAAGCCCCGGTGATCGGGTTGAGCTCATCGAGCGGAGCGCTCGTCCCGGCGAAGCTGATCTCGGCCCCCGCATCGACGGACACACTGCCGCGGTTGGCGAGCACGCTCACCGTGCCGCCGTCGGCGACGGTGCCGAGCAGCAGCCCCTGCAGGTTGGGCTTGTACACGGCGCTGCCGGCGCTGACGTCGATGACCGCCTGCGGCCCGATGGTGATGCCGAGATTGGCAAGATAACCCGGGTCGAGCGTGTCGACCGGGGGCGCTGTCAAGGTCATCGAGAAATTGCCGGACGGCGCGCGCACGCTGCCGCCGAAGAAGATGTCGCCCGCACCCGCGATGCTCACCGAGGCACCCGGGTCGGCGGCGATCGCCGCACCGGACTCGACGTCGATGTTGCCGTAGTTGGTGAAACTCAGGCTGACGTCGTCCGCGAGCCGCAGCGCCTCGAGAGACAGGTTTGCGACCGGACGCTCGTAGGCCGGCAGCACCACGGGCTGCGAGAAGCCGAGCACCTCGCCGCCGCTGGCGCGTGCAGAGTCGGAAGCATTGAGCTGCAGCGTCTGCGTTTGCAGCAGGTAGGGACCGCTCGAGGCCGAGGGCAGCACGGTGAGGACATCGGGGACGGCGCCGCTCGCCCCGCCGCTGCCGGTACCCGGGATCGACGGTCCGGTCGCAATGAGCGCGATGTTCGAGAATCCATCCTGCGACAGCAGTGGCGAGTACACCGTGAGCGCGCCGCCCGGAGTCGTCAGGTCGTCGACGCGCTGGGCCGTCGTCCATGAGGTCCCCGTGCCCGGCGCGAGCTCAATGCGCGGGGCGTCGAGCGTGAAGCTGCCGCCGCTGGCCGTGCCCACGCCGAACGCCGCCAGCGAGGTGTTCGCGCCGATCTGCATGGCGGCGCCGGGCTCCGGACTCGCATCGAGTGTGATCGAGCCGCCCGTGCCGCCGGTCGTCTTGCCGCCACTCTGAAGCCACGCGCCCCCGTCGGCGCGCAGCGTCACATTGTTGCCGAGGTCGAGCTCGCCGGGGAACTGCGTCAGCTGCAACTCGATGGTTCCGCCGTTCTGCAGCGTGGGGGCGGTGCCGACGCCTCCGGTGCCGTAGGTGTCGTTGGTCCACTGCCCGCTCACATCGAGCGTCACGCCGTCGCCGAGCGCGACCCCCATGCGTAGCGCGCTGGGCGGCGAGCCGAGCCCGGCAAAGCTCGCCTCGTTCACGGTCGGCACGCTCTGCAAGAGAAGGCCGCCGCCGAGCGAGGTGATGTTCGAGTCGATGTCGACGCGCGCGGCCTGCACCTGCAGCGTCGTGCCCGCGGGCAGTTGCAGCGGCTCGCCCTGCGGCAGCTGGAAGGTAGCGTTGGACTCGAGCTGGATGTGGTTGAAGCCGTCGGAGGTGAGATAGCTCGCCGGCAGCTGCAGCGTCTCGATCGGCAGCGACGCACCGTCGCTCACCACGACCGGCGTCGGCGTGCCCACGACCTCGATCGGCGGCGCGAGCAGGTCGAAATGCAGCGGGTCCTTGCTGTTGCCCGGGGCGCCGATGATCAGCGTGCCGCCGGGCATGAGGGATCCCGAGACCGACCGCTGGTGGGGACCGCTGACGGCATTCGCCGACAGGCTCCCCTGCAGCGCGAGGCTCGGCGCCACGAACTGGACGGTGCCCGCGGCCGCCCCCTGCACGTAGCCCGGCTCATAGGTGCTGAGACCGGGTGTGGGAATGACATCACGCACGCCCCAGCTGTTGTAAGTCTGGGTCAAGGTGGGATTGACGACTCCCGTGTACGTCATGAGCGGACTGGCGCTGCCGATGTCGTAGAGCCGGCCGTTGGCTCCCACGAGCTTCGTGGTCTGGACGTTGCCGCCCAGGTAGGTGGTCTGACCGCCCGAGACGTTGATCGAGGCGCCGGGCGCGAACACGATGTCGCCCGCTGACTTGAGCGTGACGCTGCCGCCCGCCTCGGTGCGCTGCGCGATGTTCTCGGGAACCGCCGCGATCGCCGAGGCGAGATCCGCGATCGGGCTGCCGGCACCGCCGTCGGCCCGGATGTCGACGGTCACTGTGTCGCCGCGCAACGCCCCGTTGCGCTGCGTGGGATCGTCCGCGAACTCGTTGGAGCGCAGCTGCACCTGGATCAGGTTCGCATCCATCGGCAGCGTCGCATCGCTCCCCGACAGGTCGATGACCGTGCCGGCATCGACGCGCAGGCTGGCGGCCGGGTCGTAGCCGGTCGTCACGCCGGAGGCCGGATCGCTGCTCGCGGTAACGTTGAGCACGCCGCTCGGCGCCCGGATCGTTCCGCCCTGCAGATAGATTTTCTGCGCGCTCAGGCTCACGGTCGAGGGCAGCTGGGTCTGCAGCGCAACGGCGGTCGCTGAATCGGTGAGCTCCGGCAGGAGCTCGATATCGCTGTCGGGGCCGATCGTGATCTGCCCGCCCTGGGTTGCCCCGGTGATGACCCCGGCGCTCACGCTCGGTGCGGTGCCGGCGGTGAGCGTGACCGAGCCGTTGGCCGCGACACTGGTCGTCGCGGAAATGCGCCCGTCCTGGTTGATCATGAGGCCGGCGAGCGTCACGTTGCCGCGCGGCGTCGAGATCTCCCCGCCCGACTCGTTCACCACGCTCGACAGCAGCTTCGCCGCCGGGCTGCCGGCATCGACTTCGACGATGAGTCCCCGCAGGTCGTTGTTGGCACTCGCCTGGAGAAACACACTCTGACCGCCGGCCAGGATCACCTGGCCATCGGGCGCGGTGAGCGTGCCGGCATTGTCGACGCTGCCGCCAGCCAGCAGCAGCCGGCCGCCGTCCGCGGCGGTGAGCTGTGCGCCCGGCGCCACGGTGACGGTGCCGGTGTTCGGCAGCGCCTGGGCGCCGGGGGTCGCCTGCGAGAAGTTGGTATAGCCGCCGGTGAAGGGCTGCAGCGCCGGCGCGGCGTTGCCGACCCGGGAGAGAATCCCGTTGGTGAAGGTACTGTCGGTGATGTTCATCGACGAGGCGATGAGTCCGCCGACGTTGACGCTCGCCGTAGGCCCGAACAGGAAGCCATTGGCGTTGATGAGATAGACCTGGCCGTTGGAGGTGAGGTCGCCGAAGATCTGGCTCGGGTTGGCGTCGTAGATACGGTTGAGCGCCACGGCGTTCCTGGACGGCTGCACGAAGCTGACCGTGCCGTCGGCGCCGATGTTGAAGCTCGACCAGTTGAGCGTCGCGCTGCTCGTGGTCTGATTCACCGCGAGGCGCTTGCCGGCCAGGGTCGCGGACGCCGCCCCGGAGGTGACGAAGCTCGAGTTGGCGCCACAGATGCCGGGCTGACACGGAACCGGCAGCTGCGTCGGGGGTGGCGGCGCCGCCTGAGCGGCCGGCGCGCACGGCGCGGCGAGCGCACCAAAGAGGATGTGCCGGATCTGACGCCGGATAGGGTGCATCGGGGCTACTCGCGAAGCCGGGGGTTCATGCTATGACGCGAATGTGACGGCGGCATGGCGCGGCCGGGAGCGCGTGGCCCGGGACGCGGGCGTCTAGAAGCTGCCGCGCACCAGGAACAGTACGCGTGAATCGCCCGCCTGCGTCACACTCGCCGTGTCGACGACCCGTGCCCAGGAGAGCGAGCCCGTCAGTTTCTGCCCGGGCAGCAGATCGAGACCCGCACCGTAGCTGCGCAGCTCGATGACCGGCAGCTGGCCCGGGAGGGCCGCGTACACCCGCCCCCGGCCGGCATCGTAGAAAATGTATACGTCGAGGAGCGTGCGGTCGCTGCGCTTCCAGGGCGGGGAGATCAGCTGTGCGGTGCCCTTGATCCCCGAGTCGACCAGCTCCTCCGCCTCGAGATAGCCGCGGACCCCGTCGATGCCCGCGAGCGAGAAGTCCTCGTTGGCGATCAGCGGCTCTTCGGCCCCCTGGCCGGCGGCCCGCAGCTTCAGGCCGAAGCCCCCTGGCAGGCGCCAGAGCGTCGCAAGATCGGCGTGGACGTCGAAGTAGTTGGCGCGTCCCTGAAAGCGGTCGTTGGCGAACTCGGTCTCGCTGCTCACCAGGTGGCGGGCGCCCGCGTTGGCGCTCGCCGTGAACGTGGCCGTCACCCAGTCGTTGTGCGACGCGAAGGCGTAGGTGGCGTCGAGGTTGAGATAAGTGATGGGTGTCGCGAGCGCCGTCGTCGCATTCTGGTTGATGGTATTGCGAAAGTGCTTGTAATCGGCGCCGAAGCTCACCGACTGCAGCGTCGCGCCGGTAGCGGGAATCGCGTAGGCGAGCTTGCCGCTCACGATCTCGCCGATGCCCGCCACGCCGAAGGTGCCGGCGATGGGGACATTGCTGTTGGAGTTGATGTAGCTCAGCGAGGGCTGCAGGCCGTCCACGGGGTGCATGGCGTAATTGAGCGCCAGCACGCGCACCTGGGAGAAATCCTGCGGCGAGAACTGGTACTGCAGCGCCAGGCTGTCGAGCCGGCCGAACAGATCGTCGTAGCTCAGGCTCGCGATGCCGCGCAGCTCGTGCGTGTCGAGTGTCGCCTGGTTGTTCAATTCCAGGCTCCCATGCAGCGGCAGCCTGTCGTCGACGTTGAGCGCGAGGTCGACCGTCCCCGGCTGCGAGCCCGCCTTGAGCACCGGGACCACCTGGCGGTCCGGCGTCTCGCGATTGACGGCGGTGAGCTCGTCCTGGAGCTTCGCAAGCTCGAGGACGTGCCCCGGCTCGGACGCGGGCAGCTGCGCGATGACGTCGCGCTCGGCGAAGTAGCGGGCGCCGCCGATGGTGCGCTTCTCGAGCGTGCCCTCCGTCACGTGCAGCCGCACGATGCCCTCGTGCACGGTCTGCGGCGGGATATCGACGAAAGCGGTGCCGTACCCCTTGCGGTGATAGAGGTCCTCGAGAGCCTTGCGGGCATCCTCGACGTCCTTGAGAGTCTTCGCGGTTCCGAGCAGCGGGTAGAGCACGCCTTCGATGTCGCGCGCCGGCAGCACGCTGTTGCCGAGCACGCGGTATTCGAGCACGTCGAATGTCTGCCCGGCGGCTGCCTGGCCGGCGGCCGGCGGTGCGTTTGCTCGCACCGGCCCTGTCCCCCACGTCAGGCTCGCGACGCTCGCGAGCATGAGCAGCCGACAGCGCGCGCTTGTTGTTCTCATTTCCGGCAGCTTAAAACAAAACTGGCCCCCCGGGACGGGGGGCCAGTAGAGGCTCGCCTATACAGCGCTTCTTGGCGGTGCGTTCAGGGGAACGCGGTGGCGCTGAACACCGGCGTGTGGCACGTCGAGCCCTTGCCGTTGGCAGCACGCGTGAACGGATTGATGTAAACCGTCGCCGTACCGCCGCCGGAGGGCACTACTCCCGAGTTGACCGGGTTGGCGTGGACCGTGCTATTGAAGTTACCGCCGGTTGCCGCAGCCACGTCCGGGATGGCGTTGATGTCCGACAGCGCCGCGGTGGTCGCCTCATTCTGCAGGCCCGCGACGATGTTGTTGATCGCCAGGCTGTCCGCGCCGGTCGTCGCAGCATTGTTGATGTACGCTGCCTCCACCCAGAACGGGTAGCTGCCCAGCGCCGCGTTCAGGTTGGTCGGCGCAACGCCGTTCAGATTGACCATCGTCAGGTTGGTCGCGGGGGCGTTCTCGACGGTCGCGTAGGTGATCGCTCCGGCCACGCTGCCGGCAGCTGCCAGCACATCGCCCGTCGAGAAGTAGCGGGTCTTCGCGGGCTGCGCGATGATCGTCTCGTTGGTCGCGTTCGAGGAGCAGTTGTCGCCGACGATGAGGATGTCGGTCGCGGTGCGGCTGCCCGAGCCGTACTCGCGGTTGACGACGGTGATCGGGGTCGAGGCGTTGACCACGGCATTGCCGTTGATGTCGGTTACCTTGCTCCAGTCCTTGATGCCGCCCGACAGGATGTCGCCCAGCACCTGCTGCGACAGGTTCATCGGGTTCTGGGTGAAGGTGCCGCCGGTCTCGTTGACGAACAGAGCGTAGACCTCGTCAACGATCAGCCCGGTCGGGCTGAGTGAGAACATCCCGTTGTTGTTGACCGGGCCGAAGACGGTCGTGCAGTAGTCCTGCGGGTAGTTGTTGCCGGTAATGGCCTTCGGCTCGACGTCGCCGATACCGAGATCCACCGGGTGGCGCGTCAGCGTGCCGCCCGCGGAGGTCGTGAAGTTGTCGAGCTGTCCGTTGGCTTCGGTGGTACCGACCACGGCAATCGAGGTGGCCGTGAGCGTCGGGCCGTCGATCTGCAGCACTCCGGCGGTGGCATTGGCGATCGGCAGGTAGCCCGTCACCGAGCCGCCCTCGAAGCGGAAATCGATCAGGTAGTTGCCCGAATTGGTGGCCAGACCGCTCACCGGCGTGCAGGCAAAGCCCAGCCAGTTCTTGTCGCCGGTCGTCGAGATGACCGTCGTGTTGCCGGCGCCGCCGCAGAAGGTGTTGATGATGCTGGTGCTGAGCGCGCCCTTGATGGCCGAAGAGCCGGAAATGTAGATGGTGTTCTTCGCAGGGATCAAATTGATGGCGGCAACGCTCGGTCCGGCCGCGTAGGCCGCGCCTGCCGCGAGCGCGGCCGTCACCGCAGCCGCAATGGGAAGTGAACGATTCATGCAGATCTCCTAAATCTGAATCTGGTGGTGTGTTTCAGTGATCAGGCAACGCCGACGCGGCGCCGGGCGACACCCAGGAGGCCGAGCAAGCCGCTGCCGAGCAGCCACAGTGCGGCCGGGATCGGCACCGCACTGATGGGCGTGAAGGTCAGGCCGCTCGAAGTCAGCGCCGCGTTGAAGACCGCCGTGAGCACGCCCGCGGTTATGTTTTGCGTGTCGGTGGCGGTCATCGAGTAGATCACCGATTGCGTGCCGAGCCCGGTGGTCGTGATCTGGCCGGTGTTGCCGTACCAGTTGGCGACGTCGCCGGCGAGCGCAAGCGGGTTGAAGCCGCTGCCCGTCAACTGGGCATCGCTGTCGAGCAGTACCGACGTGGGCGAGCCGTTGATGAGGCCGTTGACGCCGTTGATCTCGCCGTGGAACGAGACGCCCGCGGTGAAGAGTCCGTTGCCGGTCGACCCGACAACCGCCGGCTTGCTGGCGCTCGACGTGATCAACTGCGGCGCGTTGCCGTAGTTGTTGGCTCCTTCCAGCGCCCAGTACGTGGTCGTACCCGGCTGGTTGGCGTACGTCGTCAGCAGAGTCTGCAGATTGGCGTCCGAGAACGTCGACGGCAGCGTGCCGGCCACGATGCTCGAAACCTGAATGTTCGTATCGCCCACGTACGCCTTATCCAGCGTCGTGCCGGTGAACACATCGACGAACAGCACGGCGGTATCGGCCGTGTTGCTGCTCGTCGGCACGGTGATCGAGGCGTGTGCCGCGACCGCTCCCAGAGCCAGCGCCGCGCCGACTCCTGCCTTAACCAGATTTTTCATGTGAACTCCCGCATGTGAGAAACCCTTATCGCCATGTCCGCGCAGCAGATCCTCGCGGCTCCCTCGCGGCACCCGACGCACCCGCGCCGACCCGCTCGTTGCTGCGCATATTGGCGAGCGCATGTGGCAGGTCCGTGATCGAAATGTGAACCTTCACCCACTGTGGCAGCGGCGAAATGAGCACTGGTGACGCGCCGGCGACACGCAGTGGTGCACGCGTATCGCGTTTGAATGACGAACGGGTGCGTCAGGCGTCGCGCGATCGCTCAGCGCACGGTCTGCGTGAGCTCCTGGTAGCCGGCACTGCGCAGCGTGACGCTCGAGCCCGGCTCGAGCTCGATGCCGGAGTCGCTCCCCAGGTGCTGTTCGACGCGGGGCGGCATGAAGATCTGCGCTTTAGGATTGTCGGCGACCAGGATCGTAACCGTGAGAGCCTCGTCCGAGGTGTTGACCACATCGAGCTCCGCGTCGCCGTCGTGGTGAACGGCGAACATCACGGGCAACGGCGGAGCGTCGGCACCGCCGGGTGCCGGCACTTCGATGGCCGGCGCGGCGGCGCTCTCGGGCGCGGCAGGCGCGGTCATTGCGGGCCGCGACGGGCCGCCGAGCGCCGCAACCTCGCCACGCTGCGCGCCCGGCGGGACGCCGGCGCGCGCCGGCAAAGCCCGGACAAGCGACAGCGTGTGGGACGGGCGAGGCATCCACCACTCGGCCAGGTCGCGCCAATGGACCAGCAGGGTGCCCGTAAAGCCCAGCAGCATGAATCCGACGAGGATGCGAGTCGGCATTGCCAAGCGCGTCGCCTCCGAAAAAAGGCGACTCTCGCAGTGTTCCTTGACACGCGTGTGACCCCGGCGGAAAGCGATGGTTTACCATTTGCGCCATGATCAGCGTGGTGATTCCATCGCGGACGCAAGCGGATCAGCCGCGCTTTCTCACGCGCTGCGTGGGCTCGATCCGCGCTCAGGTGCTCGACCCCGGCGTCGAGTTCGAGGTCATCGTGAGCCTCGACCGGGGCGCGGCGGTGCCGCGCGCCGAGGGCCTCGCGGGCGTGCAGTTCATCGAGGCCGAGGCCCGGGGCCAGGCCGCCGCGCTCAATGCGGGCGCGGCGGTGGCGCGCGGCGATTACCTGGCATTCCTCGAGGACGACGACGAGTGGCACCCGCTGAAGACCGCGTACGCATTGCGGGCGCTGGAGCGCTGCGACTTCGTCTCCAGCACCCAACTCGAGGTCGATGCGTGCGGGCAGCCGCTCAAGGTCAACGATTTTCCCACCCCTTCCGGGTGGCTCATGCCGATCGGGTCGTGGCGTCTCATCGGCGCCTTCGACACGAACTATCGCTGGCATCTCGACAACGAATGGCTTGGCCGCCTCGGCGACTCGCGGCTGCGGCGCATGCACCTGGTCGAAAGCGCGGGCCTTCCCGACGCGCAGGCACTGGCGGGGCGCCCGCATCTGCTGCAGTGTCTGCGGGCGGGCGGGTGCAACGTGCGCCTGTGCGGACACCCCGCCGGCGTGCCGCTGGTGCGGCGCATGGTGCACGCCGCATCCGGCATGGGACAGATCTCCCGCAACGAGTCCGCGGGCGCCGAGGCGCGCGCCGAGGGGCACCGCCTGATCGATCGCTTTCGGCGCTTCCCCTGGTGAGGCCGGACCGGGATGACCCGACCCCTCGTCAGCATCATCACCCCGACCTACGAGCGCGCCTGGTTCCTCGGGGAGGCGGCCCGCTGGATCCGCGCACAAAGCTACCCGAACTACGAGTGGCTCATCCTCGACGACAGCCGTGAGCCCTGCGCGGCGCTGGCGGGCGCCGCCGACCCCCGCATCCGCTATCGGCACGTGGCGCAACGCATGACCATCGGCGCGAAACGCAACGCGCTGCTGGCCGATGCGCGCGGCGGACTCATCGCGCACTTCGACGACGACGATTACTACGCGCCCGATTACCTCCACAGCATGGTGGAGCTGCTCGAGTCGCGCGGCGCCGACTTCGTCAAGCTGAGCGGCTACTACCTCTACGATCTGCGCCACGATTTCTTCGGCTACTGGGCCCTGCGGAACGCGGCCGGGCTGCAGTTCGGCTGCTACGCAAACGTGCTGCGCGTACACGTCGTCGGACGCGAGGAGGCGGCGGGCCTGGCCGACAACTATCTCGGCTATGGCTTCAGCTACGTCTACCGAACGGCGCTGCGCGACAGCGCGCGCTTCGCCGATGCCAATCTGCGCGAGGAGCCCGCCTTCATCGAGGCGATCCGTTCGAAGTTCAGGATCGTCTGCATGGACGATGAGGCGGGGCTCGCGCTACACCTGCTGCACGCGCAGAGCACCTCGACCTGCCATCCCCAGTACCGGCTGCCGCACTTCCTGCTGCCGCGGATCTTCGCCGGCGCGGGCGATTTCGTCGGCAGAGCCCGGGGGGCGGCCGCGGGGGCGCGCGGGATGCAGGTCTACCTGGAGCGGCCGCTTCAGGAGTGACGGTAGACGTTGCCGGGCGCCCACAGGCGGCGCACCCGGGCGATGTCGTCGAGGAGCCCCGTCATGCGGCCGACGTAGCCGGCGACGTCGCGGGAGCGCACCAGCTCCCGGCCGCGGCTCACGAGCCTGGCCCGCAGCTGCGGGTCGAGCAGCGCCTCGATCTGCGCCGCGGCGCCCGCCGCGTCGAGCCCCTCGAAGTAGAGCGCCGCCTCGCCGAGCTGCTCGTGCGCGCCGGCGTAGTTGGCGCACACCACCGGACACCCCAGCGCCATCGCCTCGAGCGGCGGCAGATTGTCAGGCCCCAGCAGCGAGCCGAACAGGAGCGCCGCGGCCGCCAGGTACAGCTGCTGCAGCACCGGGCCGTCGACGAAGCCGAGGAACCGCACCGACTCGCTCAATCCCCGCTCCGCGACATAGCGCTCGACATGCGCGCGATTGCCCTTGTCGCTCCCGGTGAATACCAGCCTGAGGGAGCTGCCGCGCGCGCGCAGCCGCGCCAGCGCATCGACCAGCGTCACGTGGTTCTTGTGCGGCCAGAACTGTGCCGGGTAGAGCAGGAAACTGCCGGCGGCGAGGCCCAGGGGGGCGAGCGTGCCCGGATCCGCGGCGATACCGGCCAGCTGCCCGACATCGACCGGCAACGGCAGCTCGTGGATGTTGGCCGGCGGCACCTGGTAGAAGTCGCGGACGCTGCGTGCGCCGACGCCGTTGCCGACCACGACCGCCGTCGCGCGCGGCAGCACGTAACGGTAAAAGGACTCGCGCTGGTCGAACGTCCAGCCGCTGAGCGACACCTCGGGAAACCACGGCAGCTCACGATGCCCGAGATCCCACACGGTGACCGCGAACGGCACTTGCACGGGCTCATAATAAGGAGAGAGGAACCAGACGAAGTCGCTGCGCTGCTCGACGGCGGCCGCCTGGATGGTGGCCCTGCCGGGCACCGCCTGCAGATAGCTCCACTCGTGCGCCATGGATGCGCGCCGCAGCCCGCTGAGGACGGTACGGCCGTAGGAGGCGCCGCCGCCGTCGGTCGGCCGGTCGGAGGGGTGACCGACGAACAGCACCCTCACCCGCTGACTCCCGGCCGTAGCGGTGCGGGTGGGGACCCGAGGCGGCTCCTGACCTCTTCATAAAGGGGCCGCGCACGCACGTTGATCGACTCGATGAGCGGCGGCGTGAAGCCCTCGACCTGCCGCTGCCCGCCGGGACGCACGAACTCGAGGGTGAAGCGGGCGTTGACGGGATTGCGCGCGACGAATGCCGCCTCGCTGACGCGCATGCGCTCGAGACTCGCCGTCGCGACCGCGTGGTCGAGCGACTGCGGCGAGAACTCGAGCCCCAGCTGAGCGCCGAGCGCGCGCAGCTCCTCGCGCGGCCGCGCTACCAGCGACTCGTAGAGCGTCACGAACACGGACTGCTCGGCGGCGCGATTGTCGATCAGCCACGAGCGCACGTGCGCGGTCCAGGCGTCGATGCCGTGGGGTCCGGCGAGGAATTCCCCGACGCCCTCGCGCGTGCCGAGCTGGCGCCGGAAATGATAGTAGCTGCGCAGCGTCTCCACCGGGTCGCGCAGCACGTAGATGACGTTCGGCAGCTTCGCGAAGCGATCGTGCGTCTTGTAGAGGTCGCCGATCCCGTCGTGCCAGATGCTGCCCGGCTGCTGACCCGCCATCTTGTGGCTGTCGATGAGCAGGAAGTCGATGTTGTACATCGTCGGCCGCAGCGCCATGCCGTTGTGGTGCAGCCGCGCGGCGGTGAGGAGGAAACCGAAGTAGGTGATGCCGCTCTTCGGAAACGCGGCCACCAGTATGTCGTTGGTTCTCATCGGGGCCCCGCGGTGAGCACCGCGCTCCAGGGCGCGGACTCGAGCTCGCCGCCGCGCCAGGCCTCGGCCGCGTACAGCTCGAGTCCCGCGGCGCCGAGCAGCTCACGCAGCTCCGGCAGGAAGAAATACCGTAAGCGGTGCATTTCCCTGAGCTCCGTCACGGCCGCACCCGGGCGCTCCCGGACCTTGAGGGTGTAGCTCACGTCCACGCAATGCTGCGCGGGCCGCACCGCGGGCTCGGCGATGCGCGTCACCGGCCCGTGCGGCCCCGCGACCGTCTTGAGGCGCACCGCGGGCGGGTCCGCCAGCACGCCCGGTCCGTACCAGAAATCGCAGACCAGCACCCCGCCGGGAGCGAGATGCTCACGTGCCGTCGCCAGCATCGCGCCGAGGTCGGCATCCGTCGTCTGGTAGCTCGCCACGTGGAACAGCGCGACTACCGCATCGAAGCGCCGGCCGAGACGCAGCGAGCGTACGTCGCCCGTCTCGAAGCCGAGCTGCGCCGCGAGCTCGGCCGGGATGCGCGCGCGCGCGTGCGCGATCATGCGCCGGCTCGCATCGATCCCGCAGACCGTAAAGCCGAGCCGCGCCAGCTCGATGGCGTGGCGGCCGGTACCGCAGCCGAGATCGAGCACGGCGCCGCGCGGCTTGCCGTGGCGCGCCAGCAGCGACTGCACGTAGCGCGCCTCCCCGGCGTAGTCCTTGTCGCGGTAGAGGAGGTCGTAGTAATCCGCGTACCCCTCGAACACGGCGTTCATGCGCGCAGCACCGCCCGCAGCGCTTCGGCAACCCGCTCCATCTGTCCCTGGGTGAGCGCGAGCCCGCTCGGCAGGTAAAGACCCCGCCGGTAGAGCCGCTCGGCTACCGGGTACGACTCGCCGGCGAACAGGCCGCGCTTGCGCAGCACCGGCTGCAGGTGCATGGGGCAGAAGAACGGGCGGCAGCCCACGCCGTGCTCCGCCAGGCGGCGCATCATGGCGGCGGCATCGACGGCCACCGAGTCGGCGAGCACGATGCCGTACACCCAGTAGATGCTCGCGGCGTAGTCGGCGGCCGCGGGCGCAAGCTCCAGCCCCTCGAGGCCGGACAGGAGCTCGTGGTAGCGGCGGCCCATGGCACGCTTGCGTGCGACGAACTCATCGAGCCGCTCGAGCTGCGCGAGGCCGACCGCCGCCTGCAGATTGCTCATGCGGAAGTTCCAGCCGAGCCTTTCGTGGACGAAGCGCCGCCCGGGCTCGAAGCACAGGTTGCGCAGACTGCGGCACGCGGCGGCCAGCCGCGCGTCGTCGGCGAGCACCATGCCGCCCTCGCCGCTCGTCACGAGCTTGTTGGGATAGAAGCTGAAGGTGCTCAGGTTCCCGAAGCTGCCGCACGGCCGCGCGCGGTAGCTCTGGCCGTGCATCTGCGCCGCGTCCTCGATGACGTGCAGCCCGCGCCGCTCAGCCAGCTCGAGCACCGGCCCGACATCGGCCGGCAAGCCGTACACGTGCACGATGAGGATCGCGCGCGTGCGCGCCGTGACCCGGGCCTCGATCTGCCGCACGTCCATGTTCCAGGTGCGCGCGTCGCTGTCCACCAGCACCGGCGTCGCCCCGCTGCGCACGATCTGCGCGATGCAGGAGATGATGGTGAAAGCGGGCAGGATGACCTCATCGCCCGGGCCGATCCCGAGTGCTTCGATGGCGACGTCGAGCGCGGCGCTGCCGTTGCATACGGCGATGCCGTGCCGCCGCCCGGCGCGCACGGCCATGGCCGCCTCGAAGCGCTCGACAAACGGGCCGTCGGCTGAGATCCAGCCGGAATCGATGCACTCGGCGAGATAGCGCTTCTCGTTGCCCGCGAGGAGCGGCTCGTTGACCGGGATGAAGGCGCGGGCGTCCATGAATCACTCGCGCAGCCTGAGCTGCCCGGCCGCAACGGGCTCGAAGCGCGCCTTGTCGGCATCGCCGGCGTACGGCCCCTGCTTGACCTCGATGAGCTCGCAGGGCTCGAGCATCTCGAAGCCATGCCCGCCCGCGGCGAGCAGCAGTACGTCGCCCGCGGCCACGATGCGGCTCTCGACGTAGCTGCGATCGACGCCGTAGAAATCCACGCGCACCCTGCCGGAGCGCACGATGAGCACCTCGCTGGTGAGCGTCACGGCGCGCGGTACCGGGACGTGAATGTGCGGCGCGATGCGGTACCCGGCAGGCCGGGACATGTAGCCGAGCTGCTGGGAATAATGGCTGGGCGTGAAGAAGCCGATGCCTTCCTGCCGGTAGTGGGCGCGCAGGATGATGGCGAGCTCGACGCCGTCGTGGGTCACGCGTTCGATCGGGGGCGGATGAGTCATGGCGGCGTCACGCTGCCCGCGAGTCGCCGGCGCGGCGCGCCTCGGGCCAGACGATATCCGGGCGTTGCTCGCGCAGCGCGCTGATGAAAAACCGCTCGAACTCCCGCAGCACCCGTGCATCCTCGTAGAGCAGCCCGGCGCGCTCGCGGATGCGGCTGCGGACCGAGCGTGCGAAGTCGGCGTCGCAGGCGAGCCGCACCGCGATGTCGACGTAGCTCCCGGCGGAGTGCGCGATGCAGTCGGTGACGCCGAGCGTGCGGTACATCGCCTGGGTGTGCCGTGCGCGCTGCAGCGCTCCGGGCAGCGTCACGATGGGCAGGCCCGCGGAGAGCGCCTCGAGCGAGCTGTTCATGCCGTTGAAATGGATCGTGTCGAGGCAGACGTCGCCGATCGACAGCAGCTGCATGTACCTCGCGAACGGCATGCGATCGAGGATCAGGATGCGCTGCGCGAGCGCGCCGAGGCTGCGCCACAGCCGCTCGCGCAGCGCCTGAGTGTGATCCTCGTACTGGCCCCTGATGAGGACGATGATCCCCTGCGGGTCCCGCCGCAGGATGCCGGCCAGCAGCGAATCGAAGTCCGGGTGGAGCTTGAAGAGCGTCTGCGGGCAAAGGTATACGTGGTCGTCGCCGTGCAGCCCGAAGACGCCGCGCTCGGGCACGGCCGCCGGAGCCTGCGGGCGGGAGTAGTAGGCGAGCGTCGGCAGAGCGCGCAGCTGGAACAGCCGCTCGGTGTAGTGGCCCGCGGCGCCCTCGCCCTCGTAAAGATCGTTGGATACGAAGTAGTCCATGTTCGGGATACCGGTCGTGTCCGGGTGCCCGTACGAGACGCACTGCACGCTCGCGAGCCGCGAGCAGGCCAGCCGGTAGGACATCGATTCCATGCCGATGTCCTGGTAGAAGAGCACGTCGAGCTCGAGCGCGGCGATCTGCCGCTGCGCGCGCCCGAGGTCGGCATCGACGTCGATCGCGCGATCGGCGCTGGCGCGAATCGCCAGCTCGACCGCATCGCGCCTGGCGGGCGGCAGGTGCAGCGCGTAGACCTCGAAGCGCTCGCGGTCGAGCCCGGCAATGAGGCCGGCGCTCGTCTTGCCGATGGAGTGATTGTTCAGGAAGGCGGAGATGAAGCCCACCCGGATGCGCCCCGGCCGGCGGCCGCGGTCCGCGGCGCAGTGCGCGGCCGTGAACCCCAGGTTGGGGAAGGCGGCGGCAAAGAGCTGCGCGGCCTTGCGCTGCAGCGCGGCATTGCAGTCACCCTGGTAGGCGAGAAAGAAGGCGCCGACGATGTGCGCGGCATTCAGCTGCGAGCCGCGCCAGCCTCGCGCGAGCGCTTCGTCGAGCCCGCGCCGGTACTCGACCCGCGATCGCTCGAGCTCGCCGGCCGATGGCTGAATGGCGCGCACGCACAGGGCAAGCGCGAGGCGCAGATCGTCGTCGTCGCCGCGCGCGAGCAGCATCTGCGTGTAGCGCCGCGCCTTGTCGAGCAGCCCCGCGCCGATGCAGATGCGCCGCGCCATCTCGATCGCCGGCACGTACGCCGGGTCGGCGCGCACCGCTGCCTCGAACCGGGCGAGGCTCTCGGGCTGATCCCCGAGCTCATCGAGCAGCAAGCCGGTCGCAAAGAGCAGGGGCGCGGACCGCGGCGCGAGCCGCAAGGCCTCGCGGCACCTGGCGAGCGCTTCGGCCGGCCGTCCCGCGGCGCGCAGCGCCTGCGCTTCTGCACGTAGCTGCGCGAGACCGCGCGACCCGCCGGCCGGCGCAGCCGACAGCGCCGCAAGGCTCGCGGCCGCGCCCGCATGCCCAGGCTCGCGCGCCAGCACCTGCTCGTAGGTACGCCGCGCCTCATCGACCGCCCCCTTCAGGGCGTATGCGGTACCGAGACTGGTGAGCAGCTCGCTATTGCCGGGCGCGCCGAGCAGCGCGCGCCGGTAGCAGGCGATGGCCGCTTCGAGGTCACCGAGCTCCTTGTATGCGCGCCCGAGGGCATACCAGGCGCTCGGGTTGTCACGCGCATGCGACAGCGAGCGGCGCGCCTGTTGCGCGGCTTCCGCCCAGTCGCGCCGCTCGAGCGCGGCCTGCGCGCGCAGCGCGTGCGCCTCGGCGGGACTGTCGATGTCGGACACGGAAGAGCCCGGGTCGAGCCGCCCGCTGCGGCCCTCAGGGCCGTCCCGCCGGCAGCTTCCTGCGCAGCGCGTGCGCATCGCAGAATGCGGCGAGCCGCCGCACGGCGAAGCGGTACTCCTGGTCGGCGAGAGAGAACTCGAGCCAGAACTCGCGTTGCGCGTCCACCTTGGTGACGTTGCGGCTGGCGACGAAGATGCGCAGCGCCTTGCTGCGCGTGCTGCCGTACGCCTGCACGCTCGCCTGCAGCGAGTTGAGCTCCTCCAGCGCCCGCCGCGACAGCACCTTGGGCGCTCTGGGCAGTGGGATCAGAGCGCGCACATCCGCAGCGATTCGATGTCGGCGGTGGCGCGGTCGAGCTCCGCGATCACCTCGCAGTAGCGCTCCCAGGCCGCGCGCAACTCCCCCGGCTCGAGCGTGCTGAAGCGCTCGAACTCGCGCTGCGCGCGCTCGTGCGCGCTCAGCACCTGCCGATGACGGCTCTCGAGCCGGTCGAGCCGATCCCAGAAAGGTGAATCGAGCCACTCGGCCCGTTCAAGCTCCGACGCACTCATGGACCCTCACCTGTGGCGCGTTTTGACCGGAAGGCGCCAAACGGTAGCGAACGAGTGCTACAAACAGGTTGCAGGAAGCTACTTCTTCTCTTTCTTCTCTTTTACCGGGCGCTGCCAGCCCTCGACGGTCTGCTGCGGCGCGCGCGCCACCGTGAGCTTGCCGGCCGGCACGCTCCTGGTCACGGTCGAGCCCGCGCCGATGGTGGCACCGGCGCCGACCGTGATGGGCGCCACCAGCACGCTGTTGCTGCCGGTGTGCACGTCGTCCTCGATGATCGTGCGATTCTTGTTGGCGCCGTCGTAGTTGGCGATGATGGTGCCGGCGCCGATGTTGTCGCGCGCGCCGAGCTCGGCGTCACCCACGTAGGCGAGATGGTTGGCCTTGGAGCCCTCGCCCATCGTCGAGTTCTTCACCTCGACGAAGTTGCCGATGTGCACGCCGCGCGCGAGCGTCGAGCTCGGGCGGAAGCGCGCGAACGGCCCGATGTTGCACTCCGGTCCGATGCGCGCCCGGTCGATCACGCAATGCGCGAACACCTCGGTGCCCGCGCCGATCTCGCTGTTGCGGATGAGGCAGCCGGGACCGATGCGCACGCCCGCGCCGAGCACCACGCGGCCCTCGAGCACCACGTTCACGTCGAGGAACACGTCGGCGCCGTGCGTGACGGTGCCGCGCACGTCGAGCCTGGCGGGGTCGGCCACCGTGACGCCGGCGAGCATGAGCTCGCGGGCCGTGGCCGCGCGCAGCGCCGCCTCGGCGGCGGCCAGCTGCACCTTGTCATTGATGCCGAGAACCTCGCTGGCGAGTGCCGCCACCACCGGCCGCACCGGGACGCGGTCCCGGACCGCCGCGGCGATGACGTCCGTCAGGTAGTACTCGCCCTGGGAGTTCTCGGGGGTGAGACGCTCGAGCCAGCCGCGCAGCGCCCGCGCCGGAGCTGCCAGCACACCGGTGTTGCACTCGCGGATGGCGAGCTGCGCGCGGCTCGCGTCCTTCTCCTCGACGATGCGGCGCACGCTGCCGTGCCGGTCGCGCACGATGCGGCCGTAGCCGGCCGGGTCGTCGGTGCGCATGGTGAGGAGACTGACCTGGGAGCGCGCGCCGTGCCCGAGGAGATCGAGCAGCGTCGCACGGCGGATCAGCGGCACGTCGCCGTACAGCACCAGCACCCGGTGCTCGTCCGGTATCTGCGGCATGGCCTTAAGCACCGCGTGCCCCGTGCCGCGGCGCTCGGCCTGCAGGATCCAGCGGATCGGCTCGCCGGGAAAGGCGGCGGGCACGCGCTCGCCGCCGTGTCCGTACACCACGTAAATCGCGGCGGGCTCGAGCGCGCGCGCGGTATCGATGACGTGCTGCAGGATCGGGCGGCCGGCGAGCGGCTGCAGCGCCTTGGGCAGCCCCGACTTCATGCGCTTGCCCTCGCCGGCGGCGAGGATCACGACCGACAGCGGCGCTGGGGCGGCGGGGCGACGGGGCTGTTGGGTTGATGCAGTCGGCCGGCGCGAACGCCGTGCGCGGCGCGAAGCGGTGTTGGCCATGAGGAATTGTACCTCAGCGCTGCGCGACCACCGGGCCGTGCCCCTGGTTCGGCGGCGGCGCCTCGACCTCGCGCAGCTTCGCGCGCATCGCCGCCCCGACGAACAGCTGCGGGTTGGAATGCACCTGATGCTCGGCGTCTTCGCGCTGTGCAATCAGCCTGGCGGCGTGGGCGAAAGC
>DATKPR010000128.1:0-5416 GCA_035523985.1 Steroidobacteraceae bacterium | reverse complement strand
CTCGAGCAGCACCACGAACTCATCGCCCCCGAGCCGCGCGGCGGCATTGCCGGGGGTCGCCGCCAGCACCGCATCCGTGGCGCGGCTGGTGGTGCGTACGCGCTCGCCGACCTGGCGCAGCAGCGCATCGCCCGCCTCGTGTCCGTAGGCGTGGTTCACGAGCTTGAAGCGGTCGAGATCGAGATAGAGCAGCGCGAAGCCGTTGCGCGGCTGCGCCGCGGCCCGCTCGACGCTGCGGGCGAGCCGTGCGAGCAGGGCCTCGCGGCTCAGCATGCCGGTGAGGCGGTCGCGGACCGGCGCCTCGTCGGGCGGCTCGCCGCCGAAGTCGGCGTCGAGCACCCGCAGAATCTGGGTATCGGTTTCCATCCGGTCAGTTCACCAGGGTATCGATGGCATCGGCTTCGGCCGCGCAGCGCAGGCCGAGCTCGCGCAGCTCGGGCGGCGTGAGCCTGAACAGGGCGAGCGGCAGCTGCGCGTCCTGCGGCCGCAGCTGCTGGCCGAACTCGTCGCCGCCGTACATGGCGCATTGCTCGGCCACCGCGAGCAGCGCGCAGCCCATCGAGGCAGGACCGGATTCCCCGAGATGATGGTGGTCGCGTACCGCCTCGATGAACTGGGCGGGCAGCTGCCAGTGCGCGAACAGCGCGGCGCTGAGCAGCGAGTGCTCCGCGGGGTCGAAGTCCGGTGCGTTCCCGGCGCGCAGCGCCCGCTCGGGCTCGAGCTGCACGTGGACGATCCAGCCCAGATCGTGCAGCAGGCCGACGACGAAGGCGGCCTCACGATCCCACAGGCTGCTGTCGGTGCGCGCCGCGAGCGCCTTGGCGGCCACTGCCGTCATCAGGCTGTGCCGGCGCAGCGCCTTGAATACGGCCGACTTCGGGTTTTGCGGCGCGAGGTTGGCGTCGAAGCGTGCCACCATGGCGATGCCGGCGACCGCCACCGCGCCGAGCACCGTGAGCGAACGGTCGATCGAGGTGATCGAGCGCGAGCCGTAGAAGGCGGAGTTCGCGACCTTGAGCACGCGGGCGGCGAGCGCCGGATCCACCCGCAGCAGCTCGCGCAGGTGCTGGTACTGCACGTCGACGTCCCGTTCGGCGAGCACCTGCATCAGGCGCGGATCGAGCACCGGCAACGCCGGCAGCCGCGCGATGCGCTGTCGGGCGGACTCGAGTGCGGCGTCGAGCGGTTGAGCGGTCACGGCTGCCATTCCTTCCATGGATTGCAAGCATCGTTCCAGCGGCCCCGGGCGTTGGCCTGGAAAGCCGCAACCCTCGGACACTCAAAGCTTTTATCCCAGGGCGGCGTTCGGGTCCGTGACGGCTGCCGCAGAGCTGGCGTCCCGGAAATGGGACAGTCCGTCCCGGGAGTAGGAGAATGTCCGGGCGGCTAACCCCGGGGCACACGACAGGGATGCGCAAGAAGAAGACCGCACAGCCGAAGCGAAGCGCGCGGCCGCGGGCTGCCGGGGCCGGCCGCGTGCGCCGCGGCGCGCTCACGCGGCGCGCGGGCGGGGAGCTGCTCGAGAGCGTATTCGAGAACCCCGCCGCCGGCGTGGCGCTGGTCGGTACCGACGGAAGATTCCTCGAGGTCAACCGGACGCTGTGCCGGATGGTGGGGCGTGAGGCGGCGGAGCTGACCCGCCTCACATTCCGCGAGCTGACGCACCCCGCCGACCAGCACATCGGCGCGGATTTCATCGCCGCCGCGCTCGCCGGCGGTGCGCGCAGCGCCGACTTCGTCAAGCGCTACCTGCACAAGGACGGGCGCAGTGTCTGGGTGCACGTCTCCACCGCGCTCACGCGCGGCGCCGACGGTCAGCCGCTCTTCATCAGCTACCTGCAGGACATCACCGAGCGGCGCCAGGCCGAGGAATCGCTGCGGGCGAGCGAGGCACGGCTGCGCGTGGCGATCGAGCAGGCACCGCAGGCGATCGGCATGACCCGCGACGGCCTCGTGATCTACGCCAACCGCCGCTACGCCCGCATCTACGGCTACCCGGATGCGGCGGCGGTGATCGGTACGCCGCTGACCGACCACTGGGCGGCGGAGTCCCGGCCGGTCATCGAGGAGCGCCGCGAGCGCATGCGCCTCGGCCTGCCGGTGGCCGAGACCTTCGAGGGCGTGGCGCAGCGGCTCGACGGCAGCCGCTTCCCCGTGCAGGCATCCGTCGCCGACATCGCGCTGCCGGATGGACCGGCGCGCATCGCCTTCATCGTGGATATCACCGAGCGCAAGCTGGCGCAGGACAAGCTGCTCGAGAGCGAGGCGCGCCTGCGCAGCTTCTTCGAGCTGCCGCTCAACGGCTTCGCGATCACCTCCGCCGACAAGGGGTGGCTGGTGGTCAACGACCGTCTGTGCGCGATGCTCGGCTACTCGCGCGCGGAGCTGCTCGCCATGACCTGGGAGCAGCTCACGCACCCGGACGATGTCGCCGCCAACACCGTGCAGTTCGCGCGCATGCTGGCGGGCGAGGTCGACAGCTACACGCTCGAGAAGCGCTACGTGCGCAAGGGCGGCGAGGTCATCTGGGCGAGCATCGCCACGGGCTGCGTCCGCAAGCGCGACGGCAGCGTCGACTACCTCTGTACGCTGCTCGCCGACACCACGCGGCGCAAGCAGGCGGAGCTGCGCGTGCAGCAGCTGAATCGCATGTACGCCATGCTGAGCGACATCAACGGCATGATGCTGCGCGAGAAGGATCCGCAGCGCCTGTTCGAGGCCGCCTGCCGCATCGCCGTCGACAAGGGCAGGTTCCGCGGCGCCTGGATCGGGGTGCCCGACGAGGGCGGGAACTGGCTGAGGCCGGCGGCCGCCGCCGGCGTGATCGACGGCTATCTCGAGTTCATCAACATCGATCTGCGCGATGCGGCGCGGTCCCGGGGGCCCGCCGGGCGCTGCTACCTGAGCGGCCAGGTCACGACTTCCAACGACATCGCGACCGACCCGGGCTTCGCGCCATGGCGCCGCGAGGCGCTCAAGCGCGGCTACCGCGCTTCCGGCGCCGCGCCGCTCAAGGTCGATGGCCGGGTGGTGGGGATCATCAACCTCTACGCGAATGAGCCCGATTTCTTCGACATCGAGGAGCTCGCGGTGGTCGGGGAGCTGGCCGTCAACATCGGTCTCGCGCTCGAGGTGAACCGCCGCGAGACGGCCCGCCGGCACGCCGAAGCCAATCTGCACGAGAGCGAGGAGCGCTTCCGGCAGCTGGCCGAGAACATGGACGAAGTGTTCTGGATGACCGACGTCGACAAGCGCGAGATGCTCTACGTGAGCCCGGCCTACGAGAAGATCTGGGGACGCTCGTGCGCCAGCCTGCGCGCCGCGCCGGTGACCTGGATCGAGGCCATCCATGCCGAGGACCGCGAGCGCGTGCGCCAGGCCATCGCCCGGCAGGTATCCGGCCGCTACGACGAGACTTTCAGGGTGGTGCGCCCGGATGGCACGGTCCGCTGGGTGCACGACCGCGCCTTTCCGGTGCGCGGTGCCGATGGGGTGGTGCAGCGCATCGTCGGCACCGCGGAGGACATCACCGAGCGCCGCCAGCTCGAGGAGCACCTGCGCCAGTCGCAGAAGATGGAGGGCATCGGCCAGCTCGCCGGCGGCGTGGCGCACGATTTCAACAACATCCTCGCGGCCATGCTGATGCAGACCGAGCTCACCGAGATGATCCCGGGGCTGCCCGAGGCGGCGCACGAGAAGCTGCGGCAGCTGCGCGGTTTCGCCGAGCGCGCCGCGAACCTCACGCGGCAGCTGCTGCTGTTCAGCCGCCGCCAGGTGATGCAGCCGCACGACCTCGATCTCAACGAGGCCGTGGTCGGTACCGCCAGGATGCTGCAGCGGATCATCGGCGAGGACGTGCAGGTCAAGCTCAATCTGCACGCTGGCGAGCTGCGCACGCACGCCGACCCCGGCATGCTCGACCAGGTGTTGATGAACCTGCTGTTGAATGCGCGCGATGCCATGCCCGCCGGCGGCACGCTCACCATCGAGACCTCGCCGCGGACCTTCACCGCGGCCGAAGCGGCCCGCACGCCCGACGTCGCCGCCGGGCGCTACCTGTGCCTGCGCGTTGCCGACACCGGCTGCGGCATCGCCGCCGAGCACCGGCTGCGTATCTTCGAGCCGTTCTTCACCACCAAGGAGCCGGGCAAGGGCACGGGCCTCGGGCTCGCGACGGTGTTCGGCATCGTCAAGCAGCATGGCGGCGCGATCAGCGTGCAGAGCGCGCTCGGCCGCGGCACGACCTTCGAGATCCTGCTGCCGGCCGTGGAGCGCGCCGCGCCCGCAGCGGCCGCCGCGCCCGGTGCGGCGCCGCGCGGCACCGAGACCGTGCTGCTGGTCGAGGATGAGCCCATCGTGTGCCAGGCCATCACGACCACGCTCGAGCGCGCCGGCTACCGGGTGCTGCAGGCCGCCAGCGGCCCCGAAGCGCTGCGGCTGTGGGAGGACAACCGCGATGCGATCCGCCTGCTGCTCACCGATATCGTCATGCCGCAGGGCATGAGCGGACGGGAGCTGGCGGCGCGGCTGCGCACCAGCGATGCGGCGCTGCGCATCATCTTCATGAGCGGCTACAGCCCCGACATGGCCGGGCGCGAGCTCAATCTCGCGCCGGGGCAGGACTTCATCCAGAAGCCGTGCTCCTCGCAGCAGCTGCTCGCGGCGGTGCGCAGCGCCCTCGACCGTTACCCGGCACGCGCCGCCGCGGCGGCGTCCTGAGCATGGCGAAGACCATCCTGGTGGTGGACGATGAGCCGGCGATCCGCGCGCCGCTGCGCGAGTTCCTCACGCTGCGCGGCTTCGAGGTGGCCGAGGCGGCCACGGGCCAGGCGGCGCGCACGGCGTTCGCGAGCGCGCGCCCGGACCTGGTGCTGCTCGACTACTCGCTCCCGGACGCCACCGCGCTCGAGCTCATTCCGCGGCTGCGCGAGCTCGACGAGGGCGTACCCATCATCGTGGTCACCGGACACGGCACCATCGATCTGGCGGTGCAGACGATGCGCGAAGGCGCGGAGTATTTCCTCACCAAGCCGGTGGCGCTGGCGACGCTCGGCGTGCTGCTCGAGCGCATTTTCGAGAACGCCAAGAACCGCCGGGCGCAGCTCGCCTCGCGCTCGCGCGCCGCGCGCGCGGCGCCCGATCCCTTCACCGGCGTGAGCGCGGCCGTCGCGGCGCTGCGCGCCGAAGTGGAGAAGATCGCCGCGAGCGACCGGCCGGTGCTGATTCAGGGCGAGACCGGCGCCGGCAAGGGGGTGCTGGCCGCGTGGATGCACCGGCACGGGGCGCGCGCCGAGGAGCCCTTCATCGACCTCAACTGCGCGGGCTTGAGCCGCGAGCTGCTCGAGTCGGAGCTGTTCGGCCACGAGAAGGGCGCCTTCACCGGCGCGGTCGATGCCAAGGCGGGACTGCTCGAGGT
>DATKPR010000127.1:0-47263 GCA_035523985.1 Steroidobacteraceae bacterium | reverse complement strand
GGCCGCGGCGGCGCGCTGCGACGAGGCGGCGGCGCGGCTGTGGAGCGAGAGCGTGCGGCTCACGGGGCTCGAGGCCGCATGAGCCGCGCCTTCACCCGCGAGTCCGACGACGATCCGGGCGTCGTGCCCGAGCGGGCGGTGAGCGCGCACCCGAACCTGGTCACCCCGGCGGGGCTTGCGGCCCTCGAGGCGCAGGTGCGCTCGCTCGAGGGCGAACGAACCGCGGCGCGCAGTGCCGGGGATGCCGCGCAGCGCGCCCGCATCGAGCGGGATCTGCGCTACTTCGCGCAACGGCTCGCGAGCGCACGTGTCGTCCCGCCGGCGGCCGCTCCCGACCGCGTGCGCTTCGGGGTGCAGGTCACGGTGAGGCGCGCCGGCGGCGGCGAGCAGTCGTTCCGTCTGGTGGGTGAGGACGAGGCGGACGCGGCGCGCGGGCTGCTCTCCTGGGTGTCGCCGCTCGCGCAGGCCCTGCTCGGCCACGAGCCGGGCGACGTCGTGCGCTTCCAGTCGGGTGAGCTCGAGATCCTCGGCCTCGAGCCCTGAGGCCGCGCGGCGCGGCGCGCCGTAGGCAGGCGGCCTGCCTGCTAGAAATGGCGTGACAGGTAGAGCACGGCGCCGTCGATCTTGTAGAAGCTGTCCGGCCGCGGGCCCTGGGGGTCGGTCGGCAGCACGTGATCGCGGGCGATGTTCTGCGCGTGGCGCAGATCGAGACCCAAGTCCCATCCGGGGAGGGCGCCGAGGAAGTTGCGCCATTGCACGCCGGTGCCGAAGTAGATCGAGTAAGCGGGTGTCGCCAGATCGTAGCGGTCGACTCCGCCGAAGAGGCTGAGCGCGAGCGCATCGCTCAAGCGGTAGCGGTAGTCGAGCGCGCGCACGCCGAGGAGCGCGTGCCCGTCGACCGCATCCAGCTCGAGCCGTACGCCGAGGTCGTTGTGGGCCGACACCGCGCGGCGCGCGCCGACACCGAAGTGCGCGCCCACGCCGACCGAGCTGGTCGTGAGCGGCGCGAGACCGTCGAGGTCGAGGCGCACCTGGCTCGCATTCACGCCGGCATCGACGAACAGCTCCGCGCCCTGCGCCGGCGGGGCTGCATCGCCCGAGTCCGCGTCCTGCGCGCCGTCGTCCTCCCGCGAGCGCGCCTCGCCGCCGAAGCGGACGAAGAGGTCGAGCCGCGTGAACGAGCTGCCGTCCACGTCGCGCCCGGCGACGGCATCGCCGCCGAGCGTGAGCCCGTTCCAGGGATGCGAGTAGCTGAGCGTCACGTCGTAGTAGTGGTAGTAGGGAAAGGGCAGCGGCTGCCCCGGCGTGTACTGGCGGCTGTCGCCGCCGTAGTAGCTTTCATTGGCGAGGGTACGCGCCCGCAGCTGCAGGTAGCCGCCGAAGGGCGGCTCCCAGCCGAGGCGCAGCATCTGGCTGCGCGCGCCGACGCCGTCGTTGAAATTGCGCTGATCCGCACCCCAGCTGCCGAGCACCAGCCCGTAGTTGCTCATGCCGTCGAGGAAGATGTTGTGCACGTACCAGATGTTCTGCCATTCGGCGGCCTCGTAGGTCGCATCGAAGTGACGGCCGATCCGGGGAAAATCGATGCCGGCGGAGAGCGCGGCGTTGCCGAGCAGGTAGCTGCCGCCGTCGGAGTTGTCCTCGCCGGCGTACTGGAAATACACCGCGAACGGGGTCTTGCCGGGAAAGATGAAGCGGCTCACGTAGGAAGCCTGCTGATTGCCCTGGGTTTGCGACAGCCCGCTCGGCTTGAAGAAGTCGCGCAACAGGAAATGCGCCGAGTCGGGCAGGCCGCTGCCGCCGCCGTACTCGAGGTTGCGATTGAAGCCGAGGGACCAGCCGGGGAAGGGCTCGATCGACAGTTGCGTGCTGAAGAGGTGCGGATCGCCGCGGCTCGCGACGCCCTGGTAGAGGATGTTGTTGCCGCCGAGGCTGGCGCCGGCGTCGGCACCGGTCTGCGCCAGCCGGCCGAGCACGAACTCGTACTGGAACCCGAGCCGTGTGAGCGGCTCCCAGTTCGAGAGCGTTACCGATGGCATGGTGGGGCTCTCGGTGCTGAGGAGCATGCTGCCGGTATCGGTCATGGGCGAGAGCCAGTGGTCGCGGTAGCCGGCATCGAGCTGCGCCCAGCTGGTGCCGACGCTCACCATCGATCCGGTCGCCTGGGTGCGCCCGGAGTAGGCGATGGCGCCGGCGCTCACCAGCAGGTAGTCGCTCGGCTGCACATAGCCCTGCGCGGAGAGCTCCCAGTCGTCGTTGCTCGTCAGGCCGTGCTGATTCGGCAGCACCGTGTGCGCGCCGCTGGTGGCCGCGGCGGTGGCGCTCGCGTGCGTCAGCCCGTGATCTGCCGAGTAGCGCTCGAGATAACGGCGCACCCGCGCGCACAACGCCGCGTCCTTCCTGCAGGCATCGGGGAGCGCGTCCCTGACCAGCTCGACAGGAAAGGGGCGCTTCAAGACCGGCTCATCGGCGAGGATCAGTACGCGCTCGACCTGGCGCTCCATCTCCGGCTCGAGATTGAGCGGCAGATAGGCGCTCAGCGCGTCCGCACGCGCCGCGGCGCAGAGCGCGCCGCCGAGGCACGCGAGTGCCGCCGAGCGCAGATGTCTCCCGATCCATGACCGCACGATGCTGCGTACACTCCCCGGCGTCCGCGGGCCGCCGACGCCCGCGCCGGAGTACACACAGCGCGCGCGGGCGCGTCAAGCGCCGCGGGTGTGCTGCCGGGCGAGCACCTCGGCGACGATGCGCTCGAGGCGCACGCCCTCGAGCGCGAACACCGCCGGCGCAGCGTGCAGCGCCGCGCCGCCGCTCAGGCGCCGGTTGGCGCGGTACAGCCGCGTACGCACCGTCGTGAGGTTCAGGCCGAGCACCGCCGCGGTCTCCGTGCCGCTCATCCCCTCCACCACGCGCAGCACGAGCACCGTGCGGAACGCCTCGGGCAGCGCATCGATCGCCGGCTCCAGCGGGTGGCGGCAGACGGGCGGCGAGCGCGCCGCGCCCGGCGCCGCCGCGCGCCGCAGGCGCAGCTGCTCGAGCGCGAGGCGCGTCAGCCACACCGCGAACTTGCCCGCCGGCTCGTGGCGGCGCAGCTCCTCGAAGGCGGCCGCGTAGGCCTGCTGCACGGCGCTCTCGGCCGCGGCCTCATCGCCGAGCGTGCCGCGGGCGAGCCGGTAGAGGCGCTGCGCGTAGCGGCGTGTGAGCGCCTCCAGCGCCGGCGCATCCGCCCCGCGCGCGCGCTCGATGAGCAGCAGGTCGGGCAGGCCGTGCGCGGCGCTGGCCGCGCTCGCTCTGGCGCGCTCTTCGGTCACCGGATCGAGCATGGGGGCAAACCTCGTGTGTGTATCCTATGGAGTCATGAAAGCCGCGGCGGCCTGCGTCTTACTCGCCCTGTCCCTGCGGGCCGCGGCCGCCGCACCGCTCGTGCACCCGCAGCTGTGGCCGGCGCCCGCGGTCGCGCGGGCAGCGGATGCACGGCTCGAGGCGCGCATCGACGCGCTGCTCGCGCGCCTGACGCCCGCGCAGAAGGTGGGGCAGCTCATCCAGGGGGACATCGACAGCCTCACTCCCGAGGATCTGCGGCGCATCCCTCTCGGCTCGGTGCTGAACGGCGCCAATTCCGCCCCGGGTCACGACCCACTCGCTTCACCGCGTGAGTGGCTCGATCTCGCCACGCGGTTCTATGCCGCATCCACCGCGGCGCCCCGCGGCCTGCCGGCGCTGTGGGCGACGGACGCGGTGCACGGCCTGAACGACGTTGAGGGCGCCACGATCTTCCCGCACAACATCGCCCTCGGCGCGGCGCGCGATCCGGCGCTGCTGCGCCGCATCGGGGCGATCACGGCGCTCGAGATGCGTGCGATCGGTCTCGACTGGACCTTTGCCCCGACGCTGGCGGTGGTGCGCGACGTGCGCTGGGGCCGCAGCTACGAGAGCTACGGCGAGGATCCGCAGCTGGTGGCCGCATGCGGTGCCGCCCTCATCGAGGGCCTGCAGGGGCGTCCCGGTACGCCGCAGTTCCTCGACGCCGCGCACGTGCTCGCGACGGCCAAGCACTTCCTCGGCGACGGCGGCACGGCCGGCCGCGACGAGGGCGACAATACCGCGGACGAGACCGAGCTGCGCGACGTCGACGCCGCTCCTTACGTGAGCGCCATCGCCGCCGGCGTCGCGACGGTGATGGCGTCCTTCTCGAGCTGGCAGGGCGTCAAGATGCACGGCAACCAGGCGCTGCTCACCGGGGTGCTCAAGGGGCGCATGGGCTTCGACGGGCTCGTGATCGGCGATTGGGACGGGCATGCACAGCTCTCGGGCTGCAGCCGCATCAGCTGCCCGGCCGCGGTGAACGCCGGCATCGATGTGCTCATGGCGCCGGGCGGCTGGCGCGGGCTCTACGCCAACCTGCTCGCGCAGGTGCGCTCCGGGCAGATCCCGGGAGCGAGACTCGATGAGGCGGTGCGGCGCGTGCTGCGGGTAAAGCTGCGCGCCCGCCTCGATGAGGAAGGGAGTCCGGCGGCGCGGCCGTTCGCCGGGCACTTCGAGCTCCTCGGCGCGCGCGCGCATCGCGCCCTGGCGCGCCAGGCGGTGCGCGAGTCGCTGGTGCTGCTGAAGAACGACCGGGGGCTGCTGCCGCTCGCGCCCGGCAAGCGCGTGCTGGTGGCCGGGGAGGCCGCCGACGACGTGGCGCGGCAGTGCGGCGGCTTCACCCTCGGCTGGCAGGGCGCGCGGCGCGCAAGCGACATCCGCCCCGCGCAGTCGATCTACGCCGGCATCCGCGCCGCGGTGACCGCCGCCGGCGGCCACGCCGAGCTCGCCCGCGACGGGCGCTTCACCACGCCTCCCGACGTCGCCATCGTCGTGTTCGGCGAGCGGCCGTACGCGGAAGGAGCCGGGGATGTGTCCGCGCTCACGCTCCCCGAGGAGGCGCAGAGCCTCGCGCTGCTCGAGCGCCTGCGCGCGCGCCGCATCCCGGTGGTGGCGGTGCTCGTCTCGGGGCGTCCGCTATGGATCGAGGCGGAGCTCGCGGCCGCCGATGCCTTCGTCGCCGCGTGGCTTCCGGGTGCCGAGGGCGGCGGCATCGCCGACCTTCTCTTCAGGGCGCGCGACGGCTCGGTGGCGCATGATTTCCGCGGCCGGCTGCCGGTCAGCTGGCCGCGCGCGCCGGCCGCGGCGGCCAACGCGCCGCGCGGGCCGCTGTTTCCCTTCGGTTACGGACTCGGCTACGCCGCGCCCCGCTGAGTGCCCGGCTCAGCCCTCGCCGCCGCCGCCGGCGCCGACCGCGACCCAGGCGAGATCGGAATTGCTCACCGACCCTAAGTTGAAGGCGCGCGCGGCCGCCGCCATGCGCGTCAGCGCCGCGGCGAGCGGCATCGGCGGGGCGGTCGCGCCCTTCTTCACCTTGTGGAAGCGCACCGGGTTGATGCGCGCGACCACGTAGTTGCGCAGGTACGGGGACTTGAAGCCGCGCGCCTGCAGCGCGGCGATCAGGCTCTTGACGCGCGTGTCGATCTCGAGCAGCCGCGCCGCGAATCCCTCGCGCTGGCGCAGGCTCACGGCGAGTCCGCGCTCGCTGAAGCGATCCACTTTCTTCAGGAACGCGCTGTAGGCGCCGCCGGCGAAGCGCGGCGCGCGCTCGTAGACGATCCCCAGGGTGAGGAGCTCGGGAGCCTCGAACTCGGCGGCGAACTTCAATTCCGGCTCGCGCCCGCGGCTCTTCACGAGATTGCGCGCCATGCGCACCACCTCGAGGCTGCGGTCCTTGAGGTTGTGGGCCTTCTCGGTGTTGAGGGCGAGGATGCGGTAGGCGAGCGCCTCGTCGGGCGAGATGAGCGCGGTGAGCTGCTTCATGCCGAGCACCTTCGCGGCCGCGAGCCGATGGCGCCCGTTCGGCGTCCACAGCCGCCCGTCCTCGCCGCGCACCACGATGATCGGATCGAGGAAGGACGCGGTCTCGTCGATCTTCTGCGCCAGGCGCCTGGCGTGCGTCGGAGAAAGGTCGCGCTGGAAAGGCGTCGGCTGCACCGCCGCGAGCGGCAGGCTTGCGATGAGCAGCGGCCGACCGCCGAGCGGCTCGCGGTAGGCGCCGATCGGCGCCCCGCCCGCCGCGCGCACCAGCGCGGTGAGCGGCGCGAGTGCGGGCTCATCGAGCGAGGCCACCACCTGGCTCGCATCGAGCCCGCGCGCGCCGGCGCCGGGCGCCAGGCGCCCGCGGCGGCGTTTGGGTGCGGCGCGCGGCTTCGCGGCCGCGGCGGTTTTGGCTTTGGCCATGCCAGCCTCGTCGCTCGTTAACGGTGTGCGAGAATGACGTAATCCTGCGGATGTTGCCATGAATTCCCCGCTCCACACGCCGGGCGCCGCCGCGCCTCTGCCGGCGCAGCGCATCGATGCGGCCGGCCACGCGCACGTCGACAACCGTGCGGTGCTCGCGCTCGCCCTGCCGCTGATGGCCAACAGTGCCGTGCAGATCGTCCTCAATCTCACCGACATGTGGTTCATCGGGCGCATCTCCACCAAGGCGCTCGCCGCGGTGGGCGCGGTGCAGTGGCTGGTCGTGGTCGCCGTCCTGGTGCTCGGCGGTGCCGGCACCGCGGTGCAGACCCTGGTCGCGCAGTCCTACGGCGCACGGCGCTACCGCCGCGCGGCGCAGGCCACCTGGACGGCGCTGTGGGCGACGCTGTGCGCGCTGCCGCTGTTCATACTGGTGGGTGCGGCGCGTCACCTGCTGTTCGCGCCCTTCGGCCTCGACGCGCAGGTCGAGCGGCTCGCGGGCGCGTTCTGGTTCCCGCGGGTCGGCGGCGCGGCGACCGGCGCTGCGGTGTGGGCCATGCTCGGCTTCTTCAACGGCACCGGACACCCGCGCCTGACGCTGCTCATCACCGCGGTCACGACCGTCGCCAACGCGCTCCTCAACCAACTCTTCATCTTCAGGCTCGGCTTGGGTATCGCCGGGTCCGCCTGGGCGACCAACGTCGCTCAGGTGCTGGGACTCGCGCTGGCGCTCGCGATCTTCCTGCGCGCCGATTACCGCCGCCGCTACGGCTCGCACCTCACCTGGCGCCCGCAGCGCGCGCGGCTGCTGGAGCAGCTGCGGCTCGGCGTGCCGATGGGCCTGTCGCCCGCGGCGGATCTGCTCGGCTATGCGTTCTTCCAGATGATGCAGACACGACTCGGCACCGTGGGCGGGGCCGCGACGCAGATCGTCACCATCCTCACCTCCATCGCCTACATGCCGGGCTTCGGCATCGGCTGCGCGGGCACCACGCTCGTCGGCCAGTCGATCGGCGCCGGCGCACGCGACTGGGCGTTCACGGTCGGCAACCGCACGATCCTCCTGGCGGCTCTGTACATGGGGGCGATCGGCGTGGTGATCGCGCTCGGCGGTCCCTGGATCCTGCCGTTCTTCGCCGGCGCGCACGACCCGGACTCCGCCGCGGCGGTGGCACTCGGCATGCACCTGCTGTGGCTCGCCGCCGGCTACCAGTTCTTCGACGGCCTGAATCTCGGCAGCAGCCTGTGCCTGCGCGGCGCGGGCGACGTGGGCGTTCCCGCGGCGCTGGTGCTGCCGCTGTCGATGCTGCTGCTGCTGCCGCTGGCGCATGCGTTCACCTTCCCGCCGGGGCAGGGGTGGGTGCACTTCCTGCCGCAGTTCGGCTGGGGGGCGGTGGGCGGCTGGGTGGCGGTGCTCATCTATGTCATGGTGCTCGGGTCGACGCTGTACCTGCGCTGGCGCTCGCGCGCCTGGCAGGCGATCAGGATCTGAGAGCGTAGTCCGATGTTCTTCCTGCTGAAGAGACTCACCAAGACGCTGCTGCTGCCGCCCGCGGGACCCTTGCTGCTCGCGGCGCTCGGCGTATGGTTGGTGCTGCGACGCGGCGGCGCGAGCCCCGCGGCCCGCAAGGGCGGCTGGGTGTTGATCATCGGGGGGCTCACGACGCTGTGGGTGCTCCCCCCGGCGCGATGAGCGGCGACATACCCGTCACGGTGTTTCGTGCGCGCCAGCGCCGCGCCTGCGAGGAGCGGCTGCTGGTGCTCACCGCGGTGGGAGTCGTGGGCGAGGTCGTGCCGTCGTACGGTGAGTTCCTGCTGCAGGTGGACGCCCAGGACGCCGCCTATGCCGCGCGGCACCTGGCGCAGTACGAAGCCGAGAATCGCTCCCCGCCGCCGCCCCCGCCACCGCCGGTCTTCAGGCCCCATGCCTGGGTCGGCTGCGCGGGCTACGTCGCGGTGCTCCTCGGCGTCCCCTACGCGATGAGCAACGGTCTGGTGCGGCTCGATGCCTTCGATCTCGGTACGCTCGACTGTGCCCGGGTGCAGGCGGGCGAGTGGTGGCGCGCATGGACGGCGCTGACGTTGCATCTCGACGGGCCGCATCTCGCCGCCAATCTCGGCGCGGGCGTCTGGTTCGGATATCTCGCGGGCCGGCAGATCGGCAGCGGTACCGCCTGGCTTCTCACGGTGACCGGCGCCGCGCTCGCCAACCTCGCCGAAGGGCTCAGCGGTCCGCCGGGCCACAGCGCCGTCGGTGCATCCACCGCCGTGTTCACCGCGCTCGGTCTCATGTCGGCCTACTCGTGGCGCGAGCGGCTGCATCTGCCGCAGCACTGGGGGCGGCGCTGGGGCCCGCTGGTGGCGGGTGTGATCCTGCTCGGCTGGACCGGCTCGGCGGGCGAGGGCACGGACCTGGTGGCGCATCTCGCCGGCTTCACGACCGGCGCGCTGCTCGGCGTGGCCGCCGCCGCCGGTCCCCTGCGGCGGCTGCTCGCGCGCGTCCCCGGGTGGCTCGCCGGCGGCGTGGCGCTCGGTGAGATCGCGCTCGCCTGGCTGATTGCCCTGAGAAGCTGACTACGGTCCTTCGACCGCGTAGCCGCGTGCCTTGAGCGTTGCGAGCGCGCCGTGCTCGCCGAGCAGGCGGTCCATGGACTGCACCGCGAGCGTGCCGCGGTTGCGCGCCAGGCCGTCCTCGACCACCGTCAGCCAGTCGTCCTGCGCGCGCGCAATGAGCGCGCGCACCCGCTCGGAAGTCGAGACGGCCGCGATGCACGCGGTCTTGTCGTCGGCATGCGGCAGCTGGCGCAGCGCATCCACGTCGCCGAGCGCCCAGGCGCGCGCCCGCGCCTGCATGGGACCCAAGTCGGACTCGAGCCGGGTGACGACGGCATCGAGGCAGGCGATCTCCGCCGAGAGCGGCGTCGCGCCCACATCCTTCAGCACGTTCACCGGGTCGTCGATCCTCAGCTTGTCCTGGCGCACGCGCACTCCCCGCTCGCGCGCCAGCGAGAGCACCGTGGCCTGCACCTCGTTATGCAGCGCGAGCCCCGAGGCGTCGAGCACCCGGTTCATGAGGCGCTCGGCGGCGAGCATGGGGCGCAGCTCCTCGAGGCGGGCGTCGTGGGGGTCGTACTTCGCCTCGAGTGCCGTCACCCGCGCGTAGAGCGCCGGCGGCAGCGTGTCCTTGAGCGGCAGCCGGTCGGGGGGCTTTTGCATGCGGCGCCACTGGATAAAGACCCGCAGCGCCGTGAAGGGATTGGCGCCGATGCCATAGTTGGGCCAGGCGGGCACTACCTCCTGCGACTGCGCCAGCACTTCGCGCACGGCGTCCGGCTGCCACACCATCTTCTTCGGCAGCGGGCTGACCGTGCCCAGGATCCACAGGACGTGATCGCCGCGGCGCACGGTCCACATGCGCGGACCCTGGTGCTGACCCTCCACGACCACCTCGGGAAGCGCCGTCTCGGCCGCGGGCGCAGCCGTGCCGGGGGCGGGCTGCGTGCGCGCCGCGGGGCTCACCGCCAGCAGCAACGCTGCGACGAGCGGCGCCAGGCGCGCGTGCGCGGGGGCGGCCAAGCTCAGTCGGTCGACGGCACGGCGCGCGGCGCCGTCTCGGTGGTGCGGCGGTAGACGCGCGTCAGGTCGACGGCCGGCAGCTCCGCCGCGCCGATGTGTACCTTGTCGATCAGCTGCGTGCCGTCGGGGGAGAGGCTCAGACGCTCGAGCACGTTCGGGCCGAGCTGCGCCTTGATGTTGATGACGTACTCGCGTCCATGCCAGCCTGAAGTCTGATCCGCCACGCCCATCTCGGCGGACACGACGCTGCGGCCGCCCGGCGTGTAGCTGCGCTGCGTGGAGCCGAAATCGAGCGACAGCTCATCGCTCGTCTGGCGCACCGTGAGCCATTCGCCGCGTGCGAGCACCTGGGACAGCAGGTGCATCATGGGGGAGTGCTGCAGCGGGTCGGGGCGCGGCCCATGCGGGCCGCCGCCGGCCTCGTTGCCGGGCGCCGTGGTGTCCACGTCCGGCACTTGCGCGCCGCCGCCGCGACCGCCAGCGCCGCGCGGCGCCACGGCCTCCATCGCGCCGGCCTGGGCGGCCTGGCGCCTGAGGATCTTCTGCGCCTCGGCGCGCATCTTCGCAATCAGCTGCTGCGGATCGTCGCTCGCGGCATGATCGAGCTTCCAGTTGCCCGCGAGCATGATTGCCGCGGGATTCTCGGCCTTGAGCGTGTCGGAGCAGGCCGCGAGCGTCACGGCCACGGTCACGCACGCCGACAGCAGCGCGGCGGGGACTTTGCGCATATTGGCGTATCCTCGCACGATGACCCGGCGCAAGGCCACGGAGCTCGAAAACCTCAAGGGGCGCATCACGCGCCTCGATGCCGACAGCGTCGACCGGCTCTACGGGCTCGAGCCCGTGTACGAGCCCGGCGCGGACCGGCTCGCGGGCCCCGCGCCCGAGGAGTTCGTCGCGGTGCGCTGCCCGTGGTGCGGTGAGCGGCTCGAGACGCGCGTCGACGCCACCGCGGGCGATGGCGCCTACATCGAGGACTGCGAGGTGTGCTGCCGTCCGCTCGAGCTCAGCGTCGAGCGTGCCGACAACGGCGCGCTGCTCTCGGTCGCGGTCAGGCGTCTCGACTAATTAGATTGGCCAAAATCGCAGGAAGCGATTTTGGCGGACATCACTGCGTCGGTCGCCGGCAAAAGGCGGGGCTTTTGCCGGCTGCGCATCAGGGAAGCGATTTTGGCGGACATTGTGGCGCTACGCGACGGCGCCCTCGAGGAAGGTGAGCGTGCGCGCGCCGGCATCGAGCCGCACGCGTGCACCGAGCGGCACCGGCTCGTTGAGGTCCCCATGGCCGATGGGAAAGCCGGCCGCGCACGGCAGGCCGGTCGCGGCCGCGAGATCGCGCAGCACGTCGGCGGCGCGGTAATCGGCGTTCCGCTCCTCGCAGTTCACGAAGGTGCCGAGCGCGATGCCGCGCACCCGTGCGAACGCGCCCGCGAGCGTGAGATGCGTCCACATGCGATCGAGCCGGTAGGGCCGCTCGCCGACGTCCTCGAGCAGGAGGATCGCGCCCTCGAGGTCGGGCATGTACGGCGTCCCGAGTACCCGCGTCAGCATCGAGAGGCTCCCGCCCAGGAGCGGTCCCTCCGCCACGCCATCGACGTAAGTCTCGGCGGCGCGCTGCGGCGGCGGCGGCGTCCCCGACTCGAGCAGGGCGAACAGCCGTGCGCAGGTCGCCGCCGGCAGCAGCGGCAGCTGCGTGAGCACCGGGCCGTGGACGCTGACGGTGCCATGGCTCTGCAGCCACAGGTGCAGCGCGGTGATGTCGGAGAAGCCGACCAGCGGCTTCGGTGGCGCCGGCGGCAGCGCCGCGAGCCGTCCGAGGAGCCGCGTCGCCCCGTAGCCGCCGCGGACGCAGAACACCCCGCGGATGGCCGGATCGCCGAGCGCCGCGGCGAGCTCGGCGAAGCGCCGCTCGTCCGTGCCCGCGAGGTAGCGCTGCTGTTCGTAGAGCCCCGCTCCGTAGCTCACCTGGTAGCGGGCGGCGATGAGCGCGAGCCCCGCCTCGAAGGAGGGGCGGTCGAAGGAGCTCGCCGGCGCGATCGCCGCGACGCGATCCCCGGGGCTCAGGGCCGGGGGAGGCTGGTATGCGCGCGGGGTCGTCATGTGCGGTACGCTGTGACTGTGGCGTGTCGAGCGAGGATCGTCAAATGATCGCCTTCCTGCTGTGGCTGTTGCTCCTGGTGGTGTGCTGGCCGCTGGCGCTGGCGGCGCTGGTGCTGTACCCGCTGGTATGGCTGCTGCTGCTGCCGTTGCGGCTGGTCGGGCTCGCAGTCGAAGGGGTGTTCGAGCTGCTGCGGGCGATCATCCTGCTGCCGGCGCGCGTCTTGTCGGGCGGCGGTGCCCGCCGCGCCTAATCCGCCAGCGCTTTCAGGTCACGCAGCAGCGCCGCGCGGCCGCGGTCGAGCTGGTCGAGTCTGAGCGCCGCGTCGCGCAGTGCGATGAAGTCGTGGATCGGCGCCTCGTGCAGCCGCCGGTAGGCGTTGCGCGCCGTGAGCCACAGACGATTGATCCGGGCATAGCGGGCCGCCACCTCGCGGCGCAGCTTGATGACGGTGAGCGGACTGGAGTGCATCAGCAGTGCCCGGCTTGCACGGGGCACCCAGCATGCCGGCGGCGCATGACAGGATGGAGACAGGCGTGGCGCATCGGGCCGCTATGACGCTCGAAAACCCGCGCACGCGACAGTGCAGACGTCACAGTTCGGCGCGCGGCGGCCGCCGGCGACGCCGCACCGGGCGGAGCCTTTTCTTAACAGCCCCATCACCCGGCGCCGGCTAACTTCAGCGGCCCGCAGCCGCGCTCATTCGCAACTTCCTTACCAAAGGCGGATTGCATGGACATCGTGTTCGTCGTGGTGATCCTGGTTCTGTACGCCCTGACCCACTGGGTGGCGGCGGCAATTTCCCGCCTCGGAGGCATCGAATGAACGCCATGTACCTCGTCAGCGGCCTGCTCACGCTGGGCCTGTTCGGTTACCTGCTGTACGCCATGTTCCGTCCGGAGAAATTCTGATGACCGCGGCAGCGGCGCTCCTCCTGATCGTGTACCTCGCGGCCGTGCTGCTGTGCGTGAAGCCGCTCGGCCTCTACATGGCGAACGTCATGGAGGGCCGACCGATCTGGCCGCTGCGCGTCGGCGCGCCGCTCGAGCGCTGGATCTATCGGCTATGCGGCGTCAACCCCGCGGTCGAGATGGGCTGGAAGCAGTACGCCCTGGCGCTGCTCGTGTTCAACGCCCTCGGGGCGCTCGTGGTGTACGCGCTGCAGCGCCTGCAGCTGTGGCTGCCGCTGAACCCGCAGCACTTCGCCAACGTTGCGCCGGACTCCGCTTTCAACACGGCGGTCAGCTTCATCACGAACACGAATTGGCAGGGCTATTCCGGCGAGTCGACCATGAGCTATCTCAGCCAGATGGCCGGGCTCGCCGTGCAGAATTTCCTCTCCGCTGCCACCGGCATCGTGGTGGCGGTCGCCCTGATCCGCGGGTTTGCGCGTCACGGCGCCCGGGCCGTCGGCAACTTCTGGGTCGACATGACCCGCGCGACGCTCTACGTGCTGCTGCCGCTCGCGACGCTGATCGCCGTGGCGCTCGTGAGCCAGGGCGTGCTGCAGAACTTCAGCGCCTACAAGGACGTCACGACCCTCGAGACGCTGCAGTATCAGCAGCCGCAGCTCGATGCCGCCGGCAACCCGGTCACGGATGCCAGGGGCGAGCCCGTGATGCAAAGCGCCACCACGCGCACGCAGACCCTGCCCATGGGGCCGGTCGCCTCGCAGGAGGCGATCAAGGAGCTCGGCACCAACGGCGGCGGATTCTTCAACGCGAACTCGGCCCATCCCTACGAGAACCCGACGGCGCTGACGAACTTCCTGGAGATGCTCGCCATCCTGCTCATACCCACGGCACTCACCTATACCTTCGGGCGCATGGTCGGCGACACGCGCCAGGGCTGGGCGGTGCTCGCAGCGATGACGATTCTGTTTCTGATTCTGGTCAATGTTGCCCTCGTGAACGAGCAGGGAGGCAATCCCCTGGTCGGCAGGCTGGGCGTCGACCAGAGTGCGAGCGCGCTGCAGCCCGGCGGCAACATGGAAGGCAAGGAGGCGCGTTTCGGCATCGCCGCCTCCTCCCTGTTTGCCACGGTCACGACCGGCACCTCCTGCGGGGCCGTGAACTCGATGCACGACTCATTCACCCCGCTCGGCGGCTTCGTGCCGCTGTTCAACATGATGCTGGGCGAGGTGGTGTTCGGCGGTGTCGGTACCGGTCTGTACTCCATGCTGATCTTCGCCATCGTGGGCGTGTTCATCGCCGGGCTCATGATCGGACGGACCCCCGAGTATCTCGGCAAGAAGATCGAGTCCTTCGAAATCAAGATGAGCTCGGTGGCCATTCTCGTCATGCCGTTTATCGTGTTGCTGGGAAGCGCCGTGGCTGTGAGCGTTGCGGGCGGCCAGGCCGGCGCCGCCAATCCCGGCGCGCACGGATTCTCCGAGATCCTCTATGGCTTCGTCTCGGCGGGCAACAACAACGGCAGCGCATTCGCGGGGATTTCCGCCAACAGCCTGTTCTACAACACGGCGCTGGGACTGACGATGTGGCTCGGGCGGTATTGGCCGATCGTGGCGGTGCTGGCGATCGCCGGCTCGCTCGCCGCCAAGAAACGCGTCCCCGCGACCTCCGGAACGATGGTGACGTACGGCCCCACCTTCGTCGTCCTGCTGATCGGCACGGTGCTGCTCGTCGGGGCGCTGACTTTCGTCCCGGCCCTGGCTCTCGGACCCATCGTCGAGCACCTGATGCTCTGGAGTGGCTCACATGGTTGAGATCACGCAGGAAGTGCCGGCAGCCGCGCGCCCGGCCGGCGGCACGCGGCGGCGTCTGTCGATGTTCGATCGCACCCTCATGTGGCCCGCGGTCGTCGACTCCTGCCGTAAGCTCGACCCGCGCGTGCAGTGGCGCAACCCCGTGATGTTCGTCGTGTACATCGGCAGCATCCTGACGACGCTGTTGTGGGTCCAGGCTCTCGGCGGCAGGGGCGAGGCGCCGGCCTGGTTCATCCTGAACGTCGCCATCTGGCTGTGGTTCACGGTGTTGTTCGCGAATTTCGCCGAGGCGCTCGCCGAAGGACGCAGCAAGGCACAGGCGGCGGCGTTGCGCGGCCTGAAGCAGCACGTGATGGCCCGCAAGCTCGCCGATCCGGCCGACCACGGCCGCCAGTCGCGGGTACGCGGCGACCTGCTGCGCAAGGGCGACGTGGTGCTGGTCGAGGCGGGCGACTTCATTCCCGGCGACGGCGAGGTCATCGACGGCGCCGCATCCGTCGATGAGAGCGCCATCACGGGCGAGTCCGCGCCCGTCATCCGCGAGTCCGGCGGCGATTTCTCCTCGGTAACCGGCGGCACACGCGTGCTGTCGGACTGGCTGGTCGTGCGCATCATGGCCAACCCGGGCGAGACCTTCATCGATCGCATGATCGCGATGGTCGAGAGCGCCAGGCGGCAGAAGACGCCCAACGAGATCGCGCTCACCATCCTGCTGGTGGCGCTGACGCTGGTGTTCCTGTTTGCGACCGCGACGTTGCTGCCGTACTCGCTCTACAGCGTGATGGCGGCGAAGCTCGGGACGCCGATCACGATCACGGCGCTGATCGCGCTGCTGGTGTGTCTCATTCCGACCACGATCGGCGCGCTGCTGTCCGCGATCGGCGTCGCGGGCATGAGCCGCATGATGCAGGCCAACGTGATCGCCACCTCCGGCCGGGCGGTCGAGGCCGCCGGAGACGTGGACGTGCTGCTGCTCGACAAGACCGGCACCATCACGCTCGGCAACCGCCAGGCCGCGACGTTCATTCCGGCCTCCGGCGTCGCCGAGGAGGAGCTCGCCGATACCGCGCAGCTCGCCTCGCTGGCGGATGAGACGCCGGAAGGGCGCAGTATCGTCGTGCTCGCCAAGCAGCGCTTCCGGCTGCGCGAGCGCGATCTGGCCTCGCTGCATGCGACCTTCGTGCCGTTCTCGGCCCATACCCGCATGAGCGGCGTCGACATCGGCGAGCGGCAGGTCCGCAAGGGCGCGGCCGACGCCATCCGCCGCCAGGTCGAGAAGCTCGGGCAGGCCTTCCCCAAGGCGGTGCAGGCCACCGTGGATGAGGTCGCGCGGCGCGGCAGCACCCCCTTGCTGGTGAGCGACGGCCCGCGGGTGCTCGGCATCATCGAGCTCAAGGACATCGTCAAGGGCGGCATCCGCGAGCGCTTCGGCGAGCTGCGCCGCATGGGCATCAAGACGGTGATGATCACCGGCGACAATCCACTCACCGCGGCCGCCATCGCCGCCGAGTCGGGTGTCGACTCCTTCCTCGCCGAAGCGACGCCGGAGGCGAAGCTGAAGCTGATCCGCGAGCACCAGGGGCAGGGGAGCCTCGTGGCGATGACCGGCGATGGCACCAACGACGCGCCGGCGCTCGCTCAGGCCGACGTGGCCGTGGCCATGAACACCGGAACGCAGGCCGCCAAGGAAGCGGGCAACATGGTGGACCTCGATTCCAACCCCACCAAGCTCATCGAGGTCGTGGAGACGGGCAAGCAGATGCTGATGACGCGCGGCTCGCTCACCACGTTCAGCATCGCCAACGACGTCGCCAAGTATTTTGCGATCATACCCGCGGCTTTCGCCACGACCTATCCGCAGCTCGATGCGCTCAACGTCATGCATCTGGCGAGTCCCTTCTCGGCCATCCTGGCGGCGGTCATCTTCAATGCGCTGATCATCGTCGCGCTGATTCCGCTCGCCCTGAAGGGCGTGAAGTACCGGGCGCTCGGCGCGGCCGTGCTGCTGCGGCGCAACCTGCTGGTCTACGGCCTGGGAGGGATCCTGATTCCCTTTGCGGGCATCAAGCTCATCGATATGGCACTCGCGGTCTCACACCTCGTCTGATGCCAGGGATCCGTACCATGACCGCAATCCTGCGTCCGGCGATCGTCCTGCTCGTGATCCTCACGGCGCTCACCGGCTTCGTCTATCCATTCGCAGTCACGGGAATCGGGCAGGCGCTCTTCCCGCGCCAGGCGGGCGGCAGCCTCCTCTACCGGGACGGCAGGCCCATCGGCTCCGCTCTGCTCGCACAGAGCTTCGCGAGTCCGCGGTACTTCTGGAGCCGCCCTTCGGCGACCACTCCGCAGCCCTACAACGGCACTGGCTCCACCGGCTCGAATCTCGGCCCCCTGAATCCCGCTCTCATCGACGCCGTCAGGTCGCGCGTCGCGGCGCTGCGCGCCGCGGATCCCGGTAACCGCGCCCCGGTCCCCGTCGACCTGGTCACCGCCTCGGGCAGCGGCCTCGACCCCGAGGAAAGTGTCGCGGCCGCCGAGTACCAGGCAGCGCGCGTGGCGCGCGCCCGGGGCCTGCCGCAGGCGCGGGTCGAGGCATTGATTGCGGCGCACAGCAAGGGTAGGTTGCTCGGAGTACTCGGTGAGCCGCGCGTCAACGTTCTGGAGCTCAATCTGGCACTCGACGCGCTGAAATGACCTGAAATGGCCGAAGCCCGGCCGGATCCCGACCAGCTGCTCGAGCGCGTCAAGGCCGAGGAGCAGCGCGCGAAGCGCGGCCGGCTGCGCATCTTCTTCGGCGCCTCCGCCGGCGTCGGCAAGACCTACGCAATGCTGGAAGCGGCCCGCAATATGCGCGCCGCGGGCACCGACCTCGTGGTCGGCTATGTCGAGCCCCACGGGCGCCTCGAGACCGAGCGGCTGCTGGAGGGCCTGCCGCGGCTGCCGACCCTGGCGGTGAGCTATCGCGGCATCGTGCGCCAGGAGTTCGACCTCGACGCAGCGCTCGCGCGCCACCCGCAGATCCTCCTGGTCGATGAGCTGGCGCATTCCAACCTCGTGGGGGGCGAGCCCGCGCCGCGGCATCCGAAGCGCTGGCAGGACATCGAGGAACTGCTGGCGGCCGGGGTGAGCGTCTGGACGACCGTGAACGTCCAGCATCTCGAGAGCCTGAACGACCTCGTCTACCAGACCACCGGCATCCGCCAGCGCGAGACGCTGCCCGACCACGTGTTCGACGAGGCAGACGACATCGAGCTCATCGATCTGCCGCCCGATGACCTGATCGCGCGGCTGCATGCCGGCAAGGTCTACGTCGCGAGCCAGGCCGGGGCCGCCGTCGAGCGCTTCTTCCGCAAGCAGAACCTGATGGCGCTGCGCGAGATCGCGCTGCGCCGCGTCGCGGACCGGGTCGAGGCGGCCTCGCGCGAGCTGCCCGCCGACCGCAGCCAGGCGCGCGCGGCCCGCGATCGGGTGCTGGTCGCCGTCGGTCCGGACGAGCAGGCCGAGCAGCTGGTGCGTGCCGGCAAGCGCATGGCGGACGCGCTCGATGCGCTGTGGTCGGTGGTCTACGTGGAGACGCCGCGCCTGCTGCGGCTCTCGGACGCGCAGCGCAACCGCCGCATCGACGTGCTGCGGCTCGCCGAGTCGCTCGGCGCCGAGTCGGTGACGCTCGACGGCCCCTCGGTCGCGGAGGCGCTGCTCGAGTATGCGTACACGCGCCACGCGACGCGCGTCATTGTCGGCGTGCCCAAACGGCACGGCTGGCGCGCGTGGCTGCGGCCTTCGGCCGCCACCGAGCTCGCGCGCCGGGCGCGCGGCTTCGATGTCGTGCTGATCGCCGCGGCCGAGCGCATGCCGCCCGCACGCGCGGCCCCGCTGCCGCTGCCGGAAGCGGCGGCCATACACTGGGAGCGCTACGTCTCGGCGCTCGCCGTCACCCTGACCTGCACGCTGCTGGCCTGGGGCATGTACCCGCACTTCGAGCTCTCGAACCTCGTCATGGTCTACCTGCTCGGGGTGACGGTGGCGGGACTGAAGCTCGGGCGCGGGCCGTCGGCGCTCACCGCGGTGCTGAACGTCGCCGCATTCGACTTCTTCTTCGTGCCGCCGCGCTTCTCGTTCGCGGTCTCCGACGTGCAGTACCTGGTGACCTTCGGTGCCATGGTGACCATCGCGCTCGTGATCGCCACCCTCACCGCCAGCGTGCGGCAGCAGACCCGCGTGGCCGGCGCGCGTGAGCGGCGCACGGCGCTGCTCTACGCGATGAGCCGCGAGCTGTCGGTCACGCGCGGCATCGACGGCATGGCGCGGGTGGCGGTGCGGCACGTCGCCGAGGTGTTTCAGTGCCAGGCCACCGTGCTGCTGCCGGATGCGGCGGGCAAACTGCATTATCCGGCCGAGCCGCCGCTCGAGGCCTCGTTCCGCGGCGCCGATCTCGCCGTGGCGCAGTGGGTCGCGGACCACGGGCGGCGCGCCGGGCTCGGCTCCGACACGCTGCCCGCCGCGCGCGGTCTGTACGTCCCGCTCGGCGACGAGCGGCGTACGGTCGGCGTGCTGGCGGTGCTGCCGGACAATGCGCGGCGCGTGCTGCTGCCCGAGCAGGGCCACCTGCTCGAGACCTTCGCCGGGCAGGTCGCGCTCGCGATCGAGCGCGCGCAGCTCGCCGAGGTGGCGGTGCAGTCGAGTCTCGCGGCCGAGCGCGAGACGCTGCGCAACACGCTGCTGTCGTCCATTTCGCACGACCTGCGCACGCCGCTCGCGGTGATGGCCGGCGCCGGCAGCGCCCTCGCCCAGCACGGCGCGTCGCTCGATGAGGCGACGCGCGTGCAGCTGGCGCGCTCCATCGAGACCACCGCGCACGAGATGTCGGAGCTGGTCTCCAACGTCCTCGACCTGGTGCGTCTCGAGTCGGGCCAGGTCGCGCTGCGGCGCGACTGGCAGACGCTCGACGATCTCATCGGCAGCGCGCTCGCCCGCTACGAGCAGCCGCTGGCCGCCCACCGCGTGGCAACCCGCCTGCCGCCGGACCTGCCGCCGGTCTGGGTCGACGCCACGCTCATCGTGCAGCTGCTCGGCAATCTCTTCGACAACGTCGCCAAGTACACCCCGGCCGGCACGCGCGTGTCGGTGTCGGCGGTGCCGCTCGGGGACTTCGTGCAGGTGGCGGTCGAGGATGAAGGGCCGGGGCTGCCTGCCGGCGACCCGGCGCGGCTGTTCGAGAAGTTCCAGCGCGGTCAGGATGAGGGCAGCGTGGTCGGCGTGGGCCTCGGGCTCGCCATCGCGCAGGCGATCGTGCGCGCCCATGGCGGGGAGATCGAGGCGCAGCGCCGCGAGGGCGGCGGGGCGCGTTTCGTGTTCACGCTGCCCACCGTGTCCGCATGACCGAGGCCATGCACCAGGTGCTGGTGATCGAGGACGAGCCGGGCATCCGCGCCGTGCTGCGCGTGCTGCTGACGGCCGAAGGCTACCGCTGCATCGAGGCCGATACCGCGCTGCGCGCCGAGATCGAGGCCCGCAGCCACAAGCCCGACCTGCTGCTCGTCGATCTGGGGCTCCCCGACGGCGACGGGCTCACGGTGATCCGCCGGGTGCGCGCCTGGTCGACGGTGCCGATCGTGGTGCTGTCGGCGCGCACCATGGAGGAGCAGAAGGTCGCGGCGCTCGACGCCGGCGCCGACGATTACATCGTCAAGCCCTTCAGCGCACCGGAGCTGCTGGCGCGGCTGCGGGCGGCGCTGCGCCGCGTGACGCACGCCGCGCCCGCGGCGGTGCTGCGCTTCGGGCCGGTGCGTGTCGACCTCGCCAGGCGCGAGGCGCACGGCGCCGCGGGCGAGCTGCACCTGACGCCGCTCGAGTACCGGGTGCTCGGCTGCCTCGCGCAGCAGCTCGGCTCGATCGTCATGCAGCGGCAGCTGATCCGCGAGGTCTGGGGGCCGGGCCGCGAGGACGACTCGCGCTCGCTGCGTGTGTGCATCAAGAATCTGCGCGCCAAGCTCGAGCCGGATCCGGGCCAGCCGCGCTACCTGGTCACGGAGACCGGAGTCGGCTACCGCCTGCGCGCGGATGAGGACGCCGCGGCCTGAAGGGCCTCAGGTGAGCGAGACGACCAGCTTGGCGGAGTGGCTGCGCCAGTTGATGGGGATGATGAACGAGCGCAGTCCCGGCTTCTGCGGGATGGCGGGCTTCTCGCCCGAGAGTACCGAGGGCACCGAGATGACGAACTCGCGGCCGAAATCGCGGCGCGCGTTACCCGAGATGGTGTTGGCGACCTCGCCGACCAGATCGCGCATGGTCTCGTGGCTGAAGTCGTTCTCCTGCATCTTCATGAGCAGCACCGTGAGCATCGCCTTGGGCGCAGTGAAGAACACCACGCCCTCGCGCTTGCCGGAGATGTTGATGACGCCGGTGTACTCGTGCACCGCCGGAGTGCCTTCGAGCAGGTAAGGCGAGCCGATCGAGGCCGCCTGCTGCGCCGCCACCTCGAAGAAGTTCGTCGTGCCGTCGACGAAGGTCTTGAGCTCCTGTTCGTGCAGCATCAGCGCATCAGCTCCGCGAAGGCCTCGTTCAGCTGCCGGTCGGTGAAGGGCTTGTTGAGGAAGCCATTGGCGCCTTTCTCCATCGCCTCCACGGCGGTCGCCTTGTCGGCGAGCGCCGAGATCACCAGGATGCGCACCTCGGGCTTGAGGGCCACCAGCGCGCCGATGCACTCGATCCCGTCCATGCGCGGCATGGTGAGATCCATGGTGACGACGTCCGGGTCGGTGCGCTTGAACAGCTCGATCGCCTCGAGGCCGTTGCCGGCGGTGCCGACCAGCTGCAGCTCCTCGAACTGCTGCGAGCGCTCGATGCGCCGGCGCATGATGTTCGAGTCATCGACGATCATGAGCTTCATGGTGCGCCGTGCGTTCATGCCGGGTGCGCCTCAGGCCACGGCGCTGTTGCCGGCGGCCTGGCCGCCGGGGAGCGAGATCTTGAAACGCGTGTACTTGCCGGGGTGGGTGCTCACCCCGATCTTGCCGCCGAGCGCATAGACGCTGCGCGCCACCACGTCCATGCCGACGCCGCGGCCGGCGTCCATCGAGACTTCCTCCTGGGTGGTGAAGCCCGGGCGGAAGATGAGCGCCATCGCCGTGCGGGTGTCCATGACGGCGGCCTCGTCCTCGGTGATCAGCTGCTGGCGCACCGCCGCGGCCTTGAGGGTGTCGGGGGCGATGCCGGCGCCGTCGTCCTCGAATACCAGGTCGAAGCCTTCCGCGCCGCGCTGAAAGGCCACGCTGACGATGCCGACGTCCTGCTTGGCGAGCGCGCGCCGCACCTCGGGGGCCTCGATGCCGTGCACCGCGGCGTTGCGCAGCATCTGGATCAGGCAGTCCTTGACGGTCGACACGTAGGGCGCCGGCACCTCGTTGAGACCGGCGAGCTTGAGACGAAAGCGCTTGCCCTGATCCTGCGCCAGGCGCTCGGCGAGGGAATGCAGCGTCGGCGCCAGGTCCTCGGCACGGCGCGCGAAGGCCGCCGGGCCGCGCGGCTGCGGCTGGGCCTGCGCCGGGGGCGGCGGGGCGGGCGGCGGCGGGGCCGGCGCCGGGGGCGGCGCGGTGATGTGCTGCGTGCCGCTCAGGGCGGCGGGCGCGGTGCCCTCCTTGAGCGCCGTGAGGCGTCCGGCCATCTCGCGCACCGAGCGCAGGTGCGCCAGCAGATCGTCGAGCTTCAGCACCATCGGCAGGAAGTCGTTGCCGGAGAGCTCGGCCTTCTTCTTCAGCTCGCTGACGACGTCCTCGAGCGAGTGCACGCGGGCGGCGATGCTGGAGAGGTTGAGCGCGGAGGCCTCGCCCTTGATCGAATGCAGCTCGCGGAACAGCCCGGCGAGCTTCTTGCGGAACTCGGCGTCGGTGCGCGCCGGCTCCTTGAGGATGGTGTTGACGAGCTTCAGTCCGGTCTCGGCGCCGTCGAGGAACGACACCAGCTGCAGCGGATCGATGTGCATCATCGCCAGCATCATGTCGACCTGGGCGTTGGCGTTGTCCTGCGACTCCTGCAGCTCGCGCGCCAGCAGCACGCTGGAGGTGATGTCGCCGACCGAGCACAGCACGTGCTTGATACCGGCCGGCCCCATGACGCGGTGGAAATCGAACTGCAGGTAGCGCGACTCCTTGCCGCCATGGCCGTTGTCCATGGTGATCTCGAGCTGACCCAGCGGGTTGATGCTCTTCATCAGGTTCTCGTGGGCGCGCTCGCCCCACAGGAGCTTGATGTACTTGGTCGCGGTGGCGAGGGTCGCCGCCGGCACCAGATCCCTGAGCAGCTCCTCGAAGGAAAGTCCGGCGAAGTCCTCGCGGCCGAACATGCGCGTGAGCGCCTCCGACCACACCGAGCCGATGCGATAGTTGGCGTCCAGCAGGAAGAATCCTTCGCGCACCGTCTTGAGGATGTCGCGCGTCTGCTCCTGGGCCTCGCGCGCCACCCGCTCGTGGCGGGCGCGGGTCAGCTGGAACCAGGCGGCCGCGGCCGCCAGCACCAGCGCCGCCAGCACGCCGATCGACAGCAGCGCGCGCAGCCGCGCCGCCGCGTCCGAAGCCTCGTGCTGCAGCGAGGTGGCCAGCGTTGCGAGCTGGCCCTGCAGCAGCTTGGCGTTGTCGGTGGCGAAGATCTGCGCGCGCTTCACCTCGGCATAGTGCGTGCGCCCGTCGCGCGACAGGGAGCTGCCGGCGGTGTCCGAGTCCACGTACGGCTGACCCGTGAAGGCCACCACCGGCTCGATCACCGGACCGTACTCGCGCCACAGCTGCAGCGCGCGCAGCAGCTCGGGGGAGGTGACCGAGCCTGCGGCGTTGAGCTCCTTCAGCTGCCGGTCGAAGCGCCGCACGGTGCCCTGCAGGTCCTCGAGCGCCTGGCCGGAGTAGGCGCGCGCCTCGAGGCGGTCGCGCAGCGCCGTGAGCTGCTGGGTGATGTCGTCGGGGTAGTTCTGCAGCGTGCTGGCGGCCTGCAGCGCCGTGATGTTGGCGCGCATCTGCGTCGCCAGGCGGAAGCCGATGAACAGCACCGCCCCCATGACGAAGGCGAGCAGCGTGCCGATGCCGGCGGTGACGAGTTGGCGACGGCGTTCAGTGCCGCTCAGGGTCATCGGAGCCTCTCCTGTACTACTGCTTCGGCAGCTCGAAGCGCACCAGCGTCCTGGTGGGCACTTCGACCGCGTTGCCGTCGACGATCACCGGCGCGTAGCGCCAGCGCTTCACGGCGCTGACGGCGGCCCGGTCGAACACGCCGGCGGGCGTCGACTGCAGCACCTGCACGTCGCGCGTGTTGCCTCTGGCATCGACCGTGAACGACAGCAGCACGCTGCCCGCGATGCCCTTCGACAGGGCGCTCTGCGGATATTCGGGCGGCACGGTCTTCACGGCCTTGAGACTGGTGGCGAGCGTCGCCGGGTCGACGGTACTGCGGCTCTTGGGCGCCGCGGTGCTCTGCTGCGCGGCCTGTATATCCTTCGGGTCGGCGCCGAAACGGCGCGCCGCGGCGAGGTCCTGGTCGGCGCTCTTGCCGGACTGCAGGCTCGCCCGCGCCCGCTCGAGGAGCTGCTTGGCGAGGTCGCGGCTCACGGGCGCCAGCGCCGCATTGTCGGGATCGGTCGCCTGCAGCTGCGTCAGGTAATACGCGGCGCTGTCCTGGGCGGGATCGGTGAGTCGGCCGTCGCGCACGCGCTCGCGCGCCAGCTGGGCGAAGCGGTCGCCCTCGGCGCGCGTCGCCTTGGCCTGGGCGCCGGCGAGATCGCGCTGGAAGGCGCCGATATCCGCCGCCGACATGCCGGCGGCGCGTGCTTCATTGAGCCAGCGATCCGCCTCGGCATTGTTTCTGGCGAGCGAGGCTTCGCGCGCTTTGCGCAGGTACGCGGCGCTCAGGTCATGATCGGCGCGCTGCGTGGCGGCGTTCGCGGGTGCGGCCGCGAGCAGCTGCCGCAGATAGCTCTTGGCGCTGTCGTCGGCCGGATCCACGAGCCTGCCGTCGCGGATGCGGTCCTCGACGAGAGCGGCGAGGCGCTGCACTTTCGCCTCATCCTGGCGGCGGGCGATCTCGGTGCGCCATTTGGCGAGCTGTTCCCCCGGCAGCACGCCCGACTGCTGCGCCTGGCGCAGCAGCGCCGCGGCGCGGTCCGGGTTGCCGTCGGCCAGCGCCCTGGCGAGCTGCGCGTTGGCGAGCCGCGCGCCGAGGTCGGCGACGCGTGCATCGTCGGGAACCGCGGCGCGGAAGTTGGCGAAATCCTGGGCCGCCTCATCGAGGCGGTTCGCGGCGAGCGCCTCGTCGAAGCGGCTCGCGATCACTCCGGCGACGCGGCTGAGGCCGTCGCGGGCCTCGCCGTCGCTCGCATTCGCCGCGACCGCGGAGCGGTAGTAGAGCAGCGCGTTGTCGCCGGCCGGCTCGGTATAGCGGCGCTCCTTCATGGCGAGACGCGCCTTCTCGAGCAGCTCGTCCACCTTGCCGTGGACGATCGAGAGCTCGGGCGTCGGAGCGGGCGGCAGCGCTGCCTCCGCGGGCTCGGCGGCGGCCGGCTCCGCGGGGGCCGCGGCCGGTGCGGCGGCGCGCGCGGCGGCAGCCGCGGGCGCGCTCCCCCGGTCGCGCGTGAAATACCAGCCGGCGGCGGCGAGCGCACCCAAAGCCAGCACGGCGATGAGGCCGAGCATGCGGCCCTTGCCGCCGCTCATGCCGGGAACCTTGAGAGCGGCGGCGCTGCGGGTCGACTCGACCTCCAGATCGGCGGGTACCGCGGGCGTGGCCGGCGACAGTGCGGCCGGCGCGGCCGGGGCGGGCGTGCGGCGCGCCGTCGCCTCCTCGATCACCCCGGCGAAGACCGCGAGGGTCTTGCGGGCATCGACCGGCGAGGAGGGCAGCACGGCGAAGACCGCGGAGCCCTTGACGGCCGCGGCGACCTGCCGCTCGAGCGGCGTCGGGGCGAACACCAGGATGACGGCCTGCGGGGCGGCGGTCTCAACCGCCTCGATCGTGGGACGCACCTCGTTGACCTGGTGCGCATCGAGCACCAGCACCTGGCCGCGCCGCGAGCGGCCGCCGAGGCTTTCGAGCGCCGCCTCGACCGAGTCCACCGGCCGGATCGACGCCTGGCCGGCGAGTGCCTGGCCGAGCTCGAGCAGAAATTCATCGCGCGTGGTGATGGCGGTCACGTCGACCGACGGCTGCACGCTCGGCGCGGTGGCCGCAGTCGCCGCGGGCGGCGCCGCAGCCGGGTTGCGCGATGATCTGGATCCTGCACTGGCCACGTGGCGTGTCTCCACCCTTGATTGCGGTCACTGACGAAGCAAAGAGCCGCCTCTGCCGTCCGTGAAGCGAGGCCGCCGCGATCAGCAAATCCGCGGCGCGGAACTCCTCGGCGATGAGGATATGTAGCCTCGGAGAAAGGGGAGTGAGTCAGTTCACAATAACGACAGGGCACGTCGGTGCGCGGCGACTCGATGCCCAAAGTCAGAGCCACTGCTCGCTTCGCACGTGCGCCGCAAAAAGCCGCGCTCCGCGGCATGCGCCGTGCCGTGTGCGCGGCCGGCCCCGCGGCCGCGGCACGCTCCGGCCGCGCCGCCGCGGGTCACCGCAGGCAGCGGGCGCCGCCCCCAATGGGTGCCCGGCTGCACCGCGCGCGTGCACCGGGCCGCAGGCCTTGCCCGGCGCGCTTTGCAATCAGCCACTTAAGCCGCCGCGGCCCGCGCCGCCGCGGCCCGCTGCCCGCCGCGGTGGCGTGCGCACCCTCTGGTGTGAACAATCGGTTGCTGTGACACTCTTAACGTAATCAGGACACAAGGATCGGAAGGCCGTCACTTTTTATCGGGCACGTTGGGACTAAGTTAACTGGGCAGGGGCGGATCTACCGGTGCAGCCGGCATCCCAGGGATGGGTGAGAGCTCAACGGAGGACGAGACATGCGATCGGACTCGGATTCTGACGACACAAACGCCACCTTTATCGACAGCCTGAGCTCCTTCAGCAAGCTGCACCGCGCACAGCGCTGGGAAGGAACCTTCGGGGATTTCCTCGCCAATATCCTGCCGCCGAACCCGGCGGCGCTGGCACGCACCAGCCACGAATACATCTGGGACATGCTGCGCTGGCACGGACGCGGTGCGCCGCCCGAGACGTCCGAGAACGCGCGTGCGCGCGAGCTCTTCAGGCACGAGCTGTTCGGGATCGACGAGCCGCTCGCGCGCGTGGTCGATTACTTCAAGGCCGCGGCCGCCGGCTCCGACGTCGGGCGCCGCCTGCTGCTGATGCTCGGGCCGCCCTCGGGAGGCAAGTCGACGGTGGCGATACTGCTCAAGCGCGGGCTCGAGGAGTACAGCCGCACCGACGAGGGCGCGCTCTATGCGATCCGCGGCTCGCCGCTGCGCGAGAACCCGCTCAACCTCATTCCCACCAGCCTGCGCGCCGAGTTCCGCGAGCGCTACGGCATCAGCGTGCAGGGCGAGCTCTCGCCCTGGGCGCGCGACTTCGTCGAGCGCGAGTTCGAGGGCGACTTCGTGCGCGTGCCGATCGAGCGCGTGTTCCTCGCCGAAGCCTCGCGCGTCGGCATCGGCACCTACGCGCCGCACGATCCCACTACCGCCGACATCGCCGATCTCGTCGGCTCGGTGGACCTCGCCAAGGTCGCGCAGATCGGCGACGAAGGCGATCCGCGCGCCTGGTCGTGGTCGGGTGCCGTGTACGCCGCCAGCCGCGGCGTGCTCGAGATGATCGAGATCCTGAAGGTGAAGCGCGAGTTCCTCTACCTGCTGCTGACGCTGACGCAGGAGAAGAACGTCAAGGTGTCGCGTTTCCCGCTGATCCACCTCGACGAGACCATCCTCGCGCACACCAATCTCGCCGAGTTCCACAAGTTCCTGCAGGAAAAGGAGAACGAGGCGCTGCTCGACCGCATGGTGATCATCAAGATCCCCTATGCGCTCTCCTATCGCGACGAGTCGCGCATCTACCAGAAGCTCACCTCCGGCGCCCCCGCCTTCCGCAACGTGCACCTCGATCCGCACGTGCTGAATCTCGCCGCGGTGTTCGCCATCCTGACGCGCCTGGTGAAGCCGGAGCGCGAGGGGCTCGACGTCGCCAAGAAGCTGCGGCTGTACGCCGGCGAGGCGGTCGAGGGGATGCCCGAGACCGAAGCCCAGCGGCTGCGCGCCGAGGTGCCCGACGAGGGACTGACCGGGGTCAGTCCGCGCTTCGTCATCAATGCGATCTCGAACGCCATCACCCGCGGCAACACCCACAGCCTCACCAGCATGGAGCTGCTGCTCGCGCTCAAGGATTCCATCGAGAGCGACGCGCGCATGGACGCCAAGCAGAAGAAGGCCTGGATCGACCACCTGGTCACGGCGCGCAAGGAGTTCTACAACCGCTGGGTCAAGGAGGACGTGCACCGGGCGATGTTCGCCTCCTTCGAGGAGGAGGCACAGCAGCTGCTCGAGAAGTATCTCGACGAGGTCGAGGCCTCGCTCGATCACCGCCAGGTGAGCGATCCGATCACCGGCGAGACGCGCGCCGCCGACGAGCGCTTCCTGCGCTCGGTCGAGGAGAAGATCAAGGTATCGGACTCCGGCAAGCTGTCGTTCCGCCAGGAGGTGGTGCGCAAGGCCATGGTGGCGTTCAAGGCCGGGGAGAAGTTCAAGCTCGCGAGCCATGCGCGCATGCGCGAGGCCATCGAGCAGTATCTGTTCGAGGAGCGGCGCGACGTGCTGCGCCTGGTGACGTCCACGGCGCGCCCGGACGAGGAGGCGCGGCAGAAGATCTCGGTGGTGCAGCAGCGCCTGGTCACCGAGTACGGCTACGACGAGCACAGCGCCAAGGAAGCGCTCAGCTACGTCACCACGCTGCTCGCGCAGGAGTAGCGCCGCCCCGAAAAAAGGAGTACCAGTAAAACTATGGACGCAGCGGACGGCAAAGGCGGTGGGCAACCCCCCTTGAGCGCCGCGAAGTGGTACGAGCTGTTCTCGCGCGGCGCCCGCGACTGGCTGCGCCACGACGAGAAGGTGCGCGAGGCGGTGCGCGCCAATCTTCCCGAGATCATCGCCGGCGGCGAAGTCATCAACGACGGCGCGCGCACCGTGCGCGTGCCGGTGCGCATGCTCGAGCATTATCACTTCCGGCTGCGCCGCCCCGAGGAGCAGCAGGGCGCCGGCCAGGGCAAGGCCAGGCCCGGCGACATGCTGTCCGATCCCTCGCAGCAGCAGGGTCCCGGCGAGAAGGGCGCGGGCGGGCGCGACGAAGGCGAGGTGCAGCTGCTGCTCGAGTTCAAGGTCGACGACATCGTCGACTGGCTGTGGGAGGAGATGAAACTCCCCAATCTCAAGGCGCGCGTCGGCCCCTCGGACGAGACCGACTGGACGCGCGAGGGCTGGGACCGGCGCGGCGCGCGCTCGCGGCTCGACCGGCGCCGCTCGTTCAAGGAGATGGTGAAGCGGCGCGGCGCGCCGGGCGCCACGGCGACCTTCACCGACGAGGACCTGCGCTTCCGCCAGCTGGCGCGGCGCAAGCAGCCGGCGGTCCACGCGGTGGTGTTCTTCATGCTGGACGTCTCGGGGAGCATGTCCGACCGCGACAGGAAGCTCGCCAAGACCTTCTTCTTCTGGGTGGTGCAGGGGCTGCGGCGCGAGTACCGCTCGCTCGAGACGGTGTTCGTGGCGCACACCACCGAGGCGTGGGAATTCAGCGAGCCGGAATTCTTCCAGGTATCCGGCACCGGCGGCACGGTCGCCTCGACGGGGCTGCTCAAGGTGCGCGAGATCATCGACGCGCGCTACAACCCGGGACGCTGCAACATCTATCTCTTCTACGCCTCCGACGGCGACAACTCGGTGAGCGATACCGCGGAGGCGCGCGCTGCGCTCGCCGCGATCGCCGCCGATACCTGCTTCACCGGCTACGTCGAGGTGTCCTCGGGCCTGTCGCGGCAGCTCGCCACCGAGACCGGCAAGCTCTGGGGCGAGCTGTCGGGCGCCGGCGTCGCCACCGGCAGCTACGCGCTCGCCGACTTCGACGACGTGTGGGGCGCGGTGCGCCACTTCTTCGCGGCGGAGACGGCGGCTCCGGCCGGCGGCTGAGGCGCGCATGAGCGGCGACTGGCGCGACTACGTGCGGCGCATCGAGGAGCTCGCCGGCCGCTCGGGGCTGAAGTTCCACCCGGTGGACTTTGAGGCCGTCCCCGACAGCTTCATGATGGAGATCGCCGTCTACGGACTGCCGGTGCGCATGCCGCACTGGTCGTTCGGGGTGCGCTACATCTACCAGCTCATCCAGCGCCGCATGGGCAACTCACGGCTCTTCGAGGTGGTGTTCCCGGGCAACCCGGGTCATGCCTATCTCGCCGCGAGCAACGGGCTCGCCGAGAACATCCTGGTGACGGCGCACGTGCTCGGGCACGCGGACTTCTCGCGCAACAACCTGCTGTTCCGCCGCTGCCAGGAGCAGGTGAGCGAGCACATCGTCGAGCACGCCGCCAATCACGCCCGCGCCATCCAGCAGATCATCGAGACGCACGGCGCGCAGCGCGTCGAGACGGTGCTCGATGCGGCGCTCGCCCTCGAGCAGCACATCGACATCGATCAGTCGCTGCGGCGCGAGCGCTACCCGGAATACATCCGCGAGCCGAAGGTGCTGGCCGACGACGGCTTCCGCAAGCGCTTCGCCGCGCTCGATCCGGCCGCCGCCAGCAGCGTCGAGGCGAAGAAGCGCGCGCCGCTACCGCCGCACCCGGAGCGCGATCTGCTCTGGTTCGTCGCCAACTACGCGCCCGAGATGGAGAGCTGGGAGCGCGACATCTTTCTCGCGGTGCGCGAGGAGTCCTTCTACTTCTACCCGGTGTTCGCCACGCAGATCATGAACGAGGGCTGGGCGTCGTACTGGCACGCACGGCTCCTGCGCGAGGCGGATTTCGTGCCGCAGCAGTCCTACCTCGATGCGGTCAAGTGCCACTCCGATGTGGTGCGGCCGATCGCGGCCGACGCACAGGTGTCGCTCTCCATCAATCCCTATCACCTCGGCTTCTCGATGTGGGAGAGGATCGTCGAGCGCGACGGGCTCGAAGCGGCGCGCCACATCATGGAGCAGGACGACGACTTCGCCTTCGTGCGCAACCACCTCACCCGCGAGCTGGCGGACGAGCTCGGGCTGTTCCGCTACAGCGCGCGCAGCGACGGCCAGATCCGGGTGCTCGAGAACGACGTGAGCGCGCTGCACGAGGCGGTGCTGGCGCCGAAATACAACTTCGGGGCTCCGGTGGTGTGCGCGCGGCACGTGCGCACCGATGGCACGCTCGAGCTCACGCACGACAGCGGTGTCGACGGCCGCGGCCTCGACCTCGAGCGTAGCCGCAAGGTGCTCGATTACCTGCAGCGCGTCTGGCGGCGGCCGATCGTGCTCACCACCGTGAATCAGGCCGGCTCTACGCTGGAGCTGACGGCCCCTTAGCCGGCGGCGCGGGCGCCCGGCTGCCCGGCTCGAGGCGCTCCGCGTCCCAATACTCCTCGTCCTGGGAGGTCACGATGGATACCGGGTCGCTGGCGGGAAAGCTCTCCTCCAGCGCCTCATCCAGCGCCCGCTCGATCTTCTCGCGTGGCTCGTTCATGGCTGCTGCGATCTCCTTCCTGCCCATGGTACCGCGCGGAAGTAGCCGCAGGCATGTCGGCGGGAGTAGGCTTCGGGCAACCGGTACCGGTGATGCTCCGCAGGCGGGCGTCGAACAAAGCAAGATCCGGGAGCATCCACCATGGGGCACGCTACTTCGGGCATCCGTAATATCGCGCTGGTAGGACCTGCCGGCGCGGGCAAGACCTCGATCACCGAGACGCTGCTGCTCGCGGGCGGCGCCATCCGCGCGCGCGGCAGTCTCGCACGCGGCAGCACGGTGTCGGATTTCGATCCCCAGGAGAAACGCCTGCAGCACTCGCTCGATACCGCGATCTGCAGCTTCACGGCCGACGGCACCCGCATCAACCTCATCGACACGCCCGGCTATGCGGACTTCCTCGGCAAGACGCTCTCGGTGCTGGAGGCGGTCGAGGCGGTCGCGATCGTCGTGAGCGCCGCGAACGGCGTCGACACTCTCACCCAGCGCCTCATGGATTTCGCGCGCGACCGCGGCCTGTGCCGTCTCATCGTCGTCAACAAGATCGACAGCCGCGACGCGCACTGCGCCCAGGTGCTCGCGCAGCTGCGCGAGTCCTTCGGCAACGAGTGCCTGCCGCTCAACCTCCCCGCCGGCGGCGGCGACTCGGTGGTCGACTGCTTCTTCCAGCCGCACGGCCGGACCGCGGATTTCTCCTCGGTCGAGGCCGCCCACACCCAGATCATCGACCAGGTGGTCGAGCTCGATGAGCAGCTGATGGCGCTCTACCTGGAGCAGGGCGAGGAGCTTTCCCCCGAGCAGCTGCACGACCCCTTCGAGCAGGCGCTGCGCGAGGGTCATCTGGTGCCGGTGTGCTTCGCCTCGGCCGAGACCGGTGCCGGGATCACGGAGCTGCTGCAGGTCATCGTACGGCTCATGCCCAATCCCGCCGAAGGCAACCCGCCGCTGTTCCTCAGGGGCACGGGTACGGATGCCGAGCGCGTGCCGGTGACGCCCGACGCGGCGCAACACGTGATCGCGCACGTCTTCAAGGTGAGCATCGATCCGTACGTCGGCAAGCTCGGGGTGCTGCGCGTGCACCAGGGCACCGTGCGCCCGGGCAGCCAGCTGTTCGTCGGCGACGCGCGCAAGCCGGTGAAGATCGCGCATCTCTACAGTCTGCTCGGCAAGGACACCAGCGAGATGCACGAGGCGGGGCCCGGGGACATCTGCGCCGTGCCGAAGGTCGACGAGCTGCACCTCGATGCGGTGCTGCACGACTCGCACGACGAGGACCAGTATCACCTCAAGCCCGTGGCATTCCCGCCGCCGATGCTCGGGGTGGCGATCGAGCCGGAGCGGCGCGGGGACGAGCAGCGCCTCGCCGACACGCTGCACAAGCTGACCGCCGAGGATCCGTGCGTGCGCATCGAGCACCACGCGGCGGTGAATGAGACGGTGCTCTACGGCATGGGCGAGTTTCATCTGCGGGTGCTGCTCGAGCGCATGACCGAGCGCTACGGCGTGCACGTCAGGACGCACCCGCCGAGCATTCCTTACCGCGAGACCATCACCCGGCCCGCCGAGGGGCATTGCCGCCACAAGAAGCAGACCGGCGGCGCCGGGCAGTTCGGCGAGGTGTTCCTGCGCATCGAAGCGCTCGCCCGCGGCGCGGGCTTCGAGTTCGTGGACGACGTGGTCGGCGGGGCGATACCCGGGCAGTTCATTCCGGCGGTTGAGAAGGGCGTGCGGCAGGTGCTCACCGAGGGGGCGCTCGCCGGCTTCCCGATCCAGGACGTGCGCGTCACGGTGTACGACGGCAAGCATCACGCGGTCGACTCCAAGGAGGTGGCGTTCGTGTCCGCGGGACGCAAGGCCTTTCTCGACGCGCTGCAGAAGGCGGCGCCCATCGTGCTCGAGCCCATCATGCGACTCGAGATCACCGCGCCCGCGAGCGCTATCGGCGACATCACCGGCGACCTCGCCACCCGGCGCGCGCGCATCTCCGGCAGCGACACCCTGCCCGGGCAGCGGGCGACCCTCAAGGCCCTGGTGCCGCTCGCGGAAGTTTCCGAGTACCAGTCGCGCCTCAAGGCGCTCACCGGCGGACAGGGCGCCTACGTCATGGAGCTGAGCCACTACGATCCGGTGCCGCCGCGCAGGCAGCAGGAGCTCGCACAGGCGTGGCGGCCGCGCGAGGCACAGGACTGAAGTGGCGGCCGCAGCGCCGCCCCGGCGGCGGCCCTTTCTCGCGTTCGTGCGCGCCGGCACGCAGTCGCTGCACCCGCGGCTCATTGCGGAGGACCCCGGACGCAACTGGGACTGCTGCGTCAGCTGGTACGTGCCGCCGCCCGCCGAAGCGCTCGCCGAGTACTACTCCCACGGCGGCTTCAACAAGCTCGACGGTTTCCTCGAGTTCGCGCGCGAGCGTCCGGAGTATCGCGAGTACGCCTACGTGATGCTGCTCGACGACGACGTGTACCTCGAGCCCGGCGACCTGTCGCGCTTCTTCGCGCTGTGCGCCCACTACCGCACCTATCTCGCGCAGCCGGGGCTCAACTGGTTCACGCACACCACCATCAACGCGCTGGTGCGCAATCCCGTGTGCCTGCTGCGCAGCGTGACCTTCGTCGAGGTGATGGCGCCGTGCTTCTCGCGCATCGCGCTCGCCGAGCTCCTGCCCACTTTCGGCATGACGCGCAGCACCTGGGGGACGGACCTCGCCTGGGCGGGCAGGATCGACGGCCGCCACCCGATCCAGGTGGTGGACGCGATCGGCATGGACCACACGCGCACCGGCGACGGGCGTCCCACCGCCTTCTATCGCAAGCTCACCGAGATGGGCGTCGATCCGGGCGCGGAGCTCGCCAGCGTGCGGCGCCTCTATCCTCAGTTCCGCGGCGCGCGCACGCTCAAGGTCGGCCACGTGTACCGGCCCGGTGTCCCGGCCTGGGCGGCCCCCGCGCTGATGCGCCTCCTCGAGCGGCTCAAGTTCATCGTGCGCATCCGCAAGAAGACCCTGCTGCACCTGCGCGCCTGGCGGGCGCGGCTCGAGGACATGGGGCGCTCGCTCTAGGCCCCGGGCCGTGAGTCGAGCAGCGCGCGGATCGCCGGCCAGCGGTTCTCGATGAGGCCGAGCGCCTCGGCCTGCCGCCCGGCCAGCACGCCGAAGTCCCTGGCGAGATACTCGGCGATCAGCGCGTCGAGATTGTCGGCGAGCACGCGCGAGCCGGGGTCGGGATTCAATACGATGCCGAGCCCGGTCGGCGGCGTGGCGATGGTGCGTACCGTGAGGTCCGGGCGCAGCGTGCGCAGCAGCAGCATCAGGCGCCAGATGTCGCCGCTCCAGAAGCCGGTGACCTGCTCGCGCCGCGCGGTGCGCTCATCGAGCGGATAGCAGTCGTGCATCAGGATCACGGACGAGCGTGCGCAGGCGCGCTCCACGTTGACGAAGTCGCGCAGCGCGAACTCGAAGTGATGCATGCCGTCGATGAAGGCGAGCTCCACCGGCGCGCCGCCGAGCTCGGCGCGGGGATCGTACTTCGCGAAGAAGTCGTCGGAGGTCTCGCGGTACAGAGCCACGTTGGCGGGCGGCGCGGCGGGCAGCTTCGGCTGCGGGTCGATGCCGAGCACGCGCGTCGCGGGCAGCACGCAGGCGAGGGAGTCGCCGCGCGAGACGCCGATCTCGAGGTAGGTGCGCGGGCGCAGGTGCCGGTGGATGCGCGCCAGCACGCGGAAGTAGTTCTCACCGGGCAGCGCGAGGCGCGACATGAGCGTGTAGGCGCGCGAGTAATCGGCGTGCTCGACGGCCGCGCGGCACAGCGCGAGAGCGGCGCCGTCGCGTCCCAGCCAGTGGTTGAGGCGTGCGCGGCGGAACAGCGCGCGGGCGGCGCGCTGGGCGTCCGCGGTGCGGGGCGTCGGCTCGGATGCCATGCGGTTAGTCTAGCCGCCCGGCGGCCGGGCGGCGTATTGACGTGCATACCACTGCCGGTACTCCCCGCTCACGACGCCGCGCCACCAGGCCTCGTTGTCGAGATACCAGCGCACCGTGCTCGCGAGTCCGCCGGCGAGCGCGGTGCCGATGCTGAAGCCGAGGCGCGTGCGGATCTTCCCCGAATCCACCGCGTAGCGGCGGTCGTGGCCGGGGCGGTCGCGCACGTGCCGGATGAGGCTGCGGGAGGCGCGGCCGGCGGCGGCGGGACTGCGCGGGAAGCGTGCGGCGAGGGAGCCCTCGGCGGCGAAGGCGCGGTCGACCAGCTCGCACAGCAGCCCCACCACGGTGAGGTTCGGCTCCTGGGTCGAGCCGCCGACGTTCCAGGTCTCCCCGGGCGCCGAGCGCGCCAGGATCAGCTCGAGCGCGCGGCAGTGGTCGCTCACGTGCAGCCAGTCGCGGATCTGCAGCCCGTCGCCGTAGATCGGCAGCGGCCGCCCCTCGAGGATGTTGAGGATGCACAGCGGCAGCAGCTTCTCCGGAAACTGGTACGGGCCGTAGTTGTTGGAGCAGTTGCTGATGGTGCACGGCAGGCCGTAGCTGTGGCCGTAGGCGCGTACCAGGTGGTCGGCGGCGGCCTTGCTGGCCGCGTACGGGGAGTTGGGCGCGTAGGCAGTCGACTCGGTGAAGGCCGCCGCGCCGGGGTCGAGCGAGCCGTACACCTCGTCCGTCGAGACATGATGGAACCGGCAGCCGCGCTGCAGCGCCTGCGCGCCCCACGCCTCCCGCGCCGCATCGAGCAGCGCCTGGGTGCCGAGCACGTTGGTGCGCAGGAACGTCGCCGGGTCCTCGAGCGAGCGGTCGACGTGCGACTCGGCGGCGAAGTTGACGATGGTATCGAGCGCTTCCTCGGCGATGAGTGCGGCGAGGCGCGCGCGCTCGCCGATGTCGCCGCGCACGAAGCGCAGCCTGCCGGAGTCGATGAGCGGGGCGATGCTCGCGAGGTTGCCGGCGTAGGTGAGGGCATCCAGCACCACGAGGCGGTCGGCGGGATGCGCGGCGCACCAGTAGTGGCAGAAGTTGGCGCCGATGAAGCCGGCGCCGCCGGTGACCAGCAGCCGCTTCACGGGGGCGCCGCGCCGCCGGCGAGCGGGGCGAGGGTCGCGCGCAGCGCGGTGCGCCAATGGGGCGCCGTGGTGCCGAGCAGCGCTTCGGTGGCCCGCTTGTCGAGCACGCTGTAGCCCGGCCGCGCCGCGCGCGTCGGGTAGTCGGTGCTGCCGATGGGAACGATCGGCGGCACCGCCGCGAGGATGCGCAGCCGCTGCGCCTCCTCGGCGACCGCGACCGCGAAGTCGTACCAGCTCGCCACCCCCGAATCGCACCAGTGCCACAGGCCCGGCGCCCGGCGCAGGGCGAGCGCCCACAGCGTGCCGGCGAGGCCGGCCGCGTGCGTCGGTGCGCCCACCTGGTCGCTCACCACGCGCAGCTGCGGGCGGCTGCTCATCAGCGCCAGCATGCGCGCCGCGAATCCGCCCGCGGCGCTGTAGAGCCAGGAGGCGCGCACCACCGCGGCGCCGCCCGGCAGCTCGCGCAGCACCGCGGCCTCGCCCGCGAGCTTGGTGCGGCCGTAGACCGAGAGGGGATGGGGCTCGGCGTGCGCGCCGTAGGGGTGTCCCTGGCGGCCGTCGAACACGAAGTCGGTGGACACGTGCGTGAGCCACGCGGACGCGGCGCGGCAGGCCGCGGCGAGCACGGCGGGCCCCTCGGCGTTGGCGCGCGCCGCATCCTCGGGTGCGCCCTCGGCCTCATCCACGCGGGTATAGGCCGCGGCGTTGATCACGAGCTCGGGCGCGAACGCGGCGAAGACGGCGTCGACCGCGGCGGCATCGGCCACGTCGAGCTCGGCGTGGGTCGGGGCCCGCAGCACCGCGCCCTCCGGGGCGGCACTGCACAGGGCGCGGCCGAGCTGCCCGCCGGCGCCGGTGATGAGCACCCTCACGGGAAGCACTCGGCCTGCGCGAGGGGCGTGCCGTCGCGGTCCTTGTCGGAGAGCAGCGGCGTGCGCCCGGGGGGCAGCGGCCAGTCGATGGCGAGCGCCGGGTCGTCCCAGCGCAGGGTACGTTCCGCCTCGCGCGACCAGTAGTCCGTCACCTGGTACTGCACGCGGGTCTCGTCGCTGAGCGCGAGAAAGCCATGCGCGAAGCCGGGCGGTACCCACAGCGAGCGCGCGGCGCCGGCCTCGAGCGCGACCGCGAGAGTCCTGCCGAAGGTGGACGAGGAACGGCGCAGGTCGACCACGGCGTCGAAGATCGCCCCGGCGAGCACGCGCACCAGCTTTCCCTGGGTATGGCGGATCTGGTAATGCAGTCCGCGCAATACGTAGGCGCGCGAGCGGCTGACGTTCTCCTGCACGAAGCGCGCGGCGATGCCCGCGGCGGCGAAGTCGCGCTCGTTCCAGCTCTCGAAGAAGCTGCCGCGCGCATCGGCGAATTCCCGGTGCTCGATCAGCATGACCCCGGGGAGCGCGAGCGCCGTGGCGCGCATCAGAACACCCGCTCGCGCAGCACGCTCTCGAGATACTCGCCGTAGCCGGTGCGCCTCAGGGGCGCGGCGAGACGCTCGAGCTGCGCGCGGTCGATGAACCCCTGTCTGAAGGCGATCTCCTCGGGGCAGCATATTTTCAGGCCCTGGCGCGCCTCGACGGTCTCGACGAAATTGGCGGCCGCAAGGAGCGAAGCGTGCGTGCCGGTGTCGAGCCAGGCGACGCCGCGCCCGAGCACCTCGACCGCGAGCTCGCCGCGCGCGAGGTAGGCGCGGTTGACGTCGGTGATCTCGAGCTCGCCGCGTGCGGAGGGCTCGAGGGTGCGCGCCAGCGCCACGCAGCCGGCGTCGTAGAAATACAGTCCCGTCACCGCGTAGTGGGAGCGCGGCGCCGCGGGCTTCTCCTCGAGCCCGACCGCGCGGCCCTGCGCATCGAACTCCACCACCCCGTAGGCCTGCGGGTCGCGCACGTAGTAGGCGAACACGGTGGCGCCGCGCGCGCGCGCCGCGGCGGCGCGCAGCTGCTCGGGCAGGCCGTGGCCATAGAAGAGGTTGTCGCCGAGCACCAGGCACACGCCATCGCCGCCGATGAAATCGGCGCCTATCACGAGCGCCTGGGCGATGCCGCGCGGCTCGGGCTGTACCGCGTAGCGGATGCGCACGCCCCATTGCGAGCCGTCGCCCAGCAGCCGCTCGAACAGCGGGCCGTCCTCGCGGGTCGAGATGAGCAGCACGTCGCGGATTCCCGCGAGCATCAGCGTCGCCAGCGGGTAGTAGACCAGCGGCTTGTCATAAAGAGGCAGCAGCTGCTTGGAGACCGCCCGGGTGACCGGATACAGTCGGGTTCCGGATCCACCGGCGAGGACGATGCCTTTGGTGATCATGATGTTGAAGCGGCTGAGCGCGGGGCATCCTAGCCTGCCGCTGCGGCTCCCACCAAGCGCTCTGCCACGCGCCGCAGTCCGCCGGGCGGCGGCGTGCGCGCTCGTGCTGCTGGCGGCGGCCCCGGGGCCCGCGGCGCTGGCCGCCCCCGCCGACACGCCCCCGAAGCCCAAACCGAGCTCCTTCGCGCCGCACCACACGGCGAGCCACGTCTACGGCACGCCGATCTCCAAGCCGATCCTGCACCAGCGCAAGAAGCCCGCGAAGCGCAGCGCGCGCGCGCCGGCCGCACCGATCAAGTAGTCAGGCGTGAAGGGCCTGCATTAGAGTGGCCGCGTGCCCACGGCCGCCGAACTCGACACCCAGCTCACCCAGGCATCCGCGTCCTTCGACCGCGGTGAGCTCGCACAGGCCGAGAGCACCTGCCGCTCGGTGCTGGCTGCGCATCCGAACAATGCCGCGGCCCTGCACCTGCTCGGACTGGTGCGCGCCCGCGGCGGCGACCGCGCACAGGGCGAGCAGTTCCTGCGCCGCAGCGTCGAGCTCGAGCCCACCGACTCGCGGCTGCGCCTCAATCTCGCCACCTTCCTGCGCCGCGCCGGGCGCCTCGAGGAGGCCGAGCGCGTCTACCGGCGGGTGCTGCAGCTCGCGCCCGGCGAGCGCGCCGCGCGCCACGGGCTGGTGCTGACGCTCGACAGCCTCGGCCGCGGCCGCGACGCGGAGGTCCAGTGCCGCACGCTCATCGAAGCCGACCGCGCGAGCCCGGACGGCTGGTCGGCGCTCGGCTTCGTGCTCGCCAACCAGAATCGCCTGGTGGAGGCCGAGGGTGCGTACCGCCAGGCGCTCGCCCTCAATCCCGGCAATGCCGCGCTGTACCGCCGGCTCGGCTCGCTGCTGGCGCAGCTCGAGCGGGCCGAGGAGGCGCTCGCGGCGCTGACGCGCGCCCGGGCGCTCGGCGTGCGCGGCTTCGAGCTGGAGTTCGCGCGCGGCCGCGCCCTCGCGCAGCTCGGCCGCATGGCCGACGCCGAGCGCGCCTACGCCGCGGCGGTGGAGCTGCGGCCGCGGCACGCGGACGCGCAGCTGTACCTGGCGCGCGTGCGCCAGGCGCTCGGCGACGCGGATTTCTCGCGCTCGCTCGCCGCCGCCGTACTCGGTGCGCGCGACGACCTGAATCTGCAGGAGGCGCTCGCGGGACTGCTGCTCTCCGCCGGGCGCGGCGACGTCGCCGAGAAGCTGTTGCGCGAGGAGTTGCGGCGCGCCGGGCCGGTGCCGCGGCTGCGCTATCTCCTGTCGCGCGTGATGCGCGAGAGCGGACGGCTGGCGGAGGCGGAGACCGAGGCGCTGGAGGCGGCCGCGGCGCTGCCCGAGGATCCGGCGGTCGTCGAGAACCTGGTCTCGATCCTGCTCTCGCGTGAGCGGCCCGAGGAGGCGCAGCCCTTCATCCGCGCGCAGCGCGTGCGCACGCCGTGGGCGCAGGGCTGGATCGCCTACGAGGCGCTCGCGGCGCGCCTGCTCGGGCAGCCGCGCTACGCGGAGCTCTACGATTATCAGCGCCTGGTGCGCTGCTACGAGCTGACGGCGCCCCTGGGCTACGCCTCGATGGCCGAGCTCAACACCGCGCTCCTCGAGGTGCTCGCCGCGCGCTACTCTCCCGACACCTACGCGCTCGGCGACAGTCTGCGCAACGGACGGCAGACGACCCGCAACCTCGTGATGGATCCGAACCCGGTCATCCAGGCGCTGCTGCGCAGCTTCGATGAGCCGCTGCGCAACTATCTCGCCGCGATCGGCCGCGACCCCGGGCACCCCTTGAGCGAGCGCAACACGGGCGCCGCGCAGATCGCATCCGCCTGGTCGGTCGAGCTCGGCCGCGGCGGCCTGCACGTCAATCACTACCATAACCAGGGCTGGATCAGCGCGACCTGCTACGTGCAGGTGCCCGAGGAGTGCGCCGACACCGAGTTGAAGAGCGGATGGCTCAGGCTCGGCGAGCCGCGCTTCGCGGTCCCGGGAGCGGGGGTCGGCTGCGTCGTGCAGCCGCACGCGGGCCAGGTGGTGCTGCATCCCTCCTACATGTGGCACGGCACGAGCGCGATCCTCGGCTCGCGGCCGCGCACCGCGGTCTCCTTCGACGCCGTGCCGGCCGCGGCGCCGCCCTGAAGCGGCTGCGCGTCAACGGGCGCCGCCGGGCGCCGCGCTCAGCTTCCAGCTCACCTGGTCCCCGACCCTGAGGCCGAGGAGCCCGGCCTCGCCGCCCTTGATCTCGAGCACCGCCGCCACCGGCACGTCCGAGCTCAGCAGGTCGAGCCTGAGCGGCGCGGCGCGGTCGATGATCTTCACCACCCGGCCGCCGGCGCCGATGAACAGCATGTCGAGCTCGATGTAGGTGTTCTTCATCCAGAAGCTCACCACGTGCGGCGGTGCGAACGGGAAGATCATGCCGCGCCCGGGCGGCAGGTCGCGCACGAACATCAGGCCCTGCTCGCCGCGCCGCGGGGTATCCGCCACCCACACGTCGAAGTGCAGGCGGCGCGGGCCCGCGGGGCCGTGCTGCACGACCTCGAGCGCGGCGCGCGGAAAGGTCGCGAGATCGAGCGGCGCCTCGGCCGGATCGGCGGCCGCCGCGGCCGCGCCGAGCAGCAGAGCGGCATACACGGCTCGCAGGGCAGTGGTACTCATGGGTCTCCCGTCAGCGGATCGCGTCGTCGCCGAACACCGCCTCGCCCGCAAAGTCGAAGCTGCTGACGAGAATGCGCTCGGCGTTGTTCAGGGTCGCGGCCGGGGCGACGCAGAAGCCGCGCGCGACGATGCGGTAGCGGCGCGGCGTACCCGGCGCGCGCAGCCGGTGCTGGCTGAGCGTGTCGACGGTGCAGTGATCCTCACCGCGCGTGGTGTAGAGACGCTGTGCGCCCTCGACGATCACGGTGAGGTTGGTCGGCAGCGAGCGCCCGCCGCGGCCCTCGCGCGCCATGCTCACCCCGAACACCAGGCGCAGCCGCCGGCCGTCGGTGCGCTGCGGGCCGGCGAAGGCCACGCGGATGCCGCTGCCGTCGGGACGCGGACCGCCGTCGCATTCGAGCTCGGCGTTGCGCCAGTCGATGTCGAGATTGAGCGCGCCGCGGATGCGCGCCTTCAGGTAGCCGTTGCCGCCCGGCAGGCAGCCGGCGGCGGTGGCGGGAGTCGCGGCCGGCGGCGGCCCCGCCGGCGGCATGACGATCGGGGGATTGGCTCCCGGGACCGCCGGCAGCACCGCGCACGGCACGGCGGACCAGCCGAGCAGCGCGCAGGCGAGGTGCAGCGGGCGGCGGAGCATGCCGCAGAGTGTAGCGTGACGCCGCGCCGCTCAGGCACCCGGGACGACGAGCATGGCCTTCGCGAGCCGCGCATGCACACGCACCACGCCGCGCGCGAGGTGCAGCAGCAGCGTCAGCAGCACGACGCCGAGGATGGCGAGGAACAGCGCGCCGAGGAACGGGTGATGCGGCGCCCACGGCTCGCCGTTGTGCATGAAGATGTGGTCGTTCCAGTCGAAGTCGATCCAGCCGGCGTAGTAGCCGAAGAGCGTCGCGAGCGTGCCGATGAAGGCCGCGCTCACGGCGAGACCGGTGACCGCGACCGTGAAGTAGACGATGCCGAGCGGCAGCATCAGCAGCAGATACGCGAGCGTCGTCCAGGTGCGCACGTCCGTGAGCATCTCGCCGATGCGCTTCCACCAGCCGCCCGGCGGACCGGGGTGCACCGGGCGGCGCGGCATCCGCTCGCCGCTGATCGCCTCGATCAGGCGCCCTTCGCCGAGCGCGATGACGCGCGCGACGCCGATGAAGGCGAGGAAGAACGGCACGCCGATGATGAGGATCGCAAAGCCGAGCGACAGCGACAGTCCCGTGACCACGATGGTGAAGTACACGATGCCGGTCGCGAGCGTGAGCAGCATGTAGAAGAGCGAGGTGTAGCTGCGCGGGTCGAGATACACGCCGAAGAAGCGCTTCCAGCCGCTCGCGCTGGTGGCGGCGGCGGGTACCGGGGTCTTGAGGGCCGCTTTCACCTTGGCCTCGGTGTCGCGGTAGGCGCTCGCCACCTCCTCGGGTGCGCCGTAGGTGCTCGCGATGAGCTCGAGCACGTCGGCTTCCGATTTGCCCGGATGCGCCGCCACTTCGGCGCGCAGGTACTCCTCGGCGTCGTAGAGGGCGTCCTGGATCAGTGCCGGGTCCTGGCCCTCGAGTGCCGCGCGCAGCTGCCTGAGGTATTCATCGATCGAACGGGGGGCATGAGCACTCATGGAGCGGTTCCTTCAATGAATCGGTCGACGAAGCCACGCGTCTGGCGCCAGATGCCGCTCCACTGCGAGAGCAGCGCGCGGCCTTCCTCGGTGATGCGGTAGTAGCGCCGCGGCGGACCCGAATACGAGGGCACGACGCGGCTCGTCAGCAGTCCTCCGGAGGCCAGCGCGCGCAGCACCGGATAGATGGTGCCCTCCTTGAAGAGCGCCTCCCCCTCGTTGGCCTTCTGCAGCCGCTTGGCGATCTCGTAGCCGTAGAGATCCTCGGTACTGCGATCGAGCACGGCGAGCAGGACGAGCGCGACGAGACCTCCGTTGAGGTCCTTCTGGAACTTGCGGGCCTGGCTATCATCCATTTGCTAGTACTATATAGTTAATAATACTGATGATCAAGTAGTACTGTGAAGATACCTTGGCTATGAGACATAAGACTCCAAGCCCCTGACCCGGCACGCGCTTCGGGGCTGCTAGACTTCGGCCAGAAATCACTCGAAGGCCGCGGATGAGAAACTCGCTCCTCGAAGTCACTCCGGTGATCCCCGGGAGCCTGTCACGGCTCCCCGAGCTTGCCGGGAACCTGTTCTTCAGCTGGCACCGGCCGATCCGGGCGCTGTTCGAGGATCTCGACCCCGAGCTGTGGAAGCAGACCAACGGCAATCCGCGGCTGATGATCCGCTGCGTGAATCAGTCGGCGCTCGAGCGCTGCGCGCGCGATGCCGGCTATCTCGAGCGCTACCACGGGGCGCTCGCGGCGCTCGATGCCTATGTCGGCGCGGGAACGCACGGCCCGGATGAGCCGCTGATCGCCTACTTCTGCGCCGAGTACGGCTTCCACGAGAGCTTTCCGATCTATTCGGGCGGCCTCGGCGTGCTGGCCGCCGACTACTGCAAGGCGGCGAGCGATGAGCGCGCTAACTTCGTCGCCGTGGGCCTGCTCTACGAGCAGGGTTACTTCACCCAGACGGTCGACAACGACGGCATCCAGCAGGCCGAGTACCGCGAGCGCGATCCGCGCGACCTGCCCGTCGAGCCGGTGCGCACCGCCTCGGGCGAGTGGCTGAAAGTGAGCGTGCGCATCGCCGGGCGCGACGTGGTGGCGCGCGCCTGGAAGGCACAGGCCGGCCGCGCCGCGGTGTACCTGCTCGACACCAACTGCGCCGAGAACGCGCCCTCCGACCGCGACATCACCCACCGCCTCTACGGGGGCGACGATTCGACCCGCATCCGCCAGGAGATGATTCTCGGCATCGGCGGCGTGCGCGCGCTGCGCGCCCTCGGTCTCACGCCCGCGGTCTGGCACCTGAACGAGGGCCACGCCGCCTTCCTCATCCTCGAGCTGCTGCGCGAGCACCTCGCCGCGGGCCTGCCTTTCAACGCGGCGCTCGAGGCGGTGGCGGCCGATTGCGTCTTTACCACCCACACGCCAGTGGCGGCCGGGCACGACGCCTTCGGACACGAGCTCGTGGTCGCGCACTTCGGCGACTTCATCCGCGAGCTCGGCGTGCCGGTGGAGCGCTTCCTCGACCTGGCGCGCGCCCCCGCCGCGCCGCACCTGTTCAACATGACGCGCCTGGCGCTGAACGGTGCGCGGCACGTGAACGGCGTCAGCCGCATCCACGGCCGGGTCTCCGCACGGCTGTGCGCGGACGCGTGGCCGGAAGTGCGTCCCGAGGACAACCCGGTCGGCTATGTCACCAACGGCGTGCACGTGCCGACCTTCCTGCATCAGCGCTGGACCGACTTCCTCGACCGCGAGCTCGGAGTCGAGTGGCGCGAGCGGCTGCGGGATCGGGAGTTCTGGAGCGGCCTCGAGCGCATCCCGCACGAGCGCTACTGGGCGACCGCCCAGGACGTGAAGTCGCGCATGCTGGCGGCCGTGCGCGAGCGGCTGCAGCGCGAGTACGAGAGGAAGGGCCTGGCGCCCGCGCAGCTGCGCCACGTCACGCGCTTCCTCGACCCGCTGCGGCCCGGCGTGCTCACCATCGGCTTCGCGCGGCGCTTCGCGACCTACAAGCGCGCGACGCTGCTGATGCACGATCGCGCGCGCCTCGCGCGGCTGCTGCACGACCCCGAGCGCCCGGTGGTGCTGCTCTTCGCCGGCAAGGCGCACCCGGCGGACGAGCCCGCCAAGCAGGTGCTGCGCGAGATCCGCCAGCTGATGATGAGCCCGGAGTTCCTCGGGCGCGTGGTGTTCCTCGAGGACTACGACCTGCAGCTCGCGCGCAGCATGATCTCGGGCGTCGACGTCTGGCTCAACAACCCGATCGCGCCGCTCGAGGCGAGCGGCACCTCGGGCATCAAGGCGGCCATCAACGGCCGGCTCAATCTCTCGATCCTCGACGGCTGGTGGGCGGAGGGCTGGATGCAGGACAACGGCTGGGGCATCCCGCCGGCCAACGTGGCCGACCCCGAGCGGCGCGACGCCCTCGAGGCCGACATGATCCTCGATACGCTGGTCGAGGAAGTGCTGCCGCTCTACTACGACAGGACCTCCCCGGGCTGTCCGCCGGAGTGGGTGCGCCGCAGCAAACGCGCGATGGCGACCGTGATCCCGCGCTTCAACATGCGCCGCGTGCTGTTCGACTACACCCGCGGTCTCTACCAGCCGGCGATCGCGCACTACCGGCGGCTCGCCGCCGAGGGCTACACCGGGGCGCGCACGCTCGCGGAATGGAAGCAGCGGGTGCGGGCGGCGTGGCCGAAGGTGAGTCTCAAGGTCCTCAACGACACGGCGCGCGACCTGCCGCGGGGGGAGCGGCTGCGGCTCTCGGTCGCGGTGGCGCTCAACGGCCTGAGCCCCGCCGATGTGCGCGTGGAATTCCTCGGCCGCCGGCTCCTTCCCCAGGCCGACCGCACGCCGCCCGCGCTCGCCTCCTTCGGCCGCACGGCCGCGAACGGCCTGTGGCGCGGCCTGCTCACGGCGGCGGACGAGGGCGAGCGGGAGGAGACGGTGTTCGCGCTCGATGCGGAGCCCGAGGAGTGCGGCCAGTTCGCCACCGAGATCCGCATCTACCCCTGGCACGAGCTGCTCAGCCACCCTTACGAGCTCGGGCTGATGAAGTGGCTATGAGCGGGGTGCATCCCGGAGTTGCGCGCCCGCCGGGCGTTGCGCTGTAGTAAGGCCCATGGCCCGCCAGCCCGCCCGCGCGTCCTCCGGCCGCTACGTGAGCCGCCTCACCGGCGGCACGCTCGCGGTCATCATGGCGGGCGGCCGCGGCGAGCGGCTGCGCGATCTGACCTTGAACCGCTGCAAGCCGGCGACCCCCTTCGGGGGCAAGTTCCGCATCATCGATTTCGTGCTGTCGAACTGCGTCAATTCCGGTATCCGCCAGATCTCGATCCTGACGCAGTACAAGGCGCAGTCGCTCATGCAGCACGTGCAGCACGGCTGGAGCTACCTGCGCGGCGAGTTCGGCGAGTTCGTGGAAGTGGTACCGGCGCAGCAGCAGGTCGGGGCGCACTGGTACCGCGGCACCGCGGACGCCGTGTATCAGAACCTCGAGCTGATCGCCTCGCACCGTCCCAAGCACGTACTGGTGCTGGCCGGGGACCACATCTACAAGATGGACTACGGTCCGATGATCGCCTACCACGTCGAGAAGGGCGCCGACATCACCGTCGGGGTGGTGGAGGTCCCGGCGGAGCAGTCGCGCCACTACGGCGTGCTCACCGCCACCGAGTGGAACCGCGTCACGCGTTTCGCCGAGAAGCCCGCGGTGCCGGATGCCCTGCCGGGGCGCCCGGACACCATCCTCGCCTCGATGGGCATCTACGTGTTCAACGCGCCGCTCCTCGAGAGCATGCTGACGGCGGACGCCGAGAGCGCCGCCTCGAGTCACGACTTCGGCAAGGACATCCTGCCGGAGGCCATCAACACCGGCCGCCAGGTGTTCGCCTACCCGTTCCAGGACGTGAAAACGCGCGCGCAGAGCTACTGGCGCGACGTCGGCACGCTCGATGCCTACTACGACGCCAACATCGAGCTGGTGCACGTGCGCCCCGAGCTCAACATCTACGATCAGGACTGGCCGATCTGGACCTACCAGGTGCAGCAGCCACCCGCCAAGTTCATCCTCGATGAGGACGGCCGCCGCGGCATGGCCATCAACTCCATGGTCTCGGGAGGCTGCATCATCTCGGGTGCGGTGGTGCGCGAGTCGCTGCTGTTCTCCGACGTGCGCGTCGAGGAACGCACCAGCATTCACCGCTCGGTGGTGCTGCCGCACGCCGAGATCGGCCGCGGCTGCACCATCACCGGGGCGATCATCGATCAGGACTGTGTGGTTCCCGAGGGGATGGCGATCGGCGTCGACCGCGGCACCGACGCGCAGCGCTTTCACGTCACCGCGAAAGGCGTGGTGCTGGTCACACCGGAC
>DATKPR010000126.1:0-3054 GCA_035523985.1 Steroidobacteraceae bacterium | reverse complement strand
CATGGACGCCGCCGCCACTCCAGCCGGGCTCACGCTTGATCCGGGGTTCGTGAGCCTCGCCGCGCTCCCGCCGGGTACCGCCGGCCGCGTGGTCGGGGTCGGCGCGCGCGCGGGCATCCTCTCCCCGCTCGAGCGGCGGCTCCTCGAGTTCGGCTTCGTGGACGGCGAGCAGGTCGAGATCCTGGCCGAGGCGCGCCCTGGCCGCGATCCCTTCGTGGTGCGGGTCGGGCATACGACACTGGCACTGCGCCGTCGCGAGGCGGAGTCGATCTGGGTCGAATTGCACCGCCCGGGAACCGGCACATCACCCCAAGCGCAAGTTGACAGCGCCGGCGAGCGGGTCGAGCTGCAGCGCCCGGGCTCGAGCGCATCACCCCAAACGCAAGTGGCCAGCGCCAGCGAGCGGGTCGAATTGCACCGCCCGGGAACGGGCACCGCCCGCACACCATGAACGCGCCGGCGGCCGCGGCTGCCGCCGCGCCGCAGCTCACTCTCTCCCTCATCGGCGTGCCGAACTGCGGCAAGACCGCACTCTTCAACCGTCTCACCGGCAGCCGCCAGAAAGTCGCCAACTACCCGGGCGTCACCGTCGAACGCAAGGTTGGGCGGCTCTTCGGTCCGCGCACCGGGCGGACCTACCGCGTCGTCGATCTTCCCGGCGCCTACAGCCTCGAGCCCGCGACGCTCGATGAGGCCATCGCACGCGACGTCGTGCTCGGCCGCCACGCGAGCGAGCCCGCGCCGGATCTGCTGGTGTGCGTGGTCGATGCCACGAACCTGCGCCTCAACCTGCGCCTGGTGCTCGAGCTGAAGCGCCTGGGCGTCCCGATGATCGTCGCGCTCAACATGAGCGACGTCGCCGCCGAGCGCGGCTACCGCTTCGACCGCGCCGCCCTCGAGCGCGCGCTCGGCGTGCCCGTGGTGCCGACGGTGGCGGTGCGCGCCGGCGGCGAGCGCGCGCTCGTCGAGGCGATCGACACGTATGGATTCGCCGATGCCGCGGCGCGCGCCGCCCGGCGCATCGAGACGCCGCCGCCCGCGACCGCCGCCGACATCGAGGCGACCCAGCGCGAGGTGCGCCGCGTGCTCGAGACCATCGGCTACCGGGTACCGGCGCGCGCGGCGATGCTGGCGCGGCTCGATGCCGTCGTGCTGAATCCCGTGGCGGGGCCGTTGCTGCTCGCCGTGGTGCTGTTCCTCATGTTCCAGGCGGTGTTCAGCTGGGCCAAGGCGCCGCAGAACCTGATCAACGCCGGCATCGCCTCCCTCAACGGCTGGTTGTCGGCGGTGCTGCCGGCCGGGCCCCTGCGCGGGCTGCTGCTCGATGGGGTGATCGCCGGCACGGGCAGCGTGCTCGTCTTCCTGCCGCAGATCCTCATCCTGTTCCTCTTCATCCTGGCTCTCGAGGACTCGGGTTACCTGCCGCGCGCCGCCTTCATGCTCGACCGCCTCATGGGCCGCGTCGGGCTCTCGGGCCGCGCGTTCATACCGCTGCTCTCGAGCTTCGCGTGCGCGATCCCGGGAATCATGGCGGCACGCACCATCCCCTCCGCGCGCGACCGCCTCGCGACCATCATGATCGCTCCTCTCATGACCTGCTCGGCGCGGCTGCCGGTGTATGCGCTGCTGATCGGCGCCTTCATCCCGCAGCGCGCCGTCGGTCCGATGAACCTGCGGGGCCTGGTGCTGTTCGCGCTCTATGTCGCGGGCGTCGCGAGTGCGCTCGGCGTCGCCTGGGTGCTCAAGCGCACCATGATGCGCGGCGAGTACCGGCCGCTGCTGCTCGAGCTTCCCGAGTACCGCTGGCCGCACCTCGCGAACCTCGTGCTCGGTCTCTGGGAGCGCACGCGGATCTTCCTGACGCGCGTCGGCACCATCATTCTCACGCTCATGGTGGTGTTGTGGTTCCTGGCGAGCTTCCCGGCACCGCCCGCCGGGGCGACCGGGCCCGCCATCCAGTACAGCATCGCCGGAATGCTCGGCCGCGGCCTCGGGTATCTGTTCGCGCCGATCGGCTTCAACTGGCAGATCTCGATCGCCCTCGTGCCGGGGCTGGCGGCGCGCGAGGTGGCGGTGAGCGCGCTCGGCACCGTCTACGCCATGTCGGGCGCGACGGATGTCTCAGGCGCCCTGACGCCCATCATCTCCCACAGCTGGAGCATCGCCACCGGACTGTCGCTGCTGGCGTGGTACGTGTTCGCGCCGCAGTGCCTCTCGACGCTCGCGGTCGTGAAGCGCGAGACCAACTCCTGGACCTATCCGCTCGCGATGGCGGCCTATCTCTTCGCGCTCGCCTATGTGGGCGCACTCGTCACCTATCGCGTGGCGCTTGCGCTCGGCGGCGGAGCGGTGCCCGCATGAGCCTGGTCCTGCAGAGCGTGGTGGTGAGCGCCGTGGTCGCCGCGTGCCTCCTCTACAGCGCCTGGCGCCTCGCCTCGCTCAAGCTGCGGCTGCGCTCGCTCGATGCGCTCGAGCATCTGCCGCGCGCGCTCAAGGGCGGCTGGGTGGCGCGGCTGCGGCAGCGCACCTTCGCGCAGCTCGCCGGCGGCTGCGCCGGATGCGCGGCGGGCGGGGAGCTCACACCGGGCGCGGCGGCGCGCCCGACTCGAACACCTGGTGCACCTCGCCGTTGACGATGCGCTCCTGGTAGTTGCCGCGCGTGTAGCCGCCGACCACCCGCCGCCAGAAGCGCACCGCATCCGTGTTGCGCAGGTACTCGGTGATTTCCCAGCGTCCCGCGAAGCGATTGAGAATGAGCTCGACCGCGATGCGGCCGACACCGAGGCGCCGCCGCGCACGCGTGATGAAGAACTCCGCCATGCGGTAGTCGGCGCGCGGCTGCGGCGCGGGCGTGGGATTGCCGCGCACCACGCGCGCGAAACCCACGGGCTCCGTGCCCTTGCAGATCACCAGCGGATAGGTGTTGGGATCGCCGAACCAGTGCGCGATCTGGTCGGGCTCGCGGTGGCCGATCTCACCGAGGGCGGGGAACAGTCCGGTGCCCGGATTCAGATCGTCGAGATAATCGCGATAGACGCTCTGGATCCAGAGCCG
>DATKPR010000125.1:0-14738 GCA_035523985.1 Steroidobacteraceae bacterium | reverse complement strand
GAGCTGAAGCGCATGATTCTCGAGGACAAGCTCGACCAGACCGCGACCGTCATCTTCGACAAGATCGAGCGCAATACCCGGGTGAGCCCCGCGGAGGTGAGCTTCACGCCGCCGCCCGGCGCGGACGTCATCGGAACCCCGCGCAAATGAGCGCCGCCGTGGCCGAGGCGCTGCGGCCGCTGGCGGATCGCATGCGGCCCCGCCGGCTCGATGAGTTCATCGGGCAGGAGCACGTGCTCGCCCCCGGCAAGCCCCTGTACGCCAGCATCATGGCCGGGCAGCTGCACTCGCTCATCCTCTGGGGACCGCCGGGCACCGGCAAGACCACGCTGGCGCGGCTCATCGCGCAGACCGCGAGCGCGCAATTCATTCCGCTCTCGGCCGTGATGGCCGGCGTCAAGGACATCCGCGCCGCGGTGGAGAATGCGCGCGCGGCGCGTGCCGCCGACGGGCGGCGGACGCTGCTGTTCCTCGATGAGGTGCACCGCTTCAACAAGGCGCAGCAGGACACGTTCCTCCCGTACCTCGAGGACGGCACGCTCACCTTCATCGGCGCGACCACCGAGAACCCCTCGTTCGAGGTGGTGAGCGCGCTCCTGTCGCGCGCGCGGATCTACGTACTGAAGGCCCTGACCGTCGCGGATCTCGCCGCGGTACTGCGCCGCGCCCTCGCCGACGAGGAGCGCGGACTCGCACGCGAGCGCATCGAGCCGGAGCCCGAGGCGCTCGAGCTGATCGCGCAGGCGGCCGACGGCGATGCCCGCCGCGCCCTCAACATGCTCGAGCTCGCCGTGGCGCTGGTACAGGCGGGCACGAGCCCGCATACGCTCACCGTGGCCGTGGCGCGCGAGGTCGCGAGCGGCGGCCACCGGCGTTTCGACAAGGGGGGCGACCAGTTCTACGAGCAGATCTCCGCGCTCCACAAGGCGGTGCGCGGCACCGACCCCGACGCGGCGCTGTACTGGCTGTGCCGCACGCTCGATGGCGGCTGCGATCCGCACTACATCGCACGGCGCGTGGTGCGCATGGCGAGCGAGGATCTCGGGCTGGCGGACCCGCGCGCGCTGGCGCTCGCGCTCGATGCCTGGGAGGCGTACGAGCGGCTCGGCACGCCCGAGGGGGAGCTGGCGCTCGCCACGGCGGTCGTCTACCTCGCCTGCGCGCCCAAGAGCAATGCGGTGTACACCGCGATGGGCGAGGCGATGGCGGACGTGGCCGCCTTCGGCACGCTCGAAGTGCCGCTGAAGCTGCGCAACGCGCCGACCCGGCTCATGAAGGATCTCGGCTACGGCCGCGACTACCGCTATGCGCACGACGAGCCCGGGGCGTTCGCCGCCGGCGAGCGCTACCTGCCGGATGGCATGCCCGATCGGCGATACTATCGGCCGGTGGCGCGGGGGCTGGAGCTGAAGATCGGCGAGGCGCTGGCGCGGCTGCGAGGCGCACCGCCGGCGGCGAAAGGCAACGAGTGATCGATCCGAAACTGCTGCGTAACGAGCCGGAGGCAGTGGCCCGCAATCTCGCGCGCCGCGGCTTCAGGCTGGACGTCGGGGCGCTCCAGGCGCTGGAGGACAAGCGCAAGCCCGTGCAGGTCGAAGTCGACCGGCTGCGCGCCGAGCGCAACGCCAATGCCAGGGCGGTCGGCATGGCCAAGGGACGCGGCGAGGACGCCGCGGGGCTGATCGCGCGCGGCGAGGCGCTCATCGCCGAGCTCGCGGCCGCCGAGGCGCAGCTCACCGCCGTACAGGCCGAGCTCGAGCAATGGCAGCTCGGGCTGCCGAACCTGCTGCATGCCTCCGTTCCCGACGGCAGCGACGAGCGCGCCAACGCCGAGGTGCGCCGCTGGGGTGAGCCGCGGCGTCTCGGCTTCAAGGCGCGCGATCACGTGGAGATCGGCGAGCGGCTCGGCGGACTCGATTTCGAGGCGGCGGCGCGCATCTCCGGCGCGCGCTTCGTGGTGATGCGCGCCGGCGTCGCGCGGCTGCACCGTGCGCTCGCGCAGTTCATGCTCGATCTGCACACGCGCGAGCACGGCTACACCGAGGTCTACGTCCCCTATCTGGTGCGCCCCGAAGCGCTGCTCGGTACCGGGCAGCTGCCGAAGTTCGAGCAGGACCTGTTCGCGGTGCGCGGCGAGCAGAGTTACTTTCTCATTCCGACCGCCGAGGTGCCGGTCACCAACCTGGTGCGCGAGCAGATCGTGGCCGCGGAGGCGCTGCCGCTGAAATTCGTGGCGCACACTCCGTGCTTCCGCTCCGAGGCGGGCGCCGCCGGTAAGGACACGCGCGGCATGATTCGCAATCACCAGTTCGACAAGGTGGAGCTGGTGCAGATCGTGCGCCCGGCGGACTCCTACGCGGCGCTCGAGGAGCTCACGGGTCACGCCGAGACCGTGCTGCAGCGGCTCGGCATTCCCTATCGCACCGTCGCGCTGTGCGCGGGCGACATCGGCTTCGGCTCCGCCAAGACCTACGACCTCGAGGCGTGGCTGCCCTCGCAGGAGCGTTACCGCGAGATTTCCTCGTGCAGCAACTTCGAGGCCTTCCAGGCGCGCCGCCTGCAGGCGCGCTGGCGCAACCCGCAGGACAAGAAACCGGAAGCCGTACACACGCTCAATGGCTCCGGGCTCGCCGTGGGGCGCACGCTCGTCGCGCTGCTCGAGAACTACCAGCAGGAGGATGGCTCGGTGGAGGTGCCGGCGGCGCTGCGGCCGTGGCTCGGCGGGCTCGAGCGTCTCACGCCCTAGACACCGGCGATGAAGCGCAAGCCTGCGCCGGCGCGCGACCCGTTGTTCAACAGCTCGGTGGGCAAGGCGCTCGCCCTGCTCGAGACCTTCGGCGGCGCGCGGCGCGCGCTCAATCTCGCCGAGCTCGCCGCCCAGGGCCGCATGACCACGAGCTCGGCGCAGCGCTGCACCCACACGCTGGCGCGGCTCGGCTACCTGAGACGCGATGCGCACCTCAAGCGCTGGGTGCTGACGCCGCGCACCCTGTCGCTGTCGCACGCCTACCTGGCGGGCCACGCGCTCATCGAGCACGCCACGCGCCATCTCGTCGAGCTCAACCAGGCGAGCGGGGAATCGGTGAGCCTGTCGGAGCCCGACGGCGCCGACATGGTGTTCGTGGCCCGCTTCCCGGCCCGCAAGCGTTTCTTCATTCATATGCCGGTGGGCCATCGCCTGCCGATGTACTGCACCGCCTCGGGGCGGGCCTACCTCTCGGCACTGCCGCCCGCGCAAGCGCTGCGGATCGTGCGCCGCTCGCGGCTGCGGGCGCTCACGCCGCACACGCTCACCGATGCGGCCGAGATCATGCGGCGCATCCGCGCCGCGCGCGCCGCCGGCTACGCCTGGTCGGAGCAGGAGTGCTACCCGGGCGATCTCACCATCGCCGCGCCGGTGCTGGGCGAGGATGGACTCCCGGTGGCGGCGGTGAACGTCTCGGCGCCGGCCAGCCGCTGGACGCTGGCCGGGTTACGCGCGAAGCTCTCGCCGCTGCTGCTCGAGACGGCGCGCGCCGCTTCCGGGCGGCGGGGGACGCCGCGGCTGCGGCGCTGAGTACGCAATAGCAGGAGAGCCCGACAGATGCCGAACGAGCCGAGCCGCCTGCGGGCGCTACCCCGGGAGCGGCCGTGAACGGGCCCGCGGTCACGCGCCGCCAGTTCGTGCTGGTGGCGGCGGCGGTGGGCGGAGCGCTGGTGCTCGGGGTGACCGCGCGGCGCCTGCAGCGGCGCGGCGCCGCCTCCGCGCCGCCGGCGAGCGGGGCTCTCAATGCCTTCGTGCGCATCGAGCCGGGCGGCCGGATCACCGTCGTGATGCCGAAGGTCGAGATGGGGCAGGGGACCTATACCTCGCTGCCGATGCTCATCGCCGAGGAGCTCGAGGTGGCGCTCGATGCCCTCACCATCGAGGCGGCGCCGCCGAACCCGCAGGTGTACGGCTTCGTGCCCGACCCCTCGGCCGACGAGGGACTCAAATACGATCAGTCGACCGGCACGTCGCTTTCGATCATCCAGTGCTGGACGCCGTTGCGCCAGGCGGGGGCGGCCGCGCGCCTCATGCTGATTCAGGCGGCCGCGCAGCGCTGGCGTGTCCCGGTGGCGAGCTGCCGCGCCGAGAACGGCGCGGTCATCCACGCGCCCTCGGGCCGCCGCCTGGGCTATGGCGCGCTCGCCACCGCGGCCGCTGCGCTGCCGGTGCCCGCGTCCCCGCCGCTGAAGAAACCCGCGGAATTCCGCCTGATCGGGCGTCCCACGACCCGGCTCGATGGCCCGCAGAAAGTCGACGGCAGTGCGCGCTTTGGAATCGATGCGCGCCCGGCGCAGGCCCGGGTGGCCGTCATCGCCCTCTCTCCCGTCGTCGGCGGCCGCATCGCGGCGAGCGCCGATGACGCGGCGCTCGCGGTCCCCGGCGTACGGCAGGTGGTCAACGAGGGCGACCTGATGGCGGTCGTCGCCGACCACACCTGGGCGGCGATGCAGGGCATGAAGGCGCTGGCGCCCCAATGGGAGGACGGCGCCAACGGCGCCGTGCAGCAGGCGCAGCTCATCGCCGCCCTGGAGAGTGCCGTGCGCGGGCCCGGTGCGCTGGCGCTCGCCAAGGGCAAGCCGGCCGCCGCGGCGGCACAGGCCGCGACGCACGTCGAGGCGACCTACCACCAGCCGTTCCTCGCACACGCGACGCTCGAGCCGATGAATTGCACCGTCGACTGGCGCGCCGGCGAATGCGAGATCTGGACCGGCACGCAGGCGCCGGATCGCGCCGTCGACAAGCTCGGCGAGCTCGGCTTGAAGCCCGAGCAGATCATCCTGCACAACCAGCTGATCGGCGGCGGCTTCGGCCGGCGTCTCGAGGTCGACGGTGTGGTGCTGGCGGCGCGCGTCGCGCGCCACGTGCAGGGCCCGGTGCAGGTGCTGTGGAGCCGCGAGGAGGATGTGCGCCACGACCGCTACCGCCCTTATTACGTCGACCGGCTGGCGGCGGCACTCGATGCGCATGGGCGGCCGCTCGCCTGGCAGCACACGATCGCCGGTGCCGGCTTGTGGGCGCTCTACTACGGCGAAGGCACGGTGAAGAACGGCGTGGACGCCGACGCGGTGACCTCGGCGGTCGACCTCGCCTATCCGCTCGAGAACATGGAGGTGCGCTTCGTGCGGTGCGATCCGCAGGGCGTACCGACCGGCTGGTGGCGCGGCGTGGGCGCGACCCGCAGCGTCTTCGCGGTGGAGAGCTTCGTCGATGAGCTGGCCGTGGCGGCGCAGCAGGATCCGGTGAGCTACCGGCGCTCGCTCCTCAAGGAGCCGCGCATGCTCGCGGTGCTCGATCTCGCCGCGGATCGCGCCGGCTGGGGCACGGCGTTGCCGGCCGGCAGCGGGCGCGGCGTGTCGCTGCAGTTCGCCTTCGGCAGCTACCTCGCGCAGGTGGCCGAGGTGAGCATGGACGCGCACGGACACCCGCGCGTCGGGCGCGTGGTATGCGCCATGGACTGCGGCCAGGTCGTCAATCCCGACGGCGTGCGCGCGCAGCTCGAGGGCGGCGTGACCTTCGGCCTCACCGCGGCGCTCGCCAATGAGATCACCATCGCGAACGGGCGCGTGCAGCAGGGCAACTACGACGATTATCCGCCGCTGCGCATCGGCGAGGCGCCCAAGGTCGAGGTGCACCTCATCACGAGCAGCGAGTCTCCCGGTGGGGTCGGCGAGACCGGCACGGCGTGCGTGAGCGCCGCGCTCTGCAACGCCATCTACGCAGCCTCCGGCAAGCGGGTGCGCACGCTCCCCGTGAAGCGCGGCCTGCGCAGCTGAAGCGGGGTGCCCGATCGCGGTGCGTCGCACCGCGGCGCGCACCGTTTGCATGCATGCGACAAGGCGTTGCCGCATTCGCGCCGGCGCGCTACCTTGTAACAATAAGTTTACAACTCCAAGTCCGTCTGTTCGGGAGGATCGATGCGTTACCCCCTCGGATTCATCCGCAGGCCCGCGTGCGTGAGCGCGGCGGCCATGGCTTTGTCCCTGGGCTGCGGTGTCGGGTGGGCGGATCAGCAGGCCACGCAGCCCACCGAGGAGGCCACTGCGCCCACGGGCGCGCTGCAGGAAGTGGTCGTGACGGCGACGCGCCGTGAGGAGAGCCTGTCGCGCGTGCCGCTCAGCGTCACCGCGCTCACCCAGGAAGGGCTGGACGATCGCGGCATCAAGGACTTCTCCGAGGTCGCGCGCTTCACGCCGGGCGTGAACTTCGATACCTCCGGCACCAACAACATCTCGATCCGCGGCATCTCGGGCACGGGCGGTGCCGGCACGACCGGCATCTATCTCGACGACACGCCGATCCAGATGCGCTCGCTCGCCTTCAACCCCGACGAGGCGCTGCCGAAGTCCTTCGACATCGAGCGCGTCGAGGTGCTGCGCGGGCCGCAGGGCACGCTGTTCGGCGCCGGCTCCGAGGGCGGCACGGTGCGCTACATCACCACGCCGCCGAGCCTGACGAACACCAGTATCTACAGCCGCGCCGAGGTCGCGACCACCGAGGGCGGCGATCCCAGTTACGAGGGCGGCGTCGCGGTCGGCGGGCCGCTCGTCGAGGGCACGCTCGGTGCGCGCCTCACGATCTGGTACCGGCGCGATGGCGGCTGGATCAACGACATCAACCCGGTGACGCTGGCGCCGGTGGAGTCGAACGCCAACTTCGCCGACACCTATCTCGCGCGCCTCGCGTTCCTGTGGGCGCCGAGCGCCAACTGGCGCATCACGCCCTCGATTTACTATCAGGACGAGCGCAGAAACGACATCAACAACTACTGGCCGCTGTACTCGAACCCGGGGAGCGACAATTTCGTCAATGCCGACCCGACGCAGCGCCATGTGCCCGACCGCTTCAATCTCGCCTCGCTCAAGATCGAAGGCGATTTCGGCGCGGTCTCCCTCATCTCCAATACCTCTTTCTACGACCGCCACAACCAGGACGGCTACGAGGGCACGCTCTACAACCTCGGCTTCTACCAGCTCTACGCCTACCTGCCGCCCTATGCGAACGGAGCGAGCTACCCGCTGATCGACGGCAACGGCATCCATCTGCCGCAGGGCGCCCTCAACTACACCGCGCCCTCGACGGTCGACAACGTCCAGAACAACATCACCCAGGAGGTTCGCCTGCAGTCGAACGATGCGAACGCGCGCTTCCTGTGGACCACCGGGATCTTCCTCAGCCAGAACCGCCAGACCTACCTCGAGCAGATCCACGATCCGCTGCTCTCGGAGCTGCAGAACGCGCTCACCGGGGACCCGAACATCGTCGACTATTTCGGGGTCGGCTACGACCCGGCCTACCCGACGGACTCGTATTTCCTGCAGACCCACGCCAAGGACGAGCAGTACGCGCTGTTCGGCGAGGCGACCGTCGGCCTCACGGACAAGCTCAAATTCACCGCCGGGGCGCGCTGGTCGAAGAACAAGTACTCGTTCGATACCTTCACCGGCGGGCCGCAGCTCTACGGACCCTCGACCACCGGTTCGGGCAACAACTCGGAGAACGCGTTCACGCCGAAGCTGAGCCTGCAGTACCAGGCCGACAGCAACAACATGATCTACGGGACCTACGCCAAGGGCTACCGTCCGGGCGGCGCCAACAATCCGCTGCCCTACGCCGCCTGCTCGCAGGACTTCATGAATTTCGGCATCGCGAACTCACCGACCACCTACAACTCCGACACCGTGCAGAGCTACGAGGTGGGCGCCAAGAACAACATCGACAACCGCGTCAAGATTGCGAGCAGCGTCTACTACATCAAGTGGAACAACATCCAGCAGGTGGTCGTGCCGCCCATCTGCCAGATCTCCTTCATCGACAATCTCGGTGCCGCGGTCGCCAAGGGAGTCGACCTGGAGCTCGATGCCTCCATCACGGACGAGTTGACACTGGAGCTGGCGGCCGGCTACACCTCGGCACGCTACACGCAGGACTCGCGCCTGAGTCCCACGGAGACGGTACCGGTGGTCGCCGATGGCGATGCCATCGTCGGCCAGAGCAGCGAGACGGGTGCCGGCCAGCCGACCGCTCCCGTGACCGTGTCCTTAGGGCTCGAGTACCGCTTCAACATGCTCGCGCACGAGACCTTCGTCCGCGTCGACTCCGAGTACCAGGGCCGAGGCAAGTGGCCGGGCGCCGGCCAGGACCCGAACACGCTGCAGTACGATTCGGCGAATTACGTGCTCGCCGGGACGACCTTCACCAGCATGCGCGCCGGCATGCAGTTCGGTCCGTGGTCGCTCGCCGCGTTCTGCGACAACCTGACCAACAGCCACGCGCTCACCGATTTCAACTGGAGCATCGATCCGGGCGATGGCAGCAGCCGCCTGGAGCGCGCGTACACCTTCCGCCCGCGCACCATCGGCATTACGGCCATCTTCCGCCAGTAGCGGGCGCGGGCGCCCGCGGGGCCGGGGACGCCGCGAGGCGCGGGTCAGTAGGCGGCGGGCGGCGCCTGGCCGCTCGCCGCGAGCGCGCGCACTACCTCGCGGCGGCTCTCCTTCACGTTGGCGAGCGGCGTGCGGCGCAGGCCCGCTACCTCGGCGGCGGTGAACGGGGCGGCGGCGGGCGCGCTGCCGCCGGGCGGCGGGTAGCGCTGCGCGAGCCAGTTGAGCACGGCGGCGAGCTGCGCGTCGGAGAGGGCGGAGTTCGCCGCGCCCGGTACGCGCAGGACGTAGTTGCGGCCCACGGGGCTCGCCATCAGCAGCGCCACGGAGCCGGCGAGCGGCGGTACCCTGCCGGCGACGCCCTGCGCCTCGGCGCCGTGGCAGCCCATGCAGTAGAGAATGTAGTCCTGCGCGGGACTGGCGTGAGCGAGAGCTGCGGCGAGCAGAGCGGCGGCGAACGCAGCGGCCGCCGCGCGCGGCGGGCGGCGCACGGTCAGGGATCCGCGGGCGCGACGCTCTTGCGGTGCTCGCGTACCGCGGCGCCATCCTCGGGATGGGCGCGCTCGGCGGCGAGCTCGCCGGCCGCGAGCGGCGCGACCGTCGCCGGTGCGTGGCCGAGATCGAACACCACGAAATTGAGCACCGCGGCGAGCGTCGCATCATCGAGCTGGCCGAAGTCGGGCATGCGCGAGGCGTAATGCCTGCCCTCGACCGCGATGTCGCCGTAGAGGCCGTAGAGCACCGTCATGGCGAGCTGGCGGCGGCCCTCGGGGCTCGCCGCATAGCGCGCGGGATAGCTCGTGAGCGGCGGTGCGAGCGAGGGGACGCCGGCGCCGGCGGGGCCGTGGCACACCGCGCAGTTCGCCTGGAAGGTACCGGCACCGGCCGGGTAGGCCGGCGGCGCATCGCCGGCGCGCACCACAGCCGTCAGCCAGAGCGCGGCGAGCGCCGCGCCCGTACGCCGCATCATTTCTCCGCCACTCCGAGGATCACCGATACCGTGCAGTGGTAGTTGGCGTCTGCATTCGCCATGCACCAGTTGAGGTCGTTATTGCGCGACGGCCGGTACATGGGCCGCTCGCCCTCGGAGCGCGTGCAGTCGCAGGTGCCGCAGGTGGTCTTACCGCAGCAGTCGTTGTAGGAAACCATGTAGTCGCGGCCGTCGGCCGGGTTGTGGCAGGTGCCGACCCAGCTGATGGGCGAGGGCGCCGTGCCCGGCGGGCAGGCGGTGGAGGTTCCGCCGCAACACGAGCACAGGTAGCCGTCGATGGCGCAGTACTTCCAGTATTCGCAGCTTTCCGGGTTGTCGGCCTTGGGCGCCGGCTCGCCGGCATGCGCGCGGCTGCCGCGGTCGATCGGCAGCAGCGGCAGGAGGGCCGCGCCCGTCAGCAGGCGGCCGAGCGTCGCGAGGACGCTGCGGCGCGAGGTACGCCGCGCCAGTTGGCGGGAGGACTCTTCAAATAACCGGTCGAGCGGGCCCATCGTCTGTCTCTTGCTTCCTCAGGGGATGAGCATCTGCCACGGCGTTTGGCCGAAGTGCTTCTCGATGTGGCGGATGTGGCCGTCGCGCGGATCGATCACCGCGAGCTGGGCGCTGTCGGTCGCCGCAAAGAGGACCGGGGCATCGTCCTGCGAGACCTGCACGGCGATAATGCGGGTGAGGCCGTGCGTTGCCATCGGCCAGCGTGCCACGCGCCGGTGGGTCGCCGTATCGTATACCCAGATCTCCGTGCCGCCGTCCTTGTGCGTACCTTCGCCGCCACGGTGCATCGGCACATAGAGCCGCCCGAGGCCGATGTGAATCGCGCCGACCTGCTGGGCACCGGGCCGCCACACGCCGCGCTCCGCGGCCGTGACCAGCGACCAGGGCGCACCGATCCGCGGCTGCTCGCCCGTGAAGTCGATCTCGTGCACCTGGCCGAGGAAGGAGAGGAACGCGTAGCCCCTGGCGGTGGGGATGCCCTGCACGAACACCGGATCGCGGTCGGCGTCGAAGAAGGGCTCGGACATGGCGCGCCCCAACTCCTTGCCCGCGGCGTCGAGGCTGACCGTCAGCAGCCGCCCGCTCTCGCAGATCGAGGACACGCGGTAGGTCCCGGAGGGAATCACCAGTACGCAGCCGGCGGTGTCGATCTCCCCGAGCACCGTCTTCTTCACCGGATCGAGCACACCGAAGCTCGCGGCCGGCGTGACATAGGAGACGTACAGGAGCCGCGCGTCGCCCGAGTAGGCGAGGTTGAACGGGGTCGGCAGCGTCTGCGCCCGCTTGGGCGGCAGCACGATCTCACCGGTCACGGCGAGGGTATGGTTATCGGTGAACTCCACCACGTCCGTGCGCGTACCGCGGCTGCCGCGCGCGAAGTAGGTGGTCGCAACCACCGTGGTGGCGCCGTCGGGTGAGAGGTTGAAGCTCGAGTAGTAGCCGGCGTCGATCTGCCCCAGGCGGCGATAATGATCGCCGTCGTAGAGGTGCACCCGCATGTCGATCTCGTTGGCGAACGCGTCGTCGAACACGTACACCCAATGGTGGCTCGACGGCGGGAGCTGCTGCACGCTGATGTGCTCGGCGGGCAGCGGCGGCGGGGCGGCGGCGAGCGTGCCCGGCAGCAAGACCGCCGCCAGGCGCCAGACCGCGAGCCAACGCGCTGAAGAGACCATCGGCGACCCCCTGAGAGCCGGAGCCCGGCATGCGCCGCGAGAAGTGTCGCACAGAGTTCCGCGGCGCGGAAGCTGAGCGCGCCGCGCGTGTGGCGGCGTGCGGCACGCCGCGCACGCCGCAGGTTTGACCGCCGCCGCACGGCTGCCTTAGAGTCCGGCCGCCCACGATATCCGTCCATCGATTATCGATAGGAGAGGCGATGCCCGCCGCGCTGCCGCAGTCGCTGTGGGCGGCGACCGCAGCCGCAGGGCCCGCGCTCGCGCCGCTCGAGCGCGCGCTGCGGGTCGACGTCGCGATCATCGGCGCGGGCTACACGGGACTCTCGGCGGCGCTGCAGCTGGCGGCCGCGGGCCGCAGCGTCGCGGTGCTCGAGGCGCGTTCGCTCGGCGAGCGGGCCTCGGGACTGAACGGCGGGCAGGTCATAGCGGGGCTGAAGACCGATCCCGACGCGCTCGAGGCGCTCTTCGGCGCCGAGCACGGCGCACGCCTCGTGGCGAGTGTCGCGGGCGCGCCGGACCTGGTGTTCGATCTCATCGCGCGCCACGTGATCGACTGCGATGCGCGCCGCAGCGGCTGGATCCAGCCGGCCACTTCCGCAGCCGCCCTGGCGCAGCTGGCCACGCGAGCCGCGCAATGGCAGCGCCGCGGAGCGGCGGTCGAGCTCCTCCCGGCCCGCGCGGTGGCCGCGCTCACCGGCTCCGAGCGCTATTGCGGCGGGCTGCTCGACCGGCGGGGCGGCACCGTGCAGCCGCTCGCGTACCTGCGGGGCCTCGCGCGGGCGGTGCTGCGCCACCACGGCGGCATCTTCGCCCAGTGCCCGGTGCTGCACTTGAGGCGCGCGGCGCGCGAGTGGCAGCTCGAGACGCCGCGCGCCATCGTCACGGCGCCCGCGGTGATCGCGGCGACCAACGCCTACAGCGGGGGGCTGATCGGCGCCCTGCAGCGCAGTATCGTCACCGTCCCCTCGTTCCAGGTGGCGACCGTCCCGCTCACACCGGCGCAGCGTGCCGGCATCCTTCCCGGCGGGCAGGCGGCATCGGACACCTGGCACCTGCTGCGCTATTTCCGGCTGGATGGGAGCGGGCGGCTGGTGCTCGGGGCGCGCGGCACCTTCGGCGCAGTGCCGGGCCCGCGCAGCTGCCGTCACCACTACCGCGCCGTCCACGAGATCTACCCGCAGCTCGGCGACGTGCGCTTCGAGTATCACTGGGGAGGACTCGTGGCCATGACCCGCGACCACCTGCCGCACCTGCACGAGCTCGCCCCGGGGCTGCTCGCCGGCCTCGGTTACAACGGCCGCGGGGTGGCGATGGCGACCCTCATGGGGCGCTTGCTGGCGCAGCGCACGCTCGGGATGTCGGACGCCGAGCTCGCCTTCCCCGTCACGCCGCTGCGGCCGATCCCCTTCCACCGCGGCGCGCGTTTCGCCGCGCGCGCCGCGATCCAGTATCTTCGCGCCGTGGACCTGGTCACGCGCGGGCGTGACCGCTTGCGGGGGAGAGCGTCCTGGACCTGACCGCTGCGGTGCTCGCGGCCCTGGTGCTGCTCAACGTCGTGTTCGGCGTGGGCTGGGTCATGGCCGCGCGCCGCCTGGGGCTGCACGGCCGTCCGCAGGCACCCGATGTGGCGATCGGTACCGCCACCACCTTCCTCGACACGCTCGGCATCGGCTCCTTCGCCTCGACCACGGCGCTCCTCAAGTTCCGCGGCAAGGTTGCGGATGAGCTGATTCCGGGGACGCTCAACGTCGGCCTCAACGCCGCAGCCTTCATCGAGACGCTGCTCCTCATCGGCCTCGTGAAGGTCCAGCCGGCGCTGCTCGCGGCCATGGTCGCGGCCGCGGCGGCGGGCGCCTGGCTCGGCTCGGGGATCGTGAGCCGCATGAACCGGCGCTCGATTCAGCTCTTCATGGGAGCGGCGCTGCTGATCGCCGCGGCGTTTTTCGCCATGAAGAACCTCGGCGCCTTCCCCGAGGGCGGGGCTTCCATGGGACTCGCCGGCTGGAAGTTTCCCTTCGCGGTCGCGGTGAGCTTCGTGCTCGGCGCCCTCATGTGCGTCGGCATCGGCAACTACGCGCCGCTCATGATCCTGCTGTCGCTCCTCGGCATGGATCCGCTCGCGGCCTATCCCATCATGATGGCGAGCGATGGCCTCCTGCAGCCGGTGTCGAGCCTCGGGTTCTTCCGCTCGGGGCGCTTCTCGCACGTCGCCTCCCTCGGGCTCACGCTCGGCAGCGTCATCGGCGTGCTGGCGGCGTACTGCGTGCTCAAGTTCGTCGTGATGCGCTCGCAGATCCAGGTGGTGCGCTGGCTCGTCATCGTCGTGGTGATCTACTCGGCGGTCGCGATGCTGCGCTCGGCGCGGCGCGAGCGCCTCGCGGCGCGCGCGGCGGCGCCTGCAGCAGGCTGACGGCGGCGGGCGGCGGCCGGCGGGAGAGCGGCACGGAATCCGTTGCGCACCGGATCCCGGCCGACGGGCGCGTTAGGGGGCACGCCCGGTTTTCAACCCGCTTACCAGCCCATCCGCACCGCTGCCAGGTAGTGCCCCGACACGGGGCGGCGGGTCGCCGCCGGGCTCGCGGCCGCGTGATGGGTGCATTGCGCGAGCGCCGCGCCGACGGGGCGCGCGGCGGTCACCGCGCCGGCGACGACCAGTCCGAACGCCATGTTGATGAGCAGGGATCCCAGGATCGCCCAGCTCGCGAGCCTCATGTCGACCTCCCCCGGCAGCGTGACTGACAGGTATGAGACACCGCGGGGCGCAACGGTTTGAAGCGCGGCGCCGCGGATTCGTCCTGACGGCCGACGGATTCGTCCCGGGCGCCGTTCCGCAGGGCTGCGGCGGCCGCAGAGGCGCCCAATGTTACGATGGTGTTGCGGGAACGCCGCTGCCGAAGCCGCGCCGATGGCGAAGCTGCACGAAGTCGAGATTCATCGTCTGCGACCCACCCAGATCACCGTCGGGCTGATCGAGGTACACGACAAGCGCGCCCGGCTCGAGGCGATGAAGAAGCACGAGCAGCAGGACTTCCTGCTGGCGCATGCGATCCCGGCGGTCTGGGGGCCGGACGGCAAGCTCTACATCACCGACCACCATCACCTGGGGCGCGCCGCGGAGGAGGCGGGGATCGAGACCGGCTTCTTCAATGTCGAGGAAGACTTCTCCAAGGTCCCGATCGCGCTCTTCTGGCCGAAGATGAGCGCCGCCCATTGGGCGCACCCCATCGACCAGCACGGGCAGCCGCGCGGCTTCGAGGCCATTCCCGACCATCTCGATAAGCTGATCGACGACCCCTACCGCTCGCTCGCAGCCTACGTGCGCGAGGCGGGCGGGTACGACAAAACGCCGACGCCGTTCGGCGAGTTTCAGTGGGCCGACTTCTTCAGGCCGCGGGTCGCCATCGGACCGACGCGCGCGGAGTTCGACAAGGCGGTGGCGGCGGCGGTGAAGCTCGCTCTCACGCCGGCCGCCGCTGCTTTGCCGGGTTACCGGGGGGCGGCGAAGTGAGGCACGAGGCCCGCGACCCTGGTGTGTCGGGCCTGATAAAATGCGGCTAAGTCATTGAGCGGGCTCGAACGGAGAGGTGGCAGAGCGGTTGATTGCACCGGTCTTGAAAACCGGCAAACCCGCAAGGGTTTCGGGAGTTCGAATCTCCCCCTCTCCGCCAAAT
>DATKPR010000124.1:0-32468 GCA_035523985.1 Steroidobacteraceae bacterium | reverse complement strand
ATGGCGCGCATCATCGCCGAGGAGCCGCACCGAGAACACCCGCCGCCGCTGCCCGGCGCCGACGCCCGCGGTGGCGTGCAGCGTCAGCATGTGGAAGCACACCGCATCGCCGGGCTCGAGCGCCCAGCCGAGTATGCGGTGCGCGCCGCGGTCCGCCTCGATGTCCGGCAGATCCGCGAGACTGCCCTCGGGGAACCACCTGGCCTCGGCGTCGAGAAACGAGCGTGGCATGAGCCAGGGTCCCCGGTGCGAGCCGGCGACGAATTCGAGGGTCGCGGCGCGCGCGACGGGGTCCACCGGAATCCAGAAGCTGCAGTTCTGCCGCCCCTCGATGTTGTAATAGGGCTGATCCTGATGCCACGGCGTGCGCTGCCGCGTGCCCGGCTCCTTGGTGAGCATGTGATCGTGGTAGAGCCGCACCACCGCGCTGCGCATGAGGAGGCCGCCGGCCTCCCCGAGCGCCGACTCGAAAATCACCCGCCGATAGCGGCCGTTCTCCTGCCAGCAGCAGAAGTCCTCGACAAAGAACCCGGGATCGTCGCGCGCGCTCGCCACCTTGGCGCGCGGACTCGGCTGGGCGAGGTTGGCATCGATCCCCTCGCGCAGCAACGCCACCTCGTGCGGCTCGAGCAGCCCGCGCAGCACCACGGCACCGTCGGCCTGGAATGCCGCGACGTCGGCGGGGGTGACGCGCGGCCGCCGTCCGCTCGCGCCCGGGCTCATCTGCCGGTCCGCAGGAACTGCCGGCAGACGCTGACGAAGCGGCCGCGCTCGGCTTCCGACTCGATCTCGGTTCCGAGCATGACGATGAGCGATTCGGGGCCGGCGGCGCTCGCCGCGGCGCGCTTCACCAGGTGCCGGGCCAGCGGTCCGATGTAGGTGGCGAGCTCCGTCTCGAAGCGCTTGAGCTGCGCGGGATCGATGAGCGCCGGGACCGTACCGGTAGCGGCCGGCGCGGGCGCAGCCGCGAAGCTGCCGGTGGTGGCCGCTGGCGCGGCCGTATCGGCGCCGAGAAAGGCGCGCACGTGATCGATGAGCCGGCCGTAGTGCGGCGCGAGCGGCGGCGGGAAGGCATCGAGCCAGTGCTGGCTGCTCAGGAAATACTCGAGGCTCTTCGACGGCAGCACGTCCGCGATGCGAAACGGCAGCACCGCGACCCGATGGTGCACGGCGCGCTCGACCTCGCGGCGCACCTGCGGTGAGTCGTTGGTGCTCGCCGAGAACACCAGCACCATGACGCGGGCCGCCGTGATCGCCTCGACGATCTCGGCGGCCCAGTCGGCCGCCGGCGTGACATCGCGCGGCGCAATCCAGCAATCGATGCCGGCGCCCTCGAGCCGCGAGACGATGCCGAAGGCCGGCTCGCGGTCGCTCTGGGAATAGCTGACGAAGACGCGGCGCGGCGTCATGCGCCGCTCTCCAGGATCTTCAGCGCCTTGTCGAGGCTCTTGCGCATGCGGTTGAAGGCGCGCCCGAGCGCGGCGATCTCGGCGCCTCCCGTGGCGGGAAACTCGGCGGCGCTCATGTCGCCGACGCTCAGCTGCTCGGCGATGCGCGCCATGCGGCGCACCGGCCGCACGACCAGGGCGTACATTACGAGATTCACCACCAGCAGCAGCGCCACGAACACCGTGCTGAGGGCGATGAGGAAGGCGCGGAAGGCACCGCTCGCGGCCGTCTCGGCGGCGGCGATCGGCACCGAGACGATCTGCGCGCCGATCACATCGCCCGCCTGCCAGCCGAAGCCGTTGTTGCGGCCGTACTTCTCGATCACGGTCGCCGGCGCGGCCTCCGGGGTGCTATGGCACACCAGGCAGTCGGGCTGGGCGCTGATCGGGCGCGCGAGAAACAGCGACCGTCCCATCGGGGTATCGCGCTCACCGACGATCTCGTGCACGGCGTTGTCGTTGCGGAAGCGCTGGATGATGTCCGCCTCCCAGTCGGTGGCGCGGTCGCGCGGATTGGTGGGATTGAGCGTCGCCTCGTGATAGGAGTAGTCGCGCCGCGTGTCGTGCACGCGCAGGAAATTCTCGGTGGCGGCGTAGGCCGGTACGCTCTGCGGCAGGAAGACGCTCTGCATCTGTGCCCGCAGCAGCGGCGCGATCTCCCTGGCGGTGTAGTCGCGCACCGCCAGCGCGCTGTCCATCATGAGTCCCGCCTCGGTGCGGATCTCGCGCTCGGCGTTGGCCTCGAGCACCGTGCGGCACACCAAGCCGGTGACGGTTGCGCCGACCGCGAACACGACGATCAAAGCCAGATTGACCCGAACCAGCAGGCTCATGCGCTGCGCATCCCCATGGTGACCGCCGGGCGGTCGCGCCGCCCTTGTGACCGCCCAAAGTAGTGGATCGGCACCACCGGACGCAACCGGCGCCGCACCGGCACCCGTTGTGGCGCGGAGCGGCTGCCCGCACAATCGCTCACCGATGGATGCCGCCGGCGCCAAGACGAATCGCAACTCCCCCTTCATGGTGGGTGTGTCGGGCCACCGCGATCTCGATCCGGACGACATAACGCGGCTGCGCGAGGCGGTCACCGACTTCGTCGAGCAGCTGAAGGCGCACCTGCCCGACACGGAGCTGCGGCTGATCGTCGGTATGGCCGAGGGCGCCGACCTCCTCGTGGCCGAGACCGCGCTCGGCCTCGGCGTACCGGTCGAGGCGGTGCTGCCCATGCCGCTCGAGCAGTACGCGGCCGATTTCGATGCGAAGACGCTCGCGTGCCTCAAGGATCTGCTGCGCCGGCCGCAGGTGCGATGCGTCGAGCTGTCGGCGGCGGGCGTCGCCGCCGGGGTGAGCGGCCCGCACTCGCGCGAGCAGCGCGACGCCATGTACGCCAACCTCACCGATACGCTCATCCGGCGCAGCAGCCTGCTGCTCGCGCTGTGGGACGGACGCAGCTCGCACCTGCCGGGCGGCACCGCCGACACCGTGCTGCGCTATCTCGGCGTACGCGCGGACGGCAACCGCGAGAGCGCGGCGCTGCAGTTCATCGAGGTGGACGAGGAGCCCGACACCGCTCAGCGGCTCGTGTACTGGACGCCGGCACTGCGCAGCGGCGCGGCCGCGGATGCCCCGGAGCGCTCGCCGTGCTACCTCGCCGGCGCCGGCGATCACGTGCTGCATGTCCAGCGCACCATGCCCGAACGTCTCAAGCGCCAGCTCGCCGAGCTCAACAGCTACAACCTCGAATACCGGCAGCTGAGCGGCGCCGGCCGGTTGCGCGCGCCCGAGTCGCTCATGGGCTCGCTGCCCGAGCCCCCGACACTGCCGCCCAATGCCATGCTCGAGGACATCGACGCGCAATACGGCAAGGCGGATGCGCTCGCGGTGTACTACCAGCGGCGCTCCGACCGGCTGTTCGATCTGTTCGCCTTCATGGCTTTCGCCATGGGTGTCGCCTACCTGATCTACGAGAAGCTCACCGAGTCGCGGGCGCTGCTCATCGCCTATCTCATGACGCTGCTGACGAGCCTCGGCGTCTATTACGTGCTGCAGGGCAAGCGCTGGTTCGGCAAGCACCTCACCTACCGCGCGCTCGCCGAGACGCTGCGTGCGCGCTTTTACCTGCGCCTTGCCGGGGCCGATCAGCGCACCGACGCCGCCGAAGTGCTGGCGCTGTCGGGCATCGAGAAGTTCCGCGGATTCGGCTGGATCGGCTTCGTGCTCAAGGGGATCGAAGCGGCCGACGATCGCGTCGCTCCCGCGGCCGGCTTCGAGCGCGAGCGCGTGGAGCAGGTGTGGATCGAAGGTCAGTTCCGCTACTTCACGCGCAAGGTCGCGCACCTCGAGCGCGCCAGCCGCCGCGTCAAGCACATGCGCCACTTCCTGTTCGTCGCGATCCTGGTGGTGATCTCCCTGCTCTTCGCCTTCGGCGACCAGCTGCACCGCATCGATATGGGGCTCGGCGTGCCGCTGAAGAACATCCTCACCTTCTCCATGGGCTTCATGGCCGTGCTGCTCGGCGTGTGGGAGCTGCACCAGGACAAAATGGCGACGCGCGAGCTGCTGTGGCAGTACCGCAATCAGCTCAGCCACTTCGCGCGCGCCAAGCTGCAGCTGGCCCGCATGTCGACGCCGGCGCGCCGCAACGACGTGCTGGTCGAGCTCGGCAAGGATTCGCTGATGGAGAGCTACCTCTGGGCCATCCATCGCTACCACCGCGAGCACGAGCCCCCGGCCGCCTGAGCGCGCCCCGGCGCCGGGCGGGTTAAGATCGGCCCACCACCCAACGAGGAGCCCGCGCATGATCTTCCTCCTGGCGCTCATCCCCGCGACGGCGCTCACCGTCGCCGGCTACGTCGCGCTCTTCCTCTCGCATCGGTCCGACGGGGGCTTGAAGACCTTCGGCCGCTACCTCGGCATCTGGGCTTTCGTGCTCGCCGCGCTCGTGGTGCTCGGGGGCATGTTCGCGGCCGGGCACATGCGCGCACACGCGGGCCTGTGGGGCCCGCACGCCGGGCTGCGCTGCCCCTGGATGATGAGAGAGGGGCCCGAGGGGCCGCCCGCAGACCTGCGCGCAATCCCGCGCGCGCCCTGGTCCGCCGCTCCGGCCGCCCCGCGGGAGCCGGCCCCGCCGGGGGCGACTGAGCCGCAGAAATAACATTAGTAATTAATGATATTGCTCTGAATTATATGGATTTGTTTTGAGCGAACAGCCGTCTCCGCCCCGCCGCCGCGAGCGCACGCGCGCGGCGCGCTCCACCGGTCCGACGCTGCATCCGATCGCGCGGCTCGAAAATCCCTGGGCGCCGCTCGAGATCCTCACGGCCGAGCAGGTCGAGCGCATCCTGCTCGCCGCCTACCGCGTACTCGAGGAGGCCGGCCTGGAGATCCGCAGCGCCGCCGCGCGCGCCGTGTTCGCGCGCGCCGGCGCGCTGGTGGATGAGAGCACGCAGATGGTGCGCCTCGGGTGCGAGCTCATCGAGGCGCAGCTGCGGTGCGCTCCCGCACGCTTCGTGCTGCACGCCCGTAACCCCGCGCGCCATCTGCACGTCGGCGGCAACGTCGTCAATTTCGGCCCCGTCACCGGCGCTCCCAACATCCGCGACTGCGAGGGCGGCCGCCGTTACGGCGACCTCGAGGCATTCCGCAACATCCTCAAGCTCACCCACACCCTCGGCGTGCTGCACTGGCAGGGCGGCATCGTGGTCGAGCCGGTCGACGTGCCGGTGGCCACGCGCCACCTCGCGACCTACCAGGCGCACATCGAGTGCGCCGACACCGTGTGGGCGGCGCGCGGCATCGGCGGCGTGCAGGCCGAGGACGCGCTCGCCCTGTCGGCCATCGAGCACGGCTGCTCGATCGAGGCGCTCGCCGCGCGCCCGACGCTCATGACGGTCACCAACGTCAATTCGCCGCGCCGGGTCGATGAGGAGATCCTCGACAACATCATGGTCATGGCGCGCCACGGCCAGTGCGTGGTCATCACGCCCTTCACGCTCATGGGGGCGATGGCGCCGGTGACGCTCGCCGGGGCGCTCGTGCAGCAGACCGCCGAGGCGCTGTGTGTCGTGGCGCTGTGCCAGCTGCTGCGCCCGGGGACGCCCTGCGTACTCGGCGGCTTCACGTCCAACGTCGACATGCGCACCGGCTCGCCGGCTTTCGGCACGCCCGAGTACGTGCACGCGGTGCTCGCGGCCGCGCAGATCGGCCGGCGCGTCGGGCTCCCGGTGCGCACCAGCGCCGTGAACGCCGCCCCCACGGTCGATGCGCAATCGACCTATGAGACCGCCTTCTCGCTGCAGGCCGCGGTCCTGAGCCACAGCCATCTCGTCAATCACGCCGCCGGCTGGCTCGAGGGGGGCCTGTCGGCGTCGCTCGAGAAGATCGTGGTGGACGCGGAGCTGCTGCGTAACTGGGAGGAGATCCTCAAGCCCGTGAGCTTCAGCGACGACGATCTCGCGGTCGAGACGATCAAGGAAGTCGCCGCCGGCGGTCATTTCTTCGGCACCGCGCACACCCTGGCGCGCTACGAGTCCGCCTTCTACCGGCCGCTGCTCTCCGACTGGTCGAACTTCGAGAACTGGCGCGATGCGGGCAGCCGCAGTGCGACCGAGCGTGCCACGGGTATCTGGAAGAAGCTGCTCGCCGACTACACGCCCCCGCCGCTCGATCCGGCGGTGCGGGAGGCCGTCGCGGCCTACGTCGAGCGCCGCACGCGCGAGCTCGCCGCGACGTGATCGCCAATGCCCGCATGTATGCCGTGACCCCGGCGGTGGAGGCGGCGTGGCGGACGCTCCTCGGGCACGTGGCGGGCGATGCCGGCGTCGCGCTCGATTACCTGCCCTACCCGGCTCCGCAGCCGCTCGAGGCGCTGTGGCGGCGTCCCGACATGGGCGCGGTCTTCATGTGCGGCTTTCCCGTGGCGCTGGGACTTGCGCCGGTGATCCCGCTCGCGGCGCCGATCCCGCGCCTCGCCTGGGCGCAGGGGCGCGCCGTATACCGCACCGATCTCATCGTGCGCGCGGCTGCCCCCTACCGCTCGCTCGAGGACACCTTCGGCGGCCGCTCCGGCTGGACGGTCGCGCACTCGCACTCGGGATTCAACGCCTTCAGGCATCACCTGCTCGGCTATCGCACGGCGGCGCGGCCGACGCTGTACCGCGAGATGACTGGAGATCTCGTGACCGCACGCAACGTGCTGGACAGCGTGCGCGAGGGCCGCCTCGACGTCGGTCCGCTCGATGCGTACTGGCATGCGCTCATCGCGCGCCACGCACCCGAGCTCACGCGCGGGGTGCGCACTCTCGCCGCCACCGCCACCGCACCGATGCCGGCCTTCGTCGCAGCCGCGGACGTACCGGCGGAAACGGTGGCGCGGCTGCGCGCGGCCTTCACTGCGGCGGCGACCCGCCCCTGGTTCGCCGCGCTCGCCGAGCCCTTGCTGCTCGCGGGTTTCGCCGCGGTCGATGCCGATCGCTACGCGCCGCTCCTCGAGTGGGACCGCGAGGCGCAGGCCGCGGGCTACCCGCTCCCCGCGTGAAGCCACTTAGCGCTCAGGCGCGGCCGGCGGGCACGCGGTCGGTCGGATGGCGCGGTGTGTCGTGCGGGCGCAGCAGGTAGCGCCACGCGATCTCGAAATAGCTCCGATACACCAGTCCGCCGTTCTCGGCGATGAGCCGCGCACGGGTGCGCCGATAGCGCGCCGGATAGCGATACCAGGGAAGCCACGGCGCCTCGTGGTGCAGGGCGTGGAGGTTGTTGAAGAGGAACAGCGGGCCGAGCAGCCAGGAGTCTTCGACCAGCGCGATGCGCTCGCGCACCGCCGGCCGCGCGCGATGCTCGGCGAAGGAGCGGATGAGCGTGAGGCTGGTGCCGGGTATCGCCATGGTGAGCAGGTAGATCCACACCGGGATGCCGCACACCAGCTTCACCCACGCGAGCACCGGGATGCACCAGGCCAGGTGCTCGAGCCACATGGCGCGTGCGCCGGGGCGGTCGGCGAGGAGCGCGCGCCACTCGGCGGCGAGGTAGCGGCCGATGGCCCAGAAGGCCCCGAGGGTGACGCGGCCGGCGAGCGTCTGTGAGATCCACACGATGGCGCGGCCGGGCGGCGTGAGACGCGCCCAGTCGCGCTCGGTCCAGTACCAGGACTCCGGGTCGTCGAGCGGGTCGGTGAGGCGCGCGTCGTCATGGTGCGCCAGGTGACTCGTCTGGTAAGAGTCGTAGGGCAGCCACAACGACAGCGGCACCACGGCGAGCAGTCGATTGACCCGGCGCCAGCGGGTCGGGTGCCCGTGAACGATCTCGTGCTGCAGCGAGCCGTGCAGCGTGATGAGTACGGCGGTAAGAGGCGCCACGACCCAAAGCGGCCAGTGCCCGTACATGAGCGTGACCGTGAGCCAGCCGCCGTAGGCGAGTGCAGCAACCATCAGGGTGGGAAGCTCGATCGCGGCCACGCGGGGCTCGGTGGCGATCAGGGGGGCGGCGCCCGCCCCGGCAGGTGTGGTCAGTTCGCTCACGGAAGTCGCAACAATTCCTTTCGCCGGCATGGCGAGCAGGGGCATTGCCTCCTCGGCGGCGATACTACCGCGAAATGCGCCCCGTGCAGTTGCGAAGAGTACGGATGCGCCGGCACGCGCGCCGGGGCGCGCGTCTCAGTCCAGGGCGACGCTGCGCAGCAGCCGCCGCTCGAGCGCCGCCATGCCGTCGTAGAGCAGGATCGCCATGAGACCGGTGACCAGGCCTCCCTGCAGGATGAAGGCGGTGTTGCTCGAGAGCAGCCCGGCGACGATGACCTCGCCGAGGCCCTTGGCGGCCACGGTCGAGCCGATGGTCGCGGTGCCGACGTTGATGACGAGCGAGAGCCGCACGCCCTCGAGGATGAGCGGCATGGCGAGCGGCAGCTCCACGCCGAGGAGGCGCTGGCGCGCGCTCATGCCCATGCCGCTCGCGGCCTCGAGCACCGCGGCTGGCACGGTTTTCAGGCCGACCAGCGTGTTCTCGAAGATCGGCAGCAGCCCGTAGGCGAAGAGCGCGATGAGCGTCGGCTTCTCCCCGAAACCGACCAGCGGCACGGCCACCGCCAGCACCGCCACCGGCGGGAAGGTCTGGCCGATGTTCACGAGCGTGCGCGACAGCGGCAGGAACTGCGCGCCGCTCGCACGCGTGACGAGGACGCCGAGGCCGACCGCGACCAGCGTGCTGGCGGCGGCCGCGAGGCACACCGTCCCGAGCTGCGCGAGCGCGAGCGACAGGAGGTTGCCCTGATCGTAGATGGGCGGCGCGCCGTACTGCGTGAGCGGGGCGAACAGCGGCGCGAAGCTCTGCGGTTTCGCGAGGAATGCGACCAGCAGCGCCAGCGCGCCGAGTCGCAGCACCGTGGCGGCGCGCGGCACCCTCACGGCGCCCCGCGCGCCAGAATGGCCGCAACGGTCAGCCGGCCGCGCACGGTGCCGTCCGCGTCCACGACGCGCGCGGCGTCCGCGCCGCTCCAGACGAGCTCGGAGAGCACCTCGCGCAGCGTCGCCGTCGGCGCCACCGCCGGGCCCTCGGCGGCGCCGGGGAGCGCCGCCTCCCCCGCCGTGATCAGCGACAGCAGCCGCAGCGCGCGATCGGCGAGACCGGTCATGCGCGACACGAAGGGATCGGCCGGGTGCACCAGCAGCTGCGCCGGGCGGTCGTATTGCAGCAGCTTGCCGCCGCTCATCACCGCGACCCGGTCGCCGAGCCTGAACGCCTCGTCCATGTCATGGGTGACCAGCACGACGGTCGTGCCGAAGCGGCCCTGGATGTCGAGCAGATCGTCCTGCGCCTTGGCGCGGATGATCGGGTCGAGCGCCCCGAAGGGCTCATCCATGAGCAGCACCACGGGCTCGGCGGCCAGCGCGCGCGCGACGCCGACCCGCTGCTGCTGCCCGCCGGAGAGCTGATGCGGCAGGGCCTGCGCGTAGAGCGCCGGGTCGAGCGAGAACACCGTGAGGAGCTCGCGCACCCGTGCCTCGATGCGCGCTGGCTCCCAGCCGAGGAGCCGCGGCACGGTGGCGATGTTCTCGGCGACCGTCCGATGCGGAAACAGCCCGTGGCCCTGGATGACATAGCCGATGCGCCGCCGCAGCAGGTGCGCGGGCTCGCCGCGGGTGTCGCGCCCGTCGAGCAGCACCCGCCCGCTCGTCGGCTCGATCAGGCGGTTGATCATGCGCAGCAGGGTCGACTTGCCGGAGCCCGAGGTGCCGACGATCACCGTGATCGAGCCGCGCTCGACGGTGAAGGAGACCTCATCGACGACCGTGGCGTCGCCGTAGCGCTTGGTGAGCTTCTCGACCGTGATCATGGCTGCCTCGTTCCTCTCATGCCTGCGCCCGGTCGAGCACTTCCACCAGCGCATCGAGCACCAGCGCCGCCGAGAAGGCCAGCGTGACGATCGGGATCGCGCCGAGCAGGACCAGATCGATCGCCGTCTGCCCGATGCCCTGGAACACAAAAGCCCCAAGACCCCCGCCGCCGATCAGCGCCGCCACCGTGACCATGCCGATGTTCTGTACCAGCACCACGCGGATGCCGGTGAGAATGACCGGCAGCGCGAGCGGCAGCTCGATGCCGGCGAGCACCTGCAGATCCGTCATGCCCATGCCATGCGCCGCCTCGACCGCGGCGCGCGACACGCGCTTCAGGCCCGCAACCGTGTTGGCGACGATCGGCAGCAGCGAATAGAGGAACAGCGCCACCACCGCGGGGGCCGCGCCGATGCCGCGAATCCCCAGTCGCTCGGCGAGCGGCACGGCCGCGGCGAGCGCACCGAGCGGCGCCATCAGGATCCCGAAGAGCGCGATCGCCGGGATGGTCTGAATGACGTTGAGCGTGCCGAGGATCCCGGGCCTGAGGCGCGGCTGCCGGTGACACAGCACCCCGAGCGGCAAGGCGACCACCACGGCCGCGGCGAGCGATCCGAAGGCGAGCTCGAGGTGGCGGCCGGCCTCGTGGGCGAAGCGGGTGGCATTGACGGCGTACTCGCGCATGATGGAGAGGTGATCGAACGTGCCGTGTGCGAGTGCGAGCGCGGCGGCGGCCAGCGAGAGCGCGAGGAACAGCACCCGCACCGCCGGTCGCGGGCGCATGCGGGTGGTGGCATCGGTGCCGAGCAGCCCGAGGCACACGATCAGTACCCAGAAGGCGCCGCCGGGCGCGATGCGCACGATGCGATCCCCGGGCGGCGTGAGGGCATCGCCCGCGGCGGCGGCCGCGGCGGCGACCGCCACGACCCCGAGCAGCGCCAGCACCAGCCGCACGCGCGCATTCCTGGCCCAGAGCGCCGCTGCGCCGGCGAGCGCCAGCGCCGCGGCGCAGCCGAGCGCCCCCCAGGCCGGCAGCACCTCTGCGAGCGTGCACGGGTTGCCCGGGACGATGCGGTTGGACTTGAAGACCACGAACGGCAGGAACAGCAGCGCCGCGGCGCCGGCCGTTACCAGCACCACGCCCAGCGAATCCATGCGCGGCAGGGCGGACCTCAACGGATGAAGCCTGCGGCGTGCAGGTAGTCCTGCGCGACGGCCTCGGCCGCCTCACCGTTCACCTGCACGCGGGCATTCAGCCGCCGCAGCTTGTCGCGCGTCAGACTCTGCATCAGCGGCCGTACGATCGAGGCCACCTGCGGATACTCCCGGAGCGCGGCCTCGCGCATGGTCGGCACCGGCGCGTAGACGGGCTGATCGTGCCGGTCGTCCTCGAGGACCACCAGGTTGGCGGCCACGATCCCGCCATCGGTGCCGTAGACCATGGCGGTGTTGATGCCGTTGGTCCGGGCGGCGGCGGCCGTGATGGTCGCGGAGGTCTCCCCGCCGGCGAGTACGATCATCTGATCGGAGCGCAGGGTGAAGCCGTAGGTGCGCTCGAGCGAGCGCAGCGTGCCGGCATTGGCGAACTCCGCCGAGCAGGCGAGCATCACCGCCCCGCCCCCCGAGACCCAGCGCGCAAAATCGCTGAGGGTCACCAGGCGCTGCTTCTCGGCCACATCGTGCCGCACCGCAAGCGCCCAGGCGTTGCTCGCGTCCGCCGGCGTCAGCCACACGATATGGTTGGCGGCGTAGTCGAGCCGCGCGCCGAGCTCGTAGCCCTTGCGCAGGTCCTTCCATGCCGGGTTGTCCGGATCGTTGAAGAAGAGCCCGGCGTTGCCGGTGTACTCCACGTACAGGTCGATCTCGCCCGCGAGCAGCGCCTTGCGCACCACGGGCGTCGCCCCGAGCGTCATGCGGTCGACGGTCGGGACCCCATGCGCCTCGAGCAGCAGGCGGATCATCTCGCCGATCATCGCCGACTCGCTCGAGAGCTTGGAGGAGACCACCACCGCCGCGAGCGCCGGGGAGGCGCTGAGCGCGAGGAGCGCCACCACGCACAGCGACTTGAGGAACTGCGCCACGCACACACGTTATCATGGCGTTACCGATGCCGCCGCGCCCGCGACCTCCCCTCACCGCCGCTCGATCCCCGCGCCCCACCAGCGGCCGCTACTCGCTGTGGCGGCTGCTGCGCGAGGGACTCAACGGCCAGCGCGGCTGGTCGCACGCCTGGGCCAAGGCGGCCCCGCGCCCGCGCTACCGCGTGGTGATCGTCGGCGGCGGCGGACACGGGCTCGCCACGGCCTTCTACCTCGCCACCCGCCACGGCATCACCGATGTCGCCGTGCTCGAGCGCGGCCCCATCGGCCTCGGCAACGTCGGCCGCAACACCACCATCGTGCGCTCGAACTACTTCCAGCCCCCCAACGTGCGCTTCTACGAGTTCTCGCTGCAGCTGTGGGAGAGCCTCGAGCGCACGCTCAATTTCAACACCATGGTGAGCCAGCGCGGCACGCTGAACCTCTTCCATACCGAGGCGCAGCGCGACCTCTTCACCCGGCGCGCCAACCTGATGCGGCTCGAAGGGGTGGATGCCGAGGCCCTGAGCCGCGAGCAGGTCAAGGCGCTGGTGCCGCTGGTCGATCTCGACAACGGCCGTTACCCGGTACTCGGCGGCTTCCTGCAGCCGCGCGGCGGCACGGTGCGGCACGACGCGGTCGCCTGGGGCTTCGCGCGCGCCGCCGCGGATGCGGGCGTCGACATCGTCGAGGATTGCGCGGTCACCGGCATCCGCCGCGACGGCGCGCGGGTCACCGGGGTGGAGACGGCGCGGGGCTTCATCGCGGCCGATACCGTGTGCCTCGCCGTCGCCGGGCATTCTTCCGAGCTCGCGCGCCTGGCCGGGATCGTGCTGCCCATCGAGACCCATGTGCTGCAGGCGTTCGTGACCGAGGGTCTCAAGCCCCTCATCAACGTGGTCCTGACCTACGGCGCGGGACACTTTTATATCAACCAGTCCGACAAGGGCGGGCTCGTGTTCGGCGGCGCCATCGACGGCTATAACACCTACGCCCAGCGCGGCACGCTGCCGATGGTGGAGGAGGTCACGGCCGCTGCGGTGACGCTGCTGCCGGCGCTGGCGCGCGTGCGCGTGCTGCGCCAGTGGGGCGGGGTCATGGACATGAGCATGGACGGCTCGCCGATCATCTCGCAGACCCCCCTCGAAGGCCTGGTGCTCAACGGCGGCTGGTGCTACGGGGGCTTCAAGGCGATTCCCGCGGGCGGCTTCACCACCGCGCACCTGATCGCGCACGGCACGCCGCACCCGCTGGCGGCTCACCTCGATCTCGGACGCTTCGCCGCCGGGCGTACGGTCGATGAGCGCGGGGTCGGCCCCTTCCCCTGGCTGCACTGAAGAGGCGCGGCGTGCTGCGAATCCCCTGCCCCTGGTGCGGCGTGCGCGATGAGGTCGAGTTCCGCTACCGCGGCGACGCCACCCGCTCACGGCCGGCGGCGGATGCCGGGGACGCCGCATTCACGGCCTACGTCTACGCGCGTGAGAACCCGCTCGGCTGGCATCTGGAGTGGTGGCTGCACGTCGGCGGCTGCCGCCGCCTTCTCAAGCTCGAGCGTCATACGCTCACCCACGAGATTCGCTGGAGCGGCGCGCCCGAGGCGCACCCCTCGCGGCGCGAGACGGGCCCCTGATGGCGGGGCCCGCCCGCATCGCGCCGGGGCTCCTCACCGCCGCGAGGCGGCCGCTCGGCTTTCGCTTCGACGGCGTGCCGCTCACGGGTCTGGAGGGCGACACGCTCGCCTCGGCGCTGCTCGCCAACGGGCGGCTGCTGGTCGGCCGCAGCTTCAAGTATCACCGCCCGCGCGGCGTCGTGACGGCGGGGCCCGAGGAGCCGTGCGCCCTGGTCGACGTCGTGAGCGCGGCGGGGCGCGAGCCCAACCGTCCCGCGACCACCCTGCCGCTCACCGCGGGACTCGTGGTCGAGAGCCAGAACCGCTGGCCCGCGCTGGCGTTCGACCTGCTCGCGGTCAACGATCTCGCGAGCCGCTTCCTCCCCGCGGGCTTTTACTACAAGACCTTCATGGCGCCGGGCTGGGCGTGGGAGCGGCTCTACGAGCCGCTCATCCGGCGCGCGGCCGGTCTCGGCCGGCTCGAGGCCGAGGTCGGCGAGCACGCGGCACCGGCGGAGATGGTGCACGAGCACACGGACGTGCTGGTCGTGGGCGCGGGCGCCGCCGGCCTCGCCGCCGCGCAGCGGCTCGGGAGCGCCGGGCTCTGCGTGCTGCTCGCCGAGCAGGACGTCGTGCCCGGCGGCGGCACGCTCCTCGATCCGCGCTGGAGCGCCTGGCGGACCGAGGCGCTCGCGCACCTTGCCGCACTGCCCGGCGTGCGCCTTCTCAGCCGCACGACCGTGATCGGGGCCTACGGCCATGGCGTCTACGCAGCACTCGAGACGCTCGGCCCCGGGGAGAGTGCGCGCTTCGGGGGGTTGCGCGAGCGGCTGCGTGTGGTGCGCGCGCAGCGCGTGCTGCTCGCGGGCGGGGCCACCGAGCGTCTCGTCGCCTTCCCCGGCAACGATGTGCCGGGGGTGCTGCTGGCGGGCGCGGCGCTCGCTTACCTCAGGCGTTACGGCGTCGCCGTCGGACGGCACCCCGCGTTCCTCCTGAACAATGACGAGGCCTACGAGAGCGTGCTCGCCCTCGCCGCCGCCGGTGTGCGCGCGGCGGTCGTGGTCGATCCGCGCCCCGCATCGCTCGCCGCCGAGCGCGCCCGCACCCAGGGCATCGAAGTGCTCACCGGCGCCGTCGTCGACGGGGTGCGCGGCCGCTCAAGCGTCCGGGGCGTGCGCGTGCGGCTCGCGGGCGGTAACCAGCGCTGGCTCGCCGCCGACGCGCTGCTCGTCTCCGGGGGCTACAACCCCGCCACCGCGCTCGCCTGCCAGCTCGGCGGCAAGCTCCTCTGGCGCGAACCGATCGCCGCCTTCACCGCACAGCTCGAGCCGGCCCTGGGGCGCATCGCCGGCGCCGCCGCCGGGGTGTTCGGGCTCGCCGCCGCCGCGGGCGATGGCGCCGCGGCCGGCGCGGCACTGGCGGCCGAGCTCGGGCGCTCCGCCGCCGCGGCGCCGACCTCCGCCGTGCCGCCGGAGGATCCGCCGACGACACCGCTCGCAGCGCTATGGGAAGTGCGCGCCCCGGGCAAGGCGTTCGTCGATCTGCAGAACGATGTGACCGCGGAGGACGTACGGCTCGCCTGCCGCGAGGGCTACGAGCACGTCGAGCACATGAAGCGCTACACGACCTGCGGCATGGCGACCGATCAGGGCCGCATCGGCGGCCTGGTCGCGAGCGCGGTGCTGGCCGAGGCGCGCGGCGTCGCGCTCGCCGAGGTGGGCCAGACCAAGCCGCGGCCGTACCTCGAGCCGGTGCCGTTCGCGGCGCTGGCCGGCGGCGAGGTGCGCGCCCACTACAAGCCCAGGCGCCGCTTGCCGCTGCACGCCTGGCACGAGAGCGCGGGTGCCACCTTCGTGAACACGGGCCTGTGGCTGCGCCCGCTCGTCTATGCGCGCGCGGCCGGCTGGGAGCCGGTGCTCGAGGAGGCCCGCGCGGTACGCCGCGCGGTCGGCATCACCGACGTCTCGACGCTGGGCAAGATCGACGTGCAGGGGCCCGATGCCGCACGGTTCCTCGACTTCGTCTACGCGAACACCTTCTCCACGCTGGCGGTCGGCCGGGCCCGCTACGGCATCATGCTGCGCGAGGACGGAATGCTGTTCGACGACGGCACCACCTCGCGGCTCGCGCCCGAGCACTTCGTGCTCACCACCACGACCGCCAACAGCGTGGCGGTGCTCGAGCACCTGGAGTTTCATCTGCAGTCCCTATGCCGCGACTTCGATGTGGTCGTGACCGACGTCTGCGATCAGTGGGCGCAGTTCGCGGTGGCCGGTCCGCGCGCGCGCGAAGTGGTCGCCGCGGTGGTGCCCGGGCTCGACCTCGCCAATGCGGCGTTCCCGTTCATGGCGGTGGCCGCCGCCGACATCGCCGGCGTGCCCGGGAGGCTCTTTCGCATCTCGTTCTCGGGCGAGCTCGCCTATGAGCTCGCCGTGCCCGCGCAGGCGGCCGCAACCGCCTGGGAGGCGCTGCTCGCGGCGGGCCGGCCTTACGGAATCCGCCCCTACGGGCTCGACGCGCTCAACACGCTGCGGATCGAGAAAGGACACGTCACCACCGCGGAGCTCAACGGCAACACCAGCGCGGACGACTTAGGTTTCGGACGCATGCTGAAGAAGAGCGGCGATTTCATCGGGCGGGTGCTCGCGAGACGGCCGGGCCTGAGCGCGCCCGACCGCCTGCAGCTCGTCGGCGTGCGCCCCCTCGACCGCCGGCAGCGTCTGCGCAACGGCATGCAGCTGCTGGCACCCGAAGCGCCGGGCGCGAGCCTCGGCTACGTGACCTCGTCCACCCCCTCCGTCGAGCTCGAAGGCTGGGTCGGGCTCGCGCTGCTCGCGGGCGGGCGGCAGCGTATCGGTGCCCATCTGCTCGGCGCCTCGGCGATCCACGCAGAGCGCGTGCCGCTCGAGGTCGTCAGTCCCCACCTGCTCGATCCGGAGAACACGCGTGTCCGCGCCTGACCCCGGCGCGGCCGCAGCCGCGCGCGGCGTGCGCCTCGCCACCTGCCCGACCGATGCGGTCGAGGTCGCCGCATTCCGCGAACGCAGCGCCGCGCTCGAGCGGCTCGCCGCCGCGCGCGGCGTGCAGCTGCCCGCCACCGGCCGCTGCGTCAGCCACGATGGCGGCCTGGCGCTGAGCGTGCGGCCGCTGCGCTGGCTGCTGCTCACCGTGCCCGCGCTGCCCGCGAGCGCAGCGGCTCGCTGGAGCGAAGCCTGCGGGGATCAGGCCGCGGTGGTGGATCTGTCGGGCGCGCTCGCGGCCTTTCACCTCGCGGGCCCCGCCGTCCCCGAGATGCTGGCACGCGGCTGCCGGCTCGACCTGCGCGCCGAGGCATTCCCCACGGGCAGCGCCGCTGCCACTATCATGGTGCAGGTGCCGGTGACGCTCGCGGCCCTCGCCGCCGGCGTGCTGCTCCTCACCCCGGCCACCACCGCGCGCCACCTGCACGAGTGGCTGCGCGAGACCTCGCGGCCCTTCGGACCCGGGCCGGAGTCCGAGACGAGCGTGCGACAGCTGTGCGGAGTGGCTTCGATATGAAGGATGCGGCGCGGGCGGTAGTCATTGGCGGCGGCGTGGTCGGCGCGAGCGTGCTCTATCACCTCGCGAAGATCGGCTGGCGCGACGTGCTGCTCATCGAGAAGAGCGAGCTCACCTCGGGCTCCACCTGGCACGCCGCCGGCGGCATGCACACCTTCAACGGCGAGGCCAACATCTCGCGGCTGCAGAAATACACCATCGACCTCTACCGCGAGATCGAGCAGCTCTCGGGCCAGTCCTGCGGGCTGCATCCCAACGGCGGCCTGATGCTGGCCGCCAACCAGGGCGAGCTCGACAGCCTGAGGCTCATCTGCTCGCGGGCGCGCTATCTTGGGATGGAGACCCGGATGCTCTCGGTCGAGCAGGCGCTCGAGTTCAATCCGCTCATCGACCCGCAGCACTTCATCGGGGCGCTGTGGCGCGCCGACGGCGGACACTGCGACCCCTCGGGCACCACCAATGCCTACGCCAAGGCCGCGCGGCAGCTCGGCGCCACGGTCGAGCGCTTCACGCGCGTGCTGTCGCTCACGCAACGGGGCGACGGCTCCTGGGACGTGCTCACCGACAAGGGGGCGGTGCACGCCGAGCACGTGGTGAACTGCGCCGGCTTGTGGGCGCGCGAAGTCGGCCACATGGTCGGCATCGAGCTGCCGGTGCTGGCGATGGAGCACCACTATCTCATCACCGAGGATCTGCCCGAGCTCGCGGGGCGCGAGCGGGAGATCGTCAATACCACCGACTACGCGGGCGAGATCTATCTGCGCCAGGAGCGGCGCGGCGTGCTGATCGGCACCTACGAGCCGCACGGCGTCGTGTGGTCGCCGCTGAGGACCCCGGACGATTTCGCGATGCAGCTGCTGCCCGAGGACACCGAGCGCCTCGCGCCCTACTTCGAGGTCGGCTTCAGGCATTTTCCGGCGCTGGGGCGCGTCGGCATCCGCAAGGCGGTCAACGGTCCCTTCACGTTCGCGCCCGACGGCAATCCGCTGGTCGGTCCGGTGCGCGGCCTGCGCAACTACTGGGTGGCCTGCGCCGTCATGGCCGGCTTCAGCCAGGGCGGCGGCATCGGCCTCGTGCTGTCGCGCTGGATGGCCGAGAACGATCCGGGGCAGGACATCATCTCCATGGACGTGGCGCGCTTCGGCGCGTTCGCGACGCCCAAGTACACCTCCATCAAGGTCCCGGAGAACTATGCGCGGCGTTTCCGCCTCGCCTACCCCAACGAGGAGCTGCCGGCCGCGCGCCCGGTGCGCCGCTCGCCCATCTACGAGCAGCTCAAGGCGGCGGGTGCCTGCATGGGTGCCAACTACGGACTCGAGAACGCGCTGTGGTTCGCACCCGCCGGCATGGCCCCGGTGGAAACCCCGACCTACCGGCGCTCCGAAGCCTTCCCCGTGGTGCGGGCCGAATGCCACGCCGTGCGTAACGGCGTCGGCCTCTACGAGACCACCAACTACGGCAAGTACGAGGTCAGCGGCCGCGGCGCACGCGCCTGGCTCGACCGCGTGTTCGCCTCCAAGCTCCCGCAGCCGGGCCGGCTCGCCCTCGCGCCGATGCTGAGCCCCGCCGGACGCATCGTCGGCGACCTCACCATCGCGGCGCTCGCCGCGGACCGCTACCTCATCTTCGGATCGGGCTTCGCCGAGGAATTTCACCTGCGCTGGTTCTGGCAGTCGAGCCCGCCCGCGGACGTGTTCGTGCGCTCGCTCGCTTCGACCCTCAACGGCGTCTCGATCGCCGGCCCGAAGTCCCGCGAGCTCGTGCAGCGCCTGGTGCGCGTCGATCTCTCGGCCGCCGCCTTCAGGCTCTTTCAGGTGCGCGAGACCGCCGTCGGCTTTGCGCCCGCGATCTTGAGCCGCGCCGGCTTCACCGGGGAGCTCGGCTACGAGATCTGGACCACTCCGGACTACTTCGCGACGCTTTACGACGACCTCATGGATGCCGGGCGCGCGCTCGGGCTCACCCTCTTCGGCGGCCGCGCGCTCTCCTCGCTGCGTCTCGAGAAGGGCTACGGTTCCTTCCAGAAGGACTTCCGCCCCGACTACACCGCCGCCGAGACCGGCCTCGACCGCTTCGTCGACTTCGGCAAGGCCGAGTTCGCCGGCCGCGCCGCCGCGCTCGCCGAGCGCGCCGCGGGCCCGAAGCGCCGCTTCGTCGTCCTCGAGGTCGAGGCGCTCGATGCGGACGCGATCGGCTACGAGTCGATCCTGAAGGACGGCGCGGCGGTCGGCTACGTCACCTCGGGCGCCTTCGGCCACACCGTCGGCAAGAGTCTCGCCGCAGGCTATGTGCCGACCGCCCTGGCGCAGGACGGCGCGCGCTTCGAGATCGATATCCTCGGCGAGATGCGCACCGCGACCGTGCGGGCGCAGCCGCTGCACGACCCGGAGGGCCGGCGGCTGCGGTCCTGAGCGCGGCCCGCGCGCCCGGCAGGGCGTGCATGCTGCACCGCCGCAGCGCGACATAACACCCGACTCTGCCACACGGGTCGCAGAATCGCGCCGCCCCGCCGTGACACACTGCCGCTGCACAGGAGTGCCCGCCGCGCGCAGCGCGCGGCCGAGGGAGACGGACCCCGTTGTTGTACGCCATTGGAAGGCTGAATCTGCTGCCGCGCCCGGTGTCGCCGTGGTGCGCGACGCTGGTGCTGCTCGCGGGCTACGTCGTCACGGCGGGCGCGATGCTGCTCTATGCCGAGCACTTCGTCAGCGCGCGTGTCGACTCCGATCTCTTCCCGCTGCCCTGGGTCGCGGACGGCCTCGCCGTCAGCCTGATGCTGATCTGGGGTACGCGCACCTGGCCCGGCGTGCTGCTCGGATCCCTGTGCATCTGGGGCGTGCTGCGCGGCGACCCGGCGATCCTGGTCGGCGTCGATGCGCTGGGCGAAACCGTGAGTGTCGTCGTCACGGTGCACCTGCTGCGCGCCCTGCACTTCCGCCGCCAGCTCGACCGCCTCGCCGACCCCCTGATCCTGGTGACCGCGGCGGTGGCCGGGCGCTTGATCGCCGGCCTCGCCGATATCGCCGGCACGGTCGCCGGCGTCTGGCTCACCCCCGGTCGCGTCGATCCTGAATTCGTCAGGATGGCCACCGTGCCCGGGACGGGCCTCCCGGGCGTCACTCTCGGGCTCGTCTGCGCCCTGTCGCGCTGGGAGCTCAATGCCATCGCCGGCATCGTGCTCGCCGTACCGGTGCTGCTCGCCAATCCGCGCACGCTGCGGCACGCGCTGCGGACACGAGCGGTGCGGCTCGCCGCGCTCGGCGCGGGCTCGCTCGCCTGGATCGCCGCGGCCTTCGCGCCGACGCCGACCTGGGCCTGCTGGCCGTTATTGCTCGCCGCCCTCATGCTGGTGGCCTGGGCCGCGATCGAGTTCGGCGCACTGGCGGCGGGCCTGTGCACCCTGCTCTTCTCGCTGACCGCGGCGGCCGCCTTTTGCCAGAGCGCGGGTCCGCTGGCCTCGAGCGATCCGCTCGGCAGCCTCGCCGCCACCTGGGGCTTCATCGGGCTCCTGTGCTGCGTCAGCCCGGTGCTCACCGTGCTGCTCACGGCACGGCAACATCACGACCGCCGGCTGAGCGTGCTCGCCGAGCGCTATCGCTCGCTGTTCACGGCCAATCCCACGCCCGCCTGGGTCGTCGACGCGCAGTCCGGCTCGATCCTCATGGCCAACGCCGAAGCCATCCGCCGCTACGGGTACTCGGAAGCCGAGTTCCTCGCCATGCGGGTCGCGGAGCTCGGCGCCGAGAGTCCGGGGCCTGCGCAACCGGCCCCGCCCGAGGGCGATCTCGTGGCCGCGCCGCTCGTCAAGCACGTCACCCGCGACGGACGGCTCATCGACGTCGAGCTGGTCGCGACCCCGCTCGAGCTCGATAACCGGCCGGTGACGCTGCTGCACGCGGTCGACCTCACGGATCACCAGGATCTGCGGCGCCGGCTGCTGGCCACCGTCGATCGCGAGTCGTGCCGCGTCTCCCAGGAGCTGCACGACGGCCTCGGGCAGGTGCTCGCGGGGCTCGCGATCGGCTCGGAGGCGCTGCTGCAGCGGACCGCGCACGCGCAGATGTTCGATGCCGCGGGCGTCGCGCAGCTGCGTGAGCTGACGCATCACGCCCAGGCTGCCGAGTCCCATCTTTTCCAGCTGACGAGCGGCGTCTCACCGCTCGAGGAGCTGCAGGGCGACCTGCTCGAAGCGCTGCGGCGTCTGCCGGGCACGCTGCCGGCCACCGAGCGCGCCCGCGTCGAGGTGATCATCGAGGACGAGGCTCCCGTCACGCTGTCCCTCGAGCGCCGCGAGCATCTCTATCGCGTCGTGCAGGAGTCGCTCGCCAACGCGCTCAAGCACGCGCGCGCGCAGCGCATCGTGATCCGGGCGGCGATCGATGCGGACCGTATCCGCGTCGCGGTCGAGGACGACGGTATCGGCCTGCAGGAGGAGACGCGCAGCGCCGCCGGTCTCGGGCTGCAATCGATGCGGCTGCGCGCCAGCGCCGTCGGCGCGGACCTGGCCTTGCTGAAGCTGCGCGGCGGCGGCACCGCGGTGACGTGCTCGTGCCCGCAGGCCGAGCCGCTCGCCGCCACCCCCTCGGTGCGCACGCGACGCGCCGAGCGCGCGGCGGCTCCCGCGAGCCGCGCGGAAGCGGGGCCGCCGTCGCACCTGCAGTACCTGGCCGGCGCCGCCGCGATCGTACTCAGCTGCTGGATGGGGGGTGCGCTCTCGCACGCCGTGGCCAGCGCGCACCACCTCGGCTTCACGTACGCGGACGCGCAGCTGGCCGTGCCCTCGCTCCTGGCGGGCGCCGCGGTCTGCGGTCTGCTGCTCGGCGGCACCCGCCAGTGGCCGGCGGTCCTCGTCGGTCTGACCCTGATGCGCTACGGCCTGGTCGGGGAGCCGCTGCCGACCGCGTTCGTGCTGGCGTGCACCAGCGCCCTGGGCTGCTATGCCATCGTCGCGGTGCTCAGGCGCTGGCACTTCACGCCGAGCCTCGATCGCTGGCAGGACCCGCTGGTCCTGTGCGCGGCCACCGGCCTCGCCTGGGCGTTGTCCAACGTGCTGGGGCTCCTCGCCATGATCGTGCTGACGGCGGCCGGCGCGCAGGTGGCTCCCGGCGTGCGGGCTCTCTACACCTCCGCCGCCGCCGGCCCCGGGCTGCACCTGACCCAGGCCTTGCTCTTTGCCGAGGTCCGCTGGTGGTTCGACGCCCTCACCGGCACCGTGCTGCTCGTGCCGACGCTGAGCTTGTTCTCGATGCCGCGCCGCCTCTTGCGGGAGAATCTCACGGAACTGTGCGCCTGGCTCGCCTGTCTCGGCGGCTGGGCGCTGCTGCTGCTCGCCGTGAACACCGACAAGCTGCTGCTGCCGCTGCTCACCGTGAGCGTGCTGCTGGTCGTGTGGGCGGCGGCACGCCTCGGCGTGGCATTCGCCTCGCTCGCGACGTTGACCTTCGCGATGGTCGCCGCCGCGAGCTTCTCCACCGGCACCGGGGCGCTCGCCACGCAGGATGCCGCCGCCGGCGTCGCCTACGTCTGGGGCATGGTCGGCGTGCATACCGTGATCGGGCTGTTCCTGGCGGCGCTGCTGGCCGAGCATCATGCGCGGCACCGCAAGATCACCGCGGTGAACAAGCGCTACCGCTCGCTGTTCCAGGGCGATCCGCGCCCGCTGTGGCTGCACGACACGCGTACCGGGGAAATCCTCGATGCGAACGAGCCCGCCGCCCGCGCCTACGGCTACACGATGGAGGAGTTCACCCGGCTCAAGGTGCAGCAGCTGCTCGTGCCCGGCACGACTGCCGAGCCGCTGGCCGCGGCCGGCGATCGCGCGGTCGGCCCGATCGCCATGCGTCACCGCAGAAAGTGCGGCGACACCATGGACATGGACATGTGGTCCTACGGCACCTTTCTCGACGGGCGCCGGGTCAGCATCTGCTTCGCCCACGACGTCACCGAGCGCAACACGCTGCGGCGCCTGTTGTTCGATCGCGCCGAGCTCGAGCGCCGGCAGCTCGCCGCGGAGCTGCGGCGCGTGCTCGCCGGACCGCTGGCGGAGCTGCGCATCGTCGCGCACAAACTGCTGCTCGAGTTCGGCCGCCAGGCCTCCCCCGCGCGCATGCGCGAGCTGCTCGAGTCCCTCGCGCGCCAGGCCAGGCGCACCGCGGGCCGCTGCCGCGAGGCGGCGCACCAGCTCTCGCCGCTGCAGGCCAACGGCGGCGACCTCATCGCGGCGCTGCACGCCCTGCAGCGGCAGACGCCGGCCGCGCCGGCGCTCGAGATCCGGGTCGAGGGCGCGGTACCACTGCGCCTCGGCCCGCAGCAGGCGGAGAACGTCTACGGGCTGCTGAGCGAGCTCGTGAAGCGCTGTGCGGCGAACCCCGCCGGCCCGGCGCCGCAGCTGGCGATTACGCACCTGGGGAACGTGCTGCGGTTGTCGCTCGAGGCGGCGCTGCCCCGCTCCTCAGCCGCGCCCGCCGCGAGCCTCGGGCGGCATCCGTCGGTGCTGCTGCGGGTGCGCGCCATGGGCGCCCGGCTGTGGGAGCGGTCGCTCGGCGGCGCGCGCACCCGTGTGGTGTGCGATTGCCCGCTTTGAGCCGCCACTCACGCCGCGCGCATGGATCCGTGCGCTGCGCCCGAGCGGCCGAGCAGCGCCTGCGGCCGGTAGGCGTCCAGCCATTGCGAGAACTCGAGCGCCGGCAGCGCCCGCGTGAACATCCACCCCTGGGCGCGGCGGCAGCCGAACTGCCGCAGCAGCCGCCACTCGGCGAGCTCCTCGACGCCCTCGGCGACGCTGACGAGGCCGAGCTCACCCGCCATCTGCAGCGCCGAGTGCAGCACCACCTGGAGTTTCTCGCGCGCCGGGAAGCCGTGCACGAAGGCGCGGTCGATCTTGAGCTCGGTGAACGGGATGCGCGCGAGCTGCTGCAGCGAGGAGAACCCGGTTCCATAGTCGTCGAGCGACAGCCCGAAGCCCCGCAGCCGCAGCCGCGTCAACACGGCGAGCGCGGTGCCGAGCTCGCGCATCACGCCGGTCTCGGTCACCTCGAGCGTGAGGCGCTCGGCCGGCAGTCCGAAGGACTGCTGCAGGCAGGTGAGGTCGTCGACCAGATCCGTCCGCTCGAGCAGCGTCGGCGAGAGATTGATGGAAACCGTGAGCCGATGACCCATGGTGTTCCACACGCACGCCTGCAGCAGGGCCTGGCGCATCATCTGCAGCGTCAGCGCGCGGATCAGCCCGCTGCGCTCGGCCAGCGGGACGAACTGATCCGGCGGCACCCAGCCGAAGCGCGGGTGATGCCAGCGTGCCAGGGCTTCCACACCGCACACCGCAGCGCTCGCGCTATCGACCTGCGGCTCGAAGTGCGCGACGATCTCGCCGCGCTCGAGCGCCGCATCGAGCTCGGCCGGCTCGAGCGGCAGCGGCGCCCCGGGGTGCGCGGGTGCGCGCGTCTCGCGCCGGCGCAGCAGCGCGAGCAGCGCCCGCGCCGTCAGCGGCTTGGGCAGCGCGCCGATGACACGCATGCCGAGCGCCTGACCGAGGTCCTGCATGGAATCGACGAGCGCGCGATCGCGCGCCGAGACCACCAGGATCGGGATGTCGAGGTGGCCTTCCCGCAGCCGCTCGATCAGCTCCGCTCCGTCCATCGCCGGCATCTCGAGGTCGACGATGAGCAGGTCCGGGGCGGGCGTGAGGGCGCGCAGCAGCTCGAGCGCCTCGCGGCCGTTGCCGGCTTCGAGCACGCGCGCGATGCCGAGGGCGCGGCACAGCTCCGCGCAGTGATTTCGCTGCACGACGCTGTCGTCCACGATGAGCACGGAGCCGATCGCCGACGCCGCCGCATGGCCGCTTCCTGGCTGCATGGCACGAGATTAGCGGCGTTCCCGCGGATGCAATGCCGGGAAACCCGGTTGCCCCGTGTAGGGGATCCTTGTTTGCACCCGCGGCGCACGCCGCGGCTACAATGCCCGCGGGGGATCTCATGACGCCGGTCACGGTTTTCGTCGCCGATGATCACGCCATCGTGCGCGATGGTCTGGTGGCGCATCTGTCCGCGCAACCCGATCTGCTGGTGGTGGGCACCGCGCGCAACGGCCGCGAGGCGGTGCGGGAGATCCTCGCGCAAGCCCCGCGCGTCGCCATCCTCGACATCTCCATGCCCGAGCTCGACGGGCTCGAGGCGACGCGGCAGATCCTCGCCGGCTGCCCCGAGGTGCGCATCATCATCCTCTCGATGCATGGCGGCGCGCAGCACATCTTCCAGGCACTCGAGGCCGGGGTGCGCGGCTACCTGCTGAAGGAGTCCGCCGGGAGCGAGATCATCGAGGCCATTCGCACGGTGCAGAGCGGCCGCCGCTACCTCAGTCCCAGGGTGGCCGAGATCGTCGCCGAGAACGTCGGCACGCGCGCTGCGGCGAGTCCGCTCGAGAGCCTCAGCCGCCGCGAGCGCGAGATCCTCAAGCTGGTCGCCGACGGGCACTCGAGCGCCGCGATCGGCGCGAAGCTGCATCTGTCGCCGAAGACGGTCGATTCCTACCGCAGCCGCATGATGCAGAAGCTCCACCTTTCCGATCTCGCGGGCGTGATCAAGTTCGCGATCCAGCACGGGCTCACCTCGCTCGAGTGAGTGTGACCTCGGTGCGGTGTGCGGCATCGCTCATTGGGTGAGCCGTGCAAGAATTCCCTACACGCGCCACCCGATCCTCCCGGCACCCCCCGCCAGCGCGCCTCCCTAGCATGCCTCGTATCGCGCCTTTCCAGGGAGGGTCCTCATCATGTCCGAAGCACAGGCAGCCGCGGCGGCCGTCAAACGCGCCTTGCACGACGCCGGGGGCGGGCCGCAGCAGTACCTGACCTTCGTGCTCGGCGGCGAATCGTTCGCCATCGGCATCCTGGCGATCCGCGAGATCATCGAGTACACCGCCCCCACCCAGGTGCCGATGATGCCGGCCTACCTGCGCGGCGTGATCAATCTGCGCGGCGCGGTCGTGCCGGTGCTCGATCTGTCGATCCGCTTCGGCCGCCCCGGCAGCGAGCCGAGCCGGCGCACCTGCATCGTCATCATCGAAGTCGCAGCGGGCGAGGAGCTGCAGCAGCTCGGGCTGCTGGTCGATGCCGTCAACGCGGTGGTGGAGATCGCGCCCGCGCAGATCGAGCCGCCGCCCGCCTTCGGTACGCGCGTGCGCACCGACTTCATCCTCGGCATGGCAACGGTCGACACGCGCTTCATCATCCTCCTCGACGTGCGCCACCTCCTCGCCGCCGGGGAGCTCGAGCAGCTCACCGAGGCAACCGCCGCCGATGCCGGCACGGCCGCCTCCTGAAGCCCATGAGCGCCACCCCTGAAACCGAGCTCACCGACGAGCTGCCGGCGCTCGAGGGCCGGTTGCTCGGCGCCGCCTGCGCCCAGGCGCTGCCCATCTGGGCGAAGCAGATCGAGACCGCGCGCGAGCAGACCCAGCAGGCCGTGGTCTCCCTGATGCAGCGCTTCGGCGCCATCGTCGAGCGCCTCGACACGGCGCTCGGCGCCGCCCAGGCACACACCCGCGGCGACTCGATCGCCGCCGACTCGGCTGAAGGCCAGCGCTGCCTCGGCCTGGTCATGCAAGCGCTGGTCGCGATCCGCAGCAGCCGCGAAGCCATCGCCGGCGAGATCCGCAACCTCGCCGACTATGCCGACGAGCTGCGCGCGATGTCGAGCGACGTCGAGTCGATCGCCTTCAAGACCAATATGCTGGCGCTCAATGCGGCAATCGAGGCCGCCCATGCAGGCGATGTCGGCAAGGGCTTCGCCGTGGTCGCCAAGGAAGTGCGCGAGCTGTCCGCCGCCGCACGCCTCACCGGCAAGAGCATCAGCAGCAAGGCCGGCGCCATCAGTACCACCCTGGCGCAGATCGTCGCCACCAACGAGCGCGTCGCGGCGCGCGACGACACCGCGGTCAGCGAGTCACAGCAGCACATCCGCAGCGTGCTCGAGCGCTTCGAGCAGCGCACCCGCGCGCTCACCGAGCTCGCCGCGCGCTCCAACGCCGAGAGCGAGTCGATCAAGGGCGACGTGTGCGAGGCGCTGGTGCAACTGCAGTTCCAGGACCGCACCGGGCAGATCCTGCAGCAGGTGGTCGGCAGCATCCGCAAGGCCGGCGAGCTCGGGAGCGCCGGCGGGCCGCAGGATACCCCGGCGCTCGTGCACGCCTATCTCGAGGGCATGGCGCAGAGCTACACCACCGAGGAGCAGCGGCGCAATCACGACGGCGACGCCGCCGCGAGCGTCGCGCCGCAGGGCGCTACCTTTTTCTGAGCAACGGACCGCGTCACCATGGCAAAGAAAGTTCTCATCGTCGATGACTCGGAGTCGGTGCGCATGATCGCGCGCATCGCGCTGCGCGAGCAGGGCTACGAAGTCGTCGAGGCGGCCAACGGAGTCGAGGCGCTCAGGCAGCTCGACGCCGGGCGCGTGCACCTCGTGATCAGCGACGTGAACATGCCCGAGATGGATGGCATCACGCTCTTGAAGCAGATCAAGGCGAGCGTGCAGCACAAATTCACGCCGATCATCATGCTCACCACCGAAGCCGGCCAGGACAAGAAGGACGAGGGCCGCGCCGCCGGCGCCAGGGCCTGGATCACCAAGCCGTTTCAGCCGAACACGCTGGTCGCGGCGGTGAGCAAGCTGATGCCGGCGGGCGCCTGAGAACGGCCGTGTCCGTGGAATTCGACTTCGAGCTCACCCGCAGCGGCGACTGCCTGCAGCTCGCCGGCGCGCTCAACATCCAGGGCGCGGCGGCGCTTGCGGCGCAGCTGCGCCCGCTGCTCGAGGGCACGGATCCGCCCGTGGCGCTCGATCTCGCCGGCGTCACCGAAATCGACACCGCGGGTCTGCAGCTGCTGCTGGTGGCGCGCCGCACCGCCGCCGCCGGCCGCCGGCCGCTGCGGCTGCGCGCGGTGAGCCCGGTGGTGCGCTCCGTGCTCGAGCTGTGCCGCTGGGGCGAGCTGCCCGTGCCCGGCGCCGGGGCCGCCGCATGAACATCGCGGATGCCCTGCCGACTTTCGTCGCCGAGAGCGGCGAGCTGCTGCGCGAGATGGAGGCAAGCCTCCTCGAGTGTGCGCGCGGCGGCGCAACCCCCGAGGCCATCAATCTCATCTTCCGCAGCGCCCACACCATCAAGGGGTCCTCCGGGCTCTTCGGGCTCGAGCCCATCGTCTCTTTCGTTCACGTGCTCGAGACCGCCCTCGACCAGGTCCGCCTCGGCCGCCTCGAGCTCTCGGCGGACCTGGTGACGCTGCTGCTGCGCTGCAAGGACCACACCGAGGCGCTGGTCAGCCACTACGGCGGCGCCGTCGACGCCGCGCCCGATGCGGCGCTCGCCGCCGCAGGCGCCCGGCTCCTCGAGGCCGTCCACGGGCTGACGGGCGTCGGCGGCGCGAGCGGCTCAGCGCCCGACAGCGCCGCCCCCGCCGCCGCCTCTGCCGCGGGTACCCGGCTCTGGCAGCTGCAGGTCCGCTTTGGTCCCGACGTTCTGCGTGGCGGCATGGATCCGCTCGGCTTCATCCGCTACCTCAAGAACCTCGGCGCGATCACGCGCCTCGAGGTGCTCGAGCAGGAACTCCCGGCCCTGGCCGACCTCGACCCCGAGAGCTGCTACCTCGGCTTCGATCTCGCGCTGCGCACCGATGCCGACCGCGCCCGCATCGAGGCGGTCTTCGAGTTCGTGCGCGAGGACTGCACGCTCACCCTGACGCCCGAGGCGCCCGAGAGCCCGGCGGCCTCGTCCACCGCACCCGCCGCACCCGCCGCACCCGCCCGGACCGCCCGCGCGGCGCCGGAAGCGAGCGCGGCGGGCCGCTTCCTGCGGGTCGATGCCGGCAAGCTCGACGACCTCATCACGCGCGTCGGCGAGCTGATCATCGCCGCCGCCGGCGCCACCGTGCTCGCGCGGCGCGCCAAGAGCGACGAGCTGACGGAGAGCATGTCGAGCGTCACCGCGCTGGTCGAGCAGGTGCGCGAGTACGCCCTGCAGCTGCGCATGGTGAAGATCGGCGGCACCTTCGCGCGCTTCCAGCGCGTGGTGCACGACGTCGCCCGCGAGCTCGGCAAGGAAATCCGCCTCGAGATCCGCGGCGAGGACACCGAGCTCGACAAGACGGTGGTGGAGCGCATCGCCGACCCGCTCACGCACCTGGTGCGCAACGCCATCGACCACGGCATCGAGCCGCTCGCGATGCGCAGCGCCCGCGGCAAGCCGGCGGCCGGCACCGTGACGCTCAACGCCTACCACGACTCCGGCAGCATCGTCATCGAGTGCTCGGATGACGGCGGCGGCCTCAAGCGCGAGCGCATCCTCGCCAAGGCGCTCGAGCGCGGCCTGATCGCCTCCGGCCAGGAGCTCACCGAGGAGGAGACCTTCGGGCTCATCTTCGAGCCGGGCTTCTCCACGGCCGACAACGTCACCAATCTTTCCGGACGCGGCGTCGGCATGGACGTCGTCAAGCGCAACATCGTGGCGCTGCGCGGCAGCGTCAGCCTCGCGAGCGTCGAGGGCCAGGGCACGACGGTCACCGTGCGCCTGCCGCTCACGCTCGCCATCATCAACGGCTTCCACGTCGCGGTCGGCCGCTCGAGCTTCATCCTGCCGCTCGAGTCGATCGAGGAATGCGTCGAGTTCTTCCCCGAGCCCGGGCGCGACATCATCAATCTGCGCGGCCAGGCGCTGCCATTCGTACGCCTGCGCGAGCTGCTCGGCCTCCGCGGTCCCGCCAAGCAGCGCCAGAGCGTCGTCGTCGTCCGGCATGCCGGCGCGCACGTCGGCCTGGTCGTCGAGGAACTGCTCGGCGAGCTGCAGACGGTCATCAAGCCGCTCGGCAAGGCGTTTCGCCGCAGCGACTGCGTCAGCGGCTCGAGCGTGCTCGGCAGCGGCGAGGTCGCGCTGATACTCGATGTCGCCGCGGTGGTGCGCCGTGCGGCGTCGCGCGGGCAGCAAGTCACGGAATTGACGGCATAGTTTTCAGGTTGGAGGTTGCTCATGTTTGCTGATATGAAGGTCAGAACCCGCCTCGCACTCGCCTTCGGCGTGGTGCTGGCACTGCTGGTAGGCATCGTCGCGCTCGGCATGACCCGCCTGGCGCAGATCAACGAGGGCCTGCGGATCATCACCGAGGAGAACAACGTCGAGCTGATGCACGCCTTCGGCATGCGCAGCGCGGGGTTCAATCAGTCGATCCAGGTCCGCAACCTGATGCTCGAGGCCGACCCGGCGAAGATCAAGGCGCATGCCGACGACCTGCGCGCGGCGGTGCAGAAGTTCGACGCCGAGTACGCGGATCTGAACCGCATGTTCAGCTCGATCGCCACCACCAGCCAGACCGAGAAGGACTTCATGGCGCGCATCAGCGCCATCCAGGACACGGTCCGCAAGGACATGGACGCCACCGCCAACCTGGTACTCACCGGGCACCAGAAGGAAGCGTATCCCTTCTACATGGCACACGGCTCCGCCGAAGGCAAGCAGCTGCGCGCGCAGGTGCAGGAGCTCGCCGACTTCGAGCAGAAGCTCAACACCGACGAAGTCGCGAAGGCGCACGCCACCTACGCGAGCGCCCGGCTCATCATGTTCGCACTCGGCGGTCTGGCGATCGCCCTCGCCTTCGCGGCCGGCCTGCTGCTGACGCGCAGTCTGCTGCGGCAGCTCGGCGGTGAGCCGGCCTACGCGGCCGGTCTGCTGCAGGCAGTGGCGAACGGCAACCTCAACGTCGAGGTAGCCCTCAAGAGCGGCGATACGACCAGCATGGTGCACGCGCTGCACGGCATGATCGATCGCCTCAAGCAGGTGATCGAGGGCCAGCGCCGCCTGGTCGAGGCGGCCAACCGCGGCGACTTCAAGGAGCGCGTCGATCTCGCCGGCCTGGCCGGCTTCCAGAAGGAGCTCGGCGAGGGCCTCAACAGGCTCGCCGAGACCACCGGGTCGAGCATCGACGACGTGGTGCGCGTCATGAAGGCGCTCGCCGACGGCGATCTCACGCAGACCATCGACCGCTCCTACGAGGGCGCTTTCGCCGCGCTCAAGGAATATTCCAACGCCACGGTGCTCAAGCTGTCCGCCACCATCAGCGAAGTGAACGCGGCGACGGACGCGCTGCGGGGCGCGGCGGGCGAGATCAGCAGCACCGCGCAGAGCCTGTCGCAGGCGGCGAGCGAGCAGGCCTCGAGCGTCGAGCAGACCAGCTCCTCGATCGAGGAGATGACCGCCTCGATCGCCCAGAACACCGAGAACGCCAAGGTGACCGATGCCATGGCGACCAAGGCGGCGCAGGAGGCGGCCGACGGCGGCGAGGCCGTCAAGGCCACGGTCGCGGCGATGAAGCAGATCGCCCAGAAGATCAGCATCATCGATGACATTGCCTACCAGACCAACCTTCTGGCCCTGAACGCTGCGATCGAGGCGGCCCGTGCGGGTGAGCACGGCAAGGGCTTTGCGGTGGTGGCTGCCGAGGTGCGCAAGCTCGCCGAGAGAAGCCAGGTTGCCGCCCAGGAGATCAGCACCGTGGCCACCAGTTCCGTGGAGGCTGCCGAGCGTGCGGGAAGTTTGCTGGATCAGATCGTACCGAGCATCAAGAAGACCTCCGATCTGGTGCAGGAGATCTCCGCCGCCTCCCAGGAGCAGTCAAGCGGGGTCGGTCAGATCAACTCCGCCGTCACGCAGCTGAGTCAGACCACGCAGCAAAACGCGGCCTCCTCCGAGGAACTGGCGGCCACCGCCGAGGAGATGAGCGGCCAGGCCGAGCAGCTGCAGCAGACCATGTCCTTCTTCAAGACCGGCTCGGCAGCCAAGGCTGCCAAGGCCCCCGGCGCGGGCAAGGCTGCCAAGGCCTCCGCCAAGGCCTCGGCCCGTGTGGCGGGGAACCTGGCGCTGCAGTCCGAGGAGCCGGATGAGTCCCAGTTCGGCAAGTTCGAGTAACCGTCGAAAGGCCAAGCACCATGACACAGTTCACTCAGGCAGCTTCCTTAACGGCAACTACCGCGGCCGGTGAGGCACAGACCCATCAGTATCTGACCTTCATGCTCGGGGGCGAGCGTTTTGCGATCGGCATTCTGTGCATCAAGGAGATCATCGAGTACGCCAGTTTGACCGAGGTACCGATGATGCCGGCCGCGGTGCGCGGGGTGATCAACCTGCGCGGCGCGGTGGTGCCGGTGACGGACCTTCTGGTGCGCTTTGGCAAGAAGTCCACCCCGGTCTCCAAGCGCACCTGCATCGTGATCATCGAGGTCAACGGCCTGGGTGAGCGCCAGGACATCGGCATCGTGGTCGACTCGGTCGACTCAGTGCTGGACATCCCAGCCTCCGAGATCGAGCCTCCGCCCACCTTCGGTGCAGGCATCCGCACCGACTTCATCCGCGGCATGGGCAAGGTGAACGGCAAGTTCGTCATCCTGCTGGATGTAAATCATGTCCTGGCGCTCACCCAGGCCGTTGACCTCGATGA
>DATKPR010000123.1:0-3140 GCA_035523985.1 Steroidobacteraceae bacterium | reverse complement strand
CATGAGAGATCTGCTGCGCCGCCTGGTCGCCCTGCAACCCGGCGAAGGCCCGATCCTGCTGGCATCGTTCGCGACGCTGCTGTGCACCTTCTCGAGCTACACGATGCTGCGCCCGGTGCGCGATGCGCTCGGCGTCACCTCGGGACTGGAAACCATCCCGTACCTCTTCTGGGCCGTGTTCGCCGTCATGCTGCTGCTGCAGCCGGTGTACGGCTGGCTGACCTCGCGCTTTCCGCGCTCGCTGTTCCTGCCCTGGGTCTACATCTTCTTCGCCGCCAACCTGCTGATCTTCTGGATATGGTTCCGGGTGCAGGCGGACCATACCTGGATCGCCCGCTGCTACTACGTGTGGGTGAGCGTCTTCAATCTGTTCGTGCTGGCGGCGTTCTGGGGCCTGATGGCGGACGCATTCACCCGCGAGCAGGCCGGGCGGCTGTTCGGCTTCATCTGGGCCGGGGCCAGTTGCGGCGGGGTGATCGGCCCGTACCTCGACAGGAAGCTCGCCGTGCCGCTGGGCGCCATCAACCTGCTGCTGGTCTCGACGGGCCTGCTGCTGGTCGCGCTGGTCTTCATGCGGCAGGTGATTCGCCGGCAGGGCGCCGCCGCGGGATCGCCGCAGCCGGCCTCGGCAACGACGCAGCCCCGCGATGCCGCTCACGGCGAGCGCGGCATCGGCGGCGGCGTGCTGGCGGCCTTCTCACAGGTGTTGCGCTCACCCTATCTGCTCGGCATCGCGGCGTTCGTGCTGCTCATGACCTGGGTCAACACGTTCCTCTATCTCGAGCAGCAGGCGTTCGTGGCGCAGGCGTTTCACGGCGCCGACGAGCGCACGCGCTTCTTCGCCGGCATCGACCTCTACGTGCAGATCGCCTCGCTCGCCCTGCAGTTCCTGCTGTTCAGCCGCCTGTACCGCTGGTTCGGCATGCGCGCGCTGCTCGCGAGCGTGCCGCTGCTCATGACCGCCGGCTACGCGCTCTACGCCCTGGCGCCCACCTTCATGGTGCTCGTGGTCGTCTACGCGGTGCGCCGTGTCGCCGATTACGCGGTCACCCGCCCGTGCCGCGACTCGCTGTTCACCGTCGTGTCCCGCGAGGAGAAATACCAGGCCAAGAGTCTCATCGACACCTTCGCGTACCGCGGCGGGGACGCGACCAGCGGCACGCTGCACAAGCTGCTGGTCGACGGGCTGGGCGCCGGGCACGCGGCGGTGGGCTGGATCGGCGCCGCGATCGCGGCGGCCTGGACGCTGCTGGCGCTCGCCCTCGGCAGGGCGCAGGAGCGCGCGCGGCCGGGGAGCCTGTGAGGTCCGGCCCGGCCGGCCCGGCTCAGGCGGCGCTCGACTCCGGCGTGGCGACGGGCAGCGTCGCGAGGAGCTCGGCGGCCGCCGCGATGATTTCCCCCGCGGCACTGAAGCGCTCGGTGCGCTGCTTGGCGATGAGCTTCGTCAGGAACGGCTGGTAGCGCTCGAGGCTCTGCGGCAGCTGCGGGGGCGGCGCGCTCACGTGCTGCTGCAGCACATCGAGCGCCGTGCCGCCGGTGTAGGGCTTCTGCCCGGTGAGCATCTCGTAGAGGATGATGCCGAGGCTGTAGAAGTCCGAGCGCGCGTCGAGCACGTCGCCGAGCGCCTGCTCCGGGCTCATGTAGTAGGGCGAGCCGCGCAGCACCCCGGTCTGGCCGGTCTGCATGCTGGTGGTGCTGCCGTCGATCTGCCGCGCGAGACCGAAGTCGATGAGCGCCACCGCGTCCGTCTCGCGCAGCATGACGTTCGGGGGCTTGAGGTCCCGGTGCACCAGACCCGCCTGGTGCACCACCTGCAGCGCCTCGGCGATGCGCTGCACGTAGGCGAGCGCCTCGCGCTCGTTGACGCCGCGCTGGATGCGCGCCTTCAGGTCGCCGCGCGGCAGGTACTCCATCGCCAGGTACTCGTAGCCGGCGTGCACGCCGTAGTCGTAGATCTCGACCACCAGCGGGCTCCTGATGGCGAGCACCGCGGTGTACTCGCGCTCGAGGAACTGCCGTCCGGCCGCCTCGTCGCGCAGCGTCTTTGCCACCTTGAGCGCCACGTTGTGGCCGCGCGCGGCGCTGGTGGCGAGGTAGACCGCCGCCTTCTCCGACTCGCCCACCTTGACGCGCAGCGTGTAGCCCGGGATGAAGTCCTCGCCCGGCGGCGCGGTGAGCAGCGCCACCACGCCGGGCGCCTGCAGCGCCTCGGTGGCCGAGGTGGGAGCGGGGTCGGGCAGCTGCGCCACCGCGCCCGTCGGCACGACGCCGGCGACCGTGTCGCCGACGCGGCCCGCGGCGGCGCCCTCGGCGCCGGCCTCGCCGGGCGCGGGGTTCTTCGCGGCGTGGGTGGCGCGATCGTGTTCGATGTGCGCGAGGCTCGCCAGGCGGCGCGCCACGCGCCGCTCCACGCGCCGCAGCGCGACCCGCACCGCGGTGCTGAGGCGCTCGGGCGTCAGGAGCTTCTTCGGCAGGTAGTCGAGTGCGCCGAGCTGCAGCGCGCGCACCGCGGTGAGCTCGTTCCCCTCGTCCGCGAGGGCGATCACCGCGGGCGCGGCGGGCTGGTCGCGCAGGCGCCGCAGCAGCGTCAGACCGGGGGAATTCGGATCCTCGGGGCTCGTGCCGAAGCGGCACGCGAGCAGCAGCAGGTCGCAGTCACGCCCGGAGAACGTGGTGCACCAGCGCTCGAACTCCGCGAGATTGAGCACGCTGACGCTGGCGCGCGGGCACAGCACGTCGAGGTGATGACGCAGCCACTCGGCGTAGCGTACGTCGTCCTCCACGACCAGCATGCGGGCCGGCGGCGTGTCGCGTGGGGCGCTCATTGGCGAAAGATGCCGCACGGCGCCACGGCTGTCGTGCGCGGGCGCAGGATTCTGTGAAGCTCATTCTGTGAACTGGTTCAAGTTGTGAAGCGGTTCCGCGGCGCTGCCGCCGCCCGCCGCTCACTACTGGGTCAGCAGGAACTGCGAGCCCTGCCAGGAGAGCACCGCGCCGTCGGGGGTGATGCGCTCGACGCGCACGCCCTCGAGCGACTCGCCCTCGTGCAGCTTGTGCATGTTGATCAGCACCCAGCGGTCCGCGGGGCGGTCCGCATAGGCATGCAGATCGAGCCGCAACTGCGGTACCTGGCTGTTGGG
>DATKPR010000122.1:0-2553 GCA_035523985.1 Steroidobacteraceae bacterium | reverse complement strand
CAGCCACGTCGAGGCGCGCGATCCACGTCTGCTGGCGCTCGGCTTCGCGATCGCGGTCCTCATGCCGTGGAACGTACTCGTGTGGTGGCAGGTGCACCGTTTGCGTCTCGCCATCGAGGTGGACTGCGATCGGCGCGTACTCGGCGGCGGTCACGACGCGCGCCGCTATGCGCGCGCCCTGGTGCATGTCGGTACGCGACGGCCCGCGCGTGTCGGCGGCCTCGCGGCGTCGCCGGGGTCTGCCTCATCCATCGAACGGAGGATCCTGCTCATGAATACCCCCACAGTGCACGGCTGGCGCGCCCGGACCGCCGCGTGCGCCCTGCTCTCGATCGGCGCGCTGGCCGCGACTCTGCTCATCGCGCCGCCCGCGATCCCGCCGGCGTTTGCGGCAACGGCAGCGTCCGCGGGACCGGCGGGGCTCGAGCGCTACGTCGGCGACTATGAGTTGTCGATGTCCGTGCTGCGGGTGCAGCTGCGCGACGGACAGCTGTACGCAGGGCCCGACCCGCTGACGCCCGTGTCGGGACCGCTGTTCCGCTACGGCAATGCCGGCTGCTGTGCTCCCGACAGCGATGCTTACCTGCGCTTTGCGACCGATGCCGCGGGACGCGTGATCGGCGCGGTCCTGCAGCAGAACGGCATCGCCACGGAAGTGCCGCGCATCGACGCCGGGCGCGTCGCCGCCATCGATCGCTCGACCCGCCAGCGGGTGCGCGGGCAGACGCCGGCGCCGGGCACCGAGGCGGCACTGCGCCAATTGATCGCCGGGATCGAGTCGGGCAACCCGCCCTACGGGGAGCTCAGTCCGCAGGTGGCGGGAGGCACGAAGGCGCTGCTGTCCGACCTGCAGGCGACGATGAAGCCCTGGGGTGCGCTGCGCTCGATCGAGTTCCGCGGGGTCGATTCCCGGGGTTGGGACCAGTACCTGGTCCGATTCGAGCGGGGCGCCGCCTCGTGGCAGCTCATCCTGGATCCCTACGGACTGATCGTCGGGGTCGGCACGCACCCGCAGGCGAATTAGAGGATTCTGCGGCCGGCCCGGCGCGTGCGTCGGTTACAGCGACAGCGGCACCTCGAGGTGCTCCGCGTACATCATGTCGCGGTGCTCGAGCAGCAGCGGATCGAGCGCGGCATCGGTCTGCGCATCGCGCGTCTCGAAGGCCGCCCGGGTGCCGGGGTCCATCGGGCACAGCGCGTGCGGTAACGGGCGAAACAACGCCATGAAGGTCGCGCTGTAAACATCGACCGCGGTCAGTGAGCGGCCGAGGTAGTAGCGGCTCCCCTGCCCGCGCTGCGACCTGAGGCGCGCCGCCAGCATGCCGAGGAGCGCCGTCACCCGGGCCGTGGCCGCTGCTCCCGACTCCGGGCGGTAGCCATACTTCCTGCCGAGGTAGCGGGCGACCTGCTCGGGGAAGCCGCCGGCGTTGTGCATGCGCGCATCGATCAGCTGCAGCCGCCGCGACCAGCCGAGGCCCTCTTCGCCGCAGATCTCGTGGGCGATGCCGAACAGGAGGGCCCGCTCGGCAGGATCCGCAGGCAGGAGCGCGGGGGTCGGCGCCAGGCGCTCGGCGAGCAGCAGGATCTCGGCCCAGCCGGCGCGCGGCGGCTCGCGCTCGTAGATCGCCACCGGGCCGCTGCGCCCGCCGGCCCACTCCTTCAGGGCGTCGCTGTCGTACACCAGGCGGACCGCGGCCCATTCGATGCCCTTGATGTGCAGGATCCCCTTGGCGGCCTCACCCCAGGGCTCGGCACGTTGCTGACCACCACCATGCGCAGGCCGCCACGCTGCCGCGCCTCTTCCACGGAGAGGTAGGGAAAGGTCATGCCTTGGCCAGCCGGCCGCCCAGCAGCACCGCGGGAACGGCCGGGATCACGACGCCGAGGTCGTACCACCACGGGAAGCGCGACCACTCGAGCAGCAGATGCACTGCGCCGAGGTAGCAGCCCACCAGCCCCGCCAGCACCCACACCGCGGGCGCACGCCGGGCGATCCTCGCCGTGACGGAGCCAGCGCCGAGTTCGGCCACCACCCACAGCGCGAGATTCGCGCAGGCCATCGCCGGCGTGAACGTGAAGGCCCGCTCCTCGATCCACTGCCGACCGTGGATCGCATAGTCGGGCCAGAGCTGCGCGAGCAGAATCGTCAGTACGAAGAACCCCGCCATCCACACGGCGGCGCCGATGACCACGCCGAGTATGCTGCGCACCATGCGGCTGAGCGGCGCCTACTTCTTCTTCGGCAGGTAAAGGTCGGTGAGTGTCCCTTCGAACGCCTCGGCCGCACCGGCGACGGTCTCCGACAGGGTCGGGTGCGGATGGATGGTGAGCCCGATGTCGGCAGCATCGCAGCCGTTCTCGATCGCGAGCGCCACCTCGCTGATGAGCTCACCGGCGTTGGTGCCGACGACGCCGCCGCCGAGCACGCGATGGGTTTCGGGATCGAACAGCAGCTTGGTGAAGCCCTCTTCGCGGCCGAGCGAGAGCGAGCGCCCGTTCGCCACCCAGGGAAAATTGCCCTTGGCGACCTTGATGCCCTTCTCCTTCGCCTCG
>DATKPR010000121.1:0-3102 GCA_035523985.1 Steroidobacteraceae bacterium | reverse complement strand
TCGCGGTGGAGGGGCTCGAGGCCGCGCTCGAGCGCGCCGCCGCCTACGTCGCCGCCGGCGCCGACATGATCTTCGCCGAGGCGGTGCGCACGCTCGATGAGTACCGGCGCTTCGCGGACGCGACCGGCGTGCCGGTGCTCGCCAACATCACCGAGTTCGGCCAGACGCCGCTCTTCACCCTCGGCGAGCTCGCCGCCGCCGGCGTGCGCCTGGTGCTCTACCCGCTGTCGGCGTTCCGCGCCGCCGCCAGGGCCGAGGAGACGGTGTACGGGGCGATCCGCCGCGAGGGGACCCAGAAGAGCGTCCTGCCGGCCATGCAGACGCGCGCCGAGCTCTACGAGGTGCTCGGCTATCACGCCTACGAGAGCAAGCTCGACGAGCTGTTCGGGAAGGGCTCATGAACGACACCCCCAAGGCCAAGAAATCCGTGGCGCTGTCGGGCGTCACGGCCGGCAACACGGCGCTGTGCAGCGTGGGGCGCAGCGGCAACGACCTGCACTACCGCGGCTACGACATCCTCGAGATCGCCCACACGAGCGAGTTCGAGGAGATCGCCTTCCTCCTCATCCACGGCAAGCTGCCGACCCGCGCCGAGCTCACCGCCTACAAGACGCGGCTGCGCTCGCTGCGCGGCCTGCCGGCGGCGGTGCGCACCGCGCTCGAGGCGCTGCCGGCGGCGGCGCACCCGATGGACGTGCTGCGCACGGGCGTGTCGGCGCTCGGGTGCGTGCTGCCGGAGAAGGACGATCACGGCGCCGCCGGCGCCCGTGAGATCGCCGACCGCCTCATCGCCTCCCTCGGCTCGATGCTCACCTACTGGTACCACTTCAGCCACTCGGGGGAGCGCATCCACACCGAGACGGCGGACGACTCGATCGGCGGTCACTTCCTGCACCTGCTGCACCGCCGTGCGCCGCCGGCCGAGTGGGTGCGCGCCATGCACACCTCCCTCATCCTCTACGCCGAGCACGAGTTCAACGCCTCGACCTTCGCGGCACGCGTCATCGCCGGCACGGGCTCGGACCTGTACTCCTGCATCACCGGCGCCATCGGCGCGCTGCGCGGGCCGAAGCACGGCGGCGCCAACGAGACCGCGCTCGTCATCCAGCAGCGCTACGAGAATGCGGACCAGGCCGAGAGCGACATCCGCGCGCGCGTCGCCAACAAGGAGGTCGTCATCGGCTTCGGGCACCCGGTGTACACCATCGCCGACCCGCGCAACGAGGTGATCAAGGAGGTCGCGCGGCAGCTGTCGCAGCAGTCGGGCGACCTGCGGCGCTTCGAGATCGCCGACCGCATCGAGGCGGTGATGCGCCAGACCAAGAACATGTTCGCCAACCTCGACTGGTTCTCGGCGGTCTCCTATCACGCCATGGGCATCCCCACCGAGATGTTCACGCCGCTGTTCGTCATCGCGCGCACCACCGGCTGGTCGGCGCACGTGATCGAGCAGCGTGCCGACGGCAAGATCATCCGTCCGGCGGCCAACTACACCGGCCCCGAGAACCTGAAGTTCGTCCCCATCGACCAGCGCAGCTGATGTCCACGCACGATGTGAAATCCGCCGAGCGGCCCGCCCCCGACGCCGCGCTCACCGCCATCGCCGCCTACGCGCGCGATTACCGCGTGACAAGCGCCGCCGCCTGCGACACGGCGCGCTACTGCCTCATGGACACGCTCGCCTGCGGCTTCCAGGCGCTCAAATACCCCGCGTGCCGCAAGCTCCTGGGTCCCGTGGTGCCGGGCGCGGTGATGCCGGGCGGGGCGCGCGTGCCCGGGACCTCCTTCGAGCTCGATCCGGTGCAGGCCGCCTTCAACATCGGCGCCATGATCCGCTGGCTCGATTTCAACGACACCTGGCTCGCCGCCGAGTGGGGCCATCCGTCGGATAATCTCGGCGCCATCCTCGCGGTCGCCGACTACCAGGCGCGGCTTGCGGTCATGTCGGGCCGGCCGCCGCCCACGGTACGCGACGTGCTCACCGCCATGGTGAAGGCGCACGAGATCCAGGGCGTGCTGGCGCTCGAGAACAGCTTCAACCGCGTCGGTCTCGACCACGTGCTGCTGGTGCGGGTCGCCTCCACCGCCGTGGTCACGGCGATGCTCGGGGGCACGCTCGAGCAGGTGGTGAACGCGGTCTCCAACGCCTGGATCGACGGGGGGGCGCTGCGCACCTACCGGCACGCCCCCAACACCGGCTCGCGCAAGAGCTGGGCGGCCGGCGATGCCACGAGCCGTGCGGTACGTCTCGCGCTCATCGCGCTCACCGGCGAGATGGGCTATCCCTCGGCGCTGTCGGCGAAGACCTGGGGCTTCAGCGACGTGCTCTTCAGGGGCAAGCCGCTCGCCTTACCCCAGCCCTTCGGCTCCTACGTGATGGAGAACGTGCTCTTCAAGATCTCCTACCCCGCCGAGTTCCACGCACAGACCGCGGTGGAAGCGGCCATGACGCTGCACGCGGGCGTGAAGGAGCGCATCGCCGACATCGCGCGCGTCGTCATCGAGACGCAGGAGCCGGCCGTGCGCATCATCGACAAGACCGGACCGCTCGCCAACCCCGCCGACCGCGATCACTGCATCCAGTACATGGTGGCGGTGCCGCTCATCTTCGGGCGCCTGACCGCCGCCGATTACGAGGACGCGGTGGCGCTCGATCCGCGCATCGACGCCCTGCGCGCGAAGATCGAGGTGCGCGAGAACCCGGCGTTCACCGCCGACTACTACGCCGCCGACAAGCGCTACATCGGCAACGCCGTACAGGTGTTCTTCAGGGATGGCAGCCACAGCGCCCGGGTGCAGGTGGATTTCCCCATCGGGCACCGCAAGCGCCGCGCCGAGGGCATGCCGGTGCTGGTGAGGAAGTTCGAGGCGGCGGTGGATGCGCACTTCGCGCCGAAGCAGGCCGGGCGCGTCAAGGCGCTGTTCGCGAAACCGGCAGGGCTCGATGCCCTGCCGGTGAATGAGTTCGTCGCCGCGATGGTGACGAACGGCGCCTAACCCACCCGCACCGGGACGAAGATGCGCGCATCGCCGCGCTGGATGAGGAGCGCGACGTGCCCCTTGGAGCTCTCCACCGCGCTCTTCAGCCCCTGGGCGCTCGAG
>DATKPR010000120.1:0-9352 GCA_035523985.1 Steroidobacteraceae bacterium | reverse complement strand
TCGGTATTCAGCATCGGCGCATTATAGGCAAGGGACCGCGGAGTCAAAATAATGTCTTAAATTTCATGGCGTTGTAGCAGACGTCAGCGGCCTGGCGCCGGCTTCAGGCCGCCCCCGAGCTTCGCCTCGAGATGCTTCGCGAGGTCGGCGATGGTCGGGTAATCGAAGAGCTCGGTGAGGTCGATCTGACCGGGATAGAGCCGGTCGATCTGCTCGTGGATCTCGATGAGCTTCAGCGAGCTCGCGCCGACCTCGAAGAGATTGTCGTTGAGGTCGACGCGCTTGCCCTCGAGCGCCGCGTCGCAGATGGTCTTCAGCTGCTCCTCGAGCTCGCTGCGCGCGCGCTGGGCGGGGTTGCGCTGCGCGGCGCGCAGCGCCGCGAGCGCGGCGAGCTCCGCATCGAACTCGCCGTCGACATAACTCTCCTCGAGCAGGTGCCGCTGCACCTTGCCGCTCGTGGTCTTGGGGATGCGCTTCACGGGCACGACCTCGGCGACCTCGAGCCCGGTCTGCTCGTTGATGAGCCGCGCCACCTGGGTGGCGAGCGGCAGGAAGTCCTCCGGTCCGCCGCGATGCAGCACGAAGACCAAGAGCTGCTCGGTTGCCGCGCCCCGGCGGCGCACGCCCGAGGCGACGACCTTGCCGAGCTCGAGTCCCGGCGCGCGCTGGGCGATGGCCTCGAGGTCGTGGGGGTAGTAGTTCTGGCCGTTGACGAAGATGATTTCCTTGGCGCGCCCGGAGATGTAGAGGTCGCCGGCGTGCTGCAATCCGAGGTCCCCGGTGCGCAGCCAGCCGTCCGCGGTGAAGGCGGCGGCGTTGGCCGCGGGGTCCTCGAAATAGCCGCGCGTCACGTTGTCACCCGTGATGTGCACGTGACCGATGCGGTCCTCGGCGAGCTCGCGGTCGTCGTCCCCGGCGATGCGCACGCGCGTGTAGGGGATCGCCTTGCCCTCGCTCACGAGCTGCAGCGCCTGCGGGTCGCTCTCGGCCACCGGCTCGACCGGATCGCCGGGATTCATGCGGTGACGGTTGAGCGTGATGGTTTTAAGGGGCGCGCCGACCGGCGGGAAGCTCACGGCGAGGGAGGCCTCGGCGAGCCCGTACACCGGGTACATGGTGTTGCGGCCGAGGCGTGCGGGAGCGAGGCGCGACAGGAACTCATCGCACAGCTCGACCGAGATCGGCTCGGCGCCGTTGAAGATGAGACGCACGCTCGCCAGATCGAGGCCTGCGACGGGGCGGTCGCCGAGCACCTTGAGGTAGTGCTTGTAGCCGAAGTTCGGCGAGCACAGGATGGTCGCGCGGATGCGCGCGGCGAGCGTGAGCCACAGCAGCGGGCGGCGGATGAAGAGCTCGGTCGGCATGAGGTGCGAGTGCACGCGGTTCGCGAACATGATGAGGTGAAAGCCGATCAACCCCATGTCGTGGGTGAGCGGCATCCACGACAGGCTCACGTCGTTCTCGTTGAAGCCGCCCGCCTCGGTCGAGCCGCGCCAGTTGGCGATGATGTTGCCGTGCGTGAGCACCACGCCCTTCGGTTCGCTCGTCGACCCGGAGGAGAACTGGATGAAGGCGGTGTCGTCGGGCGTGACGCGCTGGATGCTGCCGGCGCGCGAGATGTCGTCGAGATCGTCGACCAGGAAGGTGCGCGCGCGCAGGCCCTCGAACAGCTGCGTCTCGCTCGCCGCTGCGGCGAAGGCGCCGATGCGCTCGAGCGAGCGGCGCTCGGTGTAGAGGTAGGGGGCGTCGAGGCGGCGCGCGATGCGCAGCAGCTTGTGGCGGTGCTCGTCGCTGATGCCGAGCGCCACCGGCACCGGCACGATGCCGCCGAGGACCGCCGCCCAGAACACGTCGATGAACTGCTCGTTGTTGCCGAGGAACACGATCAGCTTGTCGCCGCGCCGCGCGCCGAGGCGCTGCAGATGCCAGAGGATGCCGAGCGCGCGCTGGTAGAGCTCGCGCGCCGAGACGCTGCGGGACTCGTTCTCGCCCTCGAGGTAGGTGATGCCGCGCGGGAAGTCGCGGTTCGCCTCGAGGACTTCGGTGAGCGTGGTGGCGTCGATCATGTGCGGCGTTCCAGCCTCATGTGCAGCGGATGGCGGGTGCGCAGGTTGATCTGCGCTTCGAGCTCGAGGGGCTTGTCCGGGACGTACACGAGGCGGTAGCGGCGCGCCACCTTGTACAGGTGCATGAGCATCTCGTAGAGCGCGAAGGTCTCCCCGATGCAATGGCGCGGGCCCGCGGCGAAGGGCATGTAGGCGAAGCGCGGCCGCTCGGCCTCGTGCTCGCTGTCGAAGCGCTCGGGCCAGAAGCGGTCGGGGTCCTTCCAGAAGCGCGGATGCCGGTGCAGCAGATACAGCGGCAGCAGTACGTTGGTGCCGGGGGGCACGCTGAAGCCGCCGAGCACATCCGCGGCCACGGTGCGGCGCGACAGCAGCCATCCCGGCGGATAGAGCCGCAGCGCCTCGTTCACCACCTGACTCGTGTAGGCGAGCGCTTCCATCTGCGCAAGTCCCGGAGCCGCCGTCTCGGCGGCCGCATCGAGCTCGGCGTGCAGCCGCCGCTCGGCCTCGGGGTGCTGCGAGAGCAGATACCACGTCCAGTTGAGCCCGCTCGCCGTGGTCTCGTGACCGGCGACGATCAGCGTCATCACCTCGTCGATGAGCTCGCGCTCGCCCATCGGCTCACCGCTCTCCTTGTCGCGCGCCGCCATCAGCATCGCGACGTAGTCGAAGTGCTCCTCGGGCTCGGCCCGCCGCCGTGCGATGAGCTGCGCCACGAGCCTGGTGAGCGAGCGGAACTTGTAGGCGAACTGCAGATCGCGGCTCTGCTCGCGGGTGACGACCGCGAAGGGGTTGGCGCCGAGCTGCCCGGTGAGGCGGTCGAGATCGCGGCCGAAGATCGAGCGCAACACGATGTCGAGCGTGAGATCGCTCATCTCGTCGGTGAGGTTCACGGGCTCGCCGCGCGCGGCGAGCTCATCCCAGCTCGCGAGGCGCCGGTCGTTGGCCTCGGCGATCAGCGCGGCGAAGCCGGTGATCACACGGCGGTGGAACAGCGGCTGCATCATGTAGCGCTGGCGCTTCCACAGCTCGCCCTCGCTCGTCATGATGCCCTTGCCAAGGAGGATCTTGACGCGGTCGAGCCCGAGGCCCTTGGTGTAGTTGCGGTGATTGCTGACCAGCACCCGCTTCACATCGTCCGGGTGATGGATCACATAGGTATAAGATTTGCGTGCCGGAACGAACACGCGGTAGGTGTCGCCGTGACGGGCGAACAGCTCGACCATGCGCTCCAGCGAATCGTCGGTGGAGCCGATGTCGAATTGCAGCTCGGCTTCGGGAGGATGGGGATTCGCGGACGCGGCGGCGGTCATGCAAGCTGTTGAAAGCCAAACCTTAATCTTATATCACACGGACCTGCGCGGTCAGTGGCCGGAAGAGGCAGCGCGCTCGCTCGCGGGCCGCTTGCCGTACGGCAAGCGCCTCGAGGTGGCCGCCCGTGGCGCGCGCGCGCCGCAGACGCTCGCCGGCATCGCCCTGGCGCTGCGCGCCCTCGGCCAACTCACGGGCACGCGCATCGCGCCCGCCGCGCTCGTCTTTCCCGACGGCGGCAAGCCGCACCTGACGCGCGCCGCGGCGGCCGCCGCGCAGCCGCCGGATTTCTCGATCAGCCACGGCGGTCCGTGGGTCGGCTGCGCGGCCGTGGCCCACGGGCTCGTCGGCTTCGACCTCGAGGAGGGGTCCGGGGCGCGCCTTAGCGAGTGGGCGGCGCGCGAGGCGGCGCTCAAGGCCTGCGGGGCGGGTATCGCCGAGGCGCGCGACGTCGAGCTCACCGCCGACGGCGCGCGCTGCCGCGGGGTGAGGCTCGCCGCGCGGCGCATCGGGCTCTTTGCCGGTGCGGTGGCCTGCGCGATGACGAGCCTGCCGGTCGGGGGCATCGAGGCGCACGCGTGGCCGCTCGCGGAGCTCTTCGGCCCATGAGCGGCGGCGGCGACGACGGCAGGCTGCGCAATACGCTCTACCGGACCGCCACCCGGTCCAGCCGGCGCATGACGCCCGCGCGGCGTGCGCTCTACGCGCTGGCCGCACCGCTCGGCGTCGGCATCATCCGGCTGTGGTGGCGGACCTGCCGCGTGGTGCGCGTCGTGGGCGAGGAGCACCTGACGGCGGCGCTGGCGCGCGCGCCGTCGCTCATTCCCTGCTACTGGCACCAGCACCAGCTCTACTGCGGAAGATTCCTCCTCGGGCAGCGCGCCCGCGGACTCTCCCCGGGCTGGCTCATCAGCCCCTCGGTCGACGGCGAGCTCGGCGCCATGATGGTGCGGCGCTTCGGCGGCGCGGTGATCCGCGGCTCCTCGACCCACACCGGCGCGCGGGCGCTGCGCGATTATTACCAGGCACTCACCCGCGAGGACATCTCCCCCGTCATCACCCCGGACGGTCCGCGCGGCCCGCGCTTCAGCTTCAAGCCCGGCGCGCTGCTGCTCGCGCAGATGTCGCAGCGGCCGATCCTGCCGCTCGCCTATGCCGCCTCGCACGCCTGGCTGGTGAAGTGGGACAAGTTCGTGATCCCCGTGCCGTTCCTCGCGCGCATCGCCATCGCCATCGGCCCGCCGCGCTACGTGCCGCGCGTGACGGACGCGGCGACGCTCGCGAGGCTGCAGGGCGAGATGGAACGCGAGCTCCATCGCCTCTATGGCCTTGCCCGCGAGGCGCTGCGATGAGCCCGGCGGGGGGCGCCGGCGCGTCCGCGAGCGCCGCCCGCGATGCCGGGCGGGCGCCGCTCGTCATGCGCTGCGGAGCCTTCGGCGACATGGTGCTGCTCACGGTGCTGCTCGAGCAGCTCTACGCCCGCTTCGGACAACCGGCCGACGTGATCGCCTCCGGCCCCTGGTCGCAGCCGCTGCTCGCGGGGCATCGCGCGGTGGGCCGGATGTTCATCCTGCGCAGCCGCCGCACACCGTACTGGCTCAGCCGCACGCAGCAGCGTCTGGTCGCCTGGCTGCGCGCGCGCGGCGCCGGTCCGACCTGGTTCTGCGACCGCGGCGAGGGCCGCGAGCTGCTCGCGCGCGGTGGAGTGCCTGCCGACTACGTCTGCGACTCGACCGCGTACCCGTTCATCGACGGCGAGAACTTCGCCGACCGGTACCTGCGGCTCGGGGCGCTGACACCGCCGGCCTTCGCCGGTCTGCTGCCGCCTGCGGTGCCGGGCGTGCCGCGCGCCGCGCGGCTGGAGGTCGCGGAGGCGGCGCGGCACGAGCTCGGGGAGTGGCTCGCGAGCCGCGGGCTCGGCGGGCGTTCCTACATGGTCATTCATCCGGGGAGCCGCCACGTCGCGCGGCGGCGCTTTCGCGCGCGCTCGGGTGCTTCCAAGTACTGGCCCGAGGAGCGCTGGGCGGCCGTGGTCTGCGGCGTGCGGGCGCACCGGCCGGATCTTGCGATCGTCTTCTCCGGAACGGGCGCGGAGGGTGCTTTCATCGCGGACGTGCTGCGCCTCGCGCGCGTCGCCGACACGCTCGACGCCGCCAACGATCTGCCCGCGACGCGGCTGCTGCCGCTGCTCGAGCGCGCGCACAGCCTCATCGCGGTGGACACCGGCCCCGCGCACGCGGCGGCCGCGCTCGGCTGTCCGACCGTCGCGCTCTTCGGTCACATCGACCCGTGGCTCTATCGTCCGGGCGGCGCGACGACGCCCGCGGCGACGCTCACCGGCACGATCGACGGCAAGCCCGACATCCTCGGTATCGAGCCGGCTCAGGTCATCGAGGCCTGGCGGCGCCTGACGCAGCCCGCTTAGCGGGCGGCCCCGGGGATTCTGTTAAGTCAGCCGAGTCGTAACCCGTGCTTCAACAGGGCGTTAGCTTGTAATCCTGCATCAGTGTGCGAGAATCCGGCGCAACCCTTGGAAAGCGGCAACGAATCGCGAACTCCGTGACGGAGTGACGAGTCGGGGGCGTGGGAGTTGATCTAGGCTGCTGCGGTTCGGGAATGGGAGGTCACGGATAAATGGCGATTCCGCCCCCGCCGGATAAGCCAGCGGACTTCACCGCGTCCGACATCCTATCGGCTGACGCCTGGACCGGGCGTCACACCAAGCCCGCCATCGGACTCGACGTCGCCTGCACCAAGATCGCGGTCGATTTCCAGAACATGCGCCGCGACGAGGTGGACGCGTGCGTGCGGCGCAACCTCGAGCTGCTGCGCGGGGCCACCAACGTCGATTGCGCCTTCCTCGTCGCGCTGCACCCGGAGGAGCCCGCCATCCAGGAGGTGCAGGTCGCCCGCAGCGCCTTCGCGCAGTGCAAGCCCGAAGGGCTCGCCGGCCTCTCGCTCGAGGGTTTCCCCTGGCTCAAGTCCCGGCTCGAGCACCTGCGGCTCTCGGAGCTGCGCGACACGAGCTCGCCCCGCAAGGAGCAGGCGGCCGAGGCCGCCAAGCTCGCGGACCTGCAGATCGGCTCGGCGCTGCTCATCGCGTTCCGCGTGCAGGGCAAGCCCGCCGGCATCCTCGGGCTGGCGCAGACGCTGCCGCGCGGCGCCTGGGACGTGAACCTGCAGCTGCTCATGAAGCTCATCGGCACGAGCCTCGCCACCGGCCTCGAGCGCATCCGCACCGAGGCGCGGCTCGCCAAGCTCGAGGAGCGCACCAATCTCTTCCAGGCCGCCGCCAACGACGGCCTGTGGGACTTCGACGTCGAGAGCAACGAGGTGTTCTTCTCGCCGCGCTGGAAAGCCATGCTCGGCTACGCCGACGAGGACATGCGCGGCTCGCCCGACTGGCGCAGCCTCGTGCACCCCGACGACCTGGCGCGCGTGCAGACCGCGATCCGCGATCACGTCGCCGGCAAGACCCCGATCTTCGAGAGCACCCACCGCATGCGCCACCGCAATGGCGAGTGGCGCTGGGTGATCAGCCGCGCCACGGCGCGCGTCGACAAGCACGGGCGCCTGCTGCGCCTGGTGGGTGTCGAGCTCGACATCACCGAGCGCAAGCTCTACGAGGAGGCGCTGTTCCGCGAGAAGGAGAGCGCGCAGATCACGCTGCAGTCGATCGGCGACGGCGTCATCACCACCGATGCCAACTCGACCATCGACTACATCAATCCGGTGGCCGAGGAGCTCACCGGCTGGCGGCTCGAGGACGCCATGGGGCGCCCGGTGGAGGAGATCTTCCGTGCCTTCCACGAGGAGACCTGCGAGCCGCTGGAGAACCCGCTGACCGTGGCCATCCGCCGCATCCGCCCGATCAAGTCGGTGCGCCCGATGCTGCTGATCCGCCGCGACGGCAACGAGCTGTACGTGGAGAGCACCGCGGCCCCGATCCGCGACGGGCACGGGCACGTCGGCGGCGGCGTGCTGGTGTTCCACGATGTCTCCGAGTCGCGCGAGCTCAACCGCCGTCTGTCCTACCACGCCAGCCACGACCTGCTCACCGGGCTGGTCAACCGGCGCGAGTTCGAGAGCCGCCTGGAGCGGGCGCTCAAGAGCGCCAAGGCGCGCGAGGCCTCCTACGCGCTGTGCTACCTGGACATCGATCAGTTCAAGATCGTCAACGACACCTGCGGCCACTCCGCCGGCGATGCGCTGCTCGGCCAGGTGGGCGCGCTGCTGAAGTCCAAGGTCCGCTGGCGCGACACGCACTCGCGCCTGGGGGGCGATGAGTTCGGCATCCTGCTGGAGAGCTGCTCGCTGGATGAGGCCATGCGCACCGCCGAGACCCTGCGCGAGGGCGTGCGCAACTTCCGCTTCACCTGGGAGGACCGCGTGTTCCGCCTCGGCGCCAGCATCGGCGTGGTGCCGATCACCGCCGACAACGAGGACGTCGCCTCCATCCTCTCGGCCGCCGACTCGGCGTGCGCCGCGGCCAAGGAGGGCGGCCGCAACCGCGTGCACAGCTTCGCCGAGAACGACATCGAGCTCATGCGCCGGCGCCGCGAGATGCAGTGGGCGGCGCGCATCAACGCTGCGCTCGAGGAGGGCCGCTTCGAGCTGTACCGCATGGCGATCCAGCCGCTGCAGCGCGTCGAGCCGGGGGCGCACTACGAGCTGCTGCTGCGCCTCAAGGACGAGACCGGGCGCATCGTGGCGCCCAACGACTTCATCGCCGCCGCCGAGCGCTACGGCATCACCCCGGCCATCGACCGCTGGGTGATCGAGAACGCGTTCCGGTGGCTGGTGTCCGAGGCCGACGAGCGCGAGAAGCTGCTGCGCTGCTCGATCAACCTTTCCGGCCAGAGCCTGGGCGATGACAAGTTCCTGCCGTTCGTCATCGACCAGTTCCACCGCTCGGGGCTCGATGCGTCCAAGATCTGCTTCGAGATCACCGAGACCGCGGCGGTGGCCAGCTTCAGCCAGGCTAACCGCTTCATCCAGGCGCTCAAGGAGCTCGGCTGCAAGTTCGCGCTCGATGACTTCGGCACCGGGCTGTCCTCGTTCGGCTACCTGAAGCACTTCCCGGTCGATTACCTGAAGATCGACGGCAGCTTCGTGCGCGAGATCCTGCGCGACCCGATCGACCGCGAGATGGTGCGCTCCATCAACGAGATCGGGCACCTGACCGGCAAGCAGACCATCGCCGAGTTCGCCGAGAACGCCGAGATCATCCAGATGCTCACCAGCCTCGGCGTCGACTACGCGCAGGGCTACGGCATCGCGCAGCCGCAGCGCGTGGTCAAGTCCGCCGTAGCCTGACGACCCGCGGCGCTGCGCGCGCCGCTTGCGAGCGTTACCAGGGATACAGGGGCTGAGAGAGCGCCCGGTGCAGGCTGGGCGGCGGCTCCTCGTGCGCCAGCGAGGCGATCGACTCGGCCTGGAACCACGTGTAGGTGTCCCCGTGCGCGAGCTCGGCGAAGTGCGCATCCAGGTACTGCTGCGGCGTGAGCCCGGCCGGTACCGGGCTGCGTACCGCCCGCACCAGCGCCTCGAATCCGTGGACGATGCCTGCTGCGAATTGCGGGTCCTGTTCGCGCCAGAACGCGAGCGCGATGCGGTTCGCGCCGTTCTCTTCCTCGTAGGAATTCGGGCGTGTCTGCTTCACGCACGACTGCCACCAGTGGCCGAGCTCGTGCATGAACACCCAGCGATAGGTGCCCCCTTCAAACACCGACACCGCCGTGGCGCGTCCGCCGATGGCCTGGGCCATCTGCCCGAAGTCCTGGCGCTCTGCAGCGGTGAGGCTTTGCCAGGAGGCGACCACCACCTCGTTCTGCGCGGGAATGTAGTTGCCGAAGGACGGGGTGTCGGCCAGCGTGATCCGGGGCGCCGCGCAGGGGTGATAGCCCTCATCGGCGATGCGGCGCAGGAACGTGTCGCGTCGCCGCTCGAGTTCGCGCCGCACCTGCGACTGCGGCGTG
>DATKPR010000119.1:0-8173 GCA_035523985.1 Steroidobacteraceae bacterium | reverse complement strand
TTCTGCTCTTCCTGCAGGTGCTTGAGCAGCACGTCGGGCGGCAGGTAGCCCGGCAGCATTTCCCCGTCCGCCAGCACGATCGCCGGCGTTCCCTGGATGTTGAATTTCTGTCCCAGCGCCCAGAAGCGCGCCAGCGGGGTGTCGGTGCAGGCCTTGGTCTTGAGGTCCTGGCCGAGCTTCGCCCGGGTGAGCGAGTCGTTGCGGTTGGAGGAGCACCACACCTGCTCGGCCTTGGTCCAGGAAGGGGTGTTCGGGCCGTTGCGCGGGTAGAGCAGGTAGCGCACGCGGATGCCTAAGCGGTTGTACTCGCCGATCTGCGAGTGGAGCTTGCGGCAGTAGGGGCAGTCGACGTCGGTGAACACGCTCACCGTGTACTTCGGATCCTTGGGCGCGAAGATCAGCATGTCGCTCTCGGGAACGGCGGCGAGCTCGCGCTCGCGCAGCTCGCGGCGGTGCTCCTCGGTGAGATTGACGTTCGAGCCGAGCTCCACCAGGTCGCCGCTGATGGCGTAGCGGCCGTCGGCGCTCACGTAGGCGATGTCGCCGTCGCGCGTGAATTCGAAGATCCCCGGCACCGGCGTGGCGCGCAGCTCATCGACGCGTGCACCGCCCGGAATCTTCTTCGCGAGCTCCTCGCGCGGATCGGCCGCCTTGCCGGGCGGCTGCTGCGCGCAGGCGAGGCCGAGCGGCGCGGCGATCATCACGAGCAGCAACAGCAGCTTATTCGCGGGCATTGCAGTTCCGTCGGTTTCAGGTGGGGCCGGATGCTTGGACCGGCGCAGCCGGGCGGGGTTCGGGCAAGCGGCACGCCCCGCGCTGCGTCCACGGCAGTGTAACAGAGGCTGACATAAGACACGGCGCGGCCCCGGGGCGCACGCCGCCGCCGCGCTCAGCCGCGCGGGTGGTGCGTCGAGTGCAGCTCTTTCATGCGCTCGCGTGCCACGTGCGTGTAGATCTGGGTCGTCGACAGGTCGCTGTGCCCGAGCAGCAGCTGCACCACGCGCAGGTCCGCACCGTGATTGAGCAGGTGCGTCGCGAAGGCATGGCGCAGCGTGTGGGGCGAGAGCTCCTTGCTGATGCCGGCCTTGCGCGCGTAGCGCTTGATGATGTGCCAGAACGCCTGGCGCGTCATGCGATCGCCGCGGCGCGTCGGGAAGAGATAATCGGTCTGCCGCTCGAGCAGGATCTCGCCGCGCGGGCCGCGCGCGAATTCCTTCAGCGCCCGCATCGCCTCCTCGCCGAGCGGGATGAGCCGCTCGCGGTCGCCCTTGCCGAGGATGCGGATCACGCCCTGGTTGAGGTTGATCTGCCCCTGGCGCAGGTTCACCAGCTCCGAGACCCTGAGGCCGGTGGCGTACAGCACCTCGAGCATGGTGCGGTCGCGGTTGCCGAGCGGGTCGCTCACCAGCGGCGCGCCGAGCAGCGACTCGACCTCCTCCTCGGTGAGCGAGCGCGGCAGCGAGCGCCCGATCTTGGGCATGGCGATCTGCGCGGTGGGATCCTCCTTGATCACGCCCTCGCGCACGTAGTAGCGGAAGAAGCGCCGGAAGCTCGACAGCTGCCGCGCCGTGGAGCGCGGCCGCGATCCGCCGCGCACCCGCGAGGCGATGAACTCCTGCAGGTCGAGGCGCGAGGTGCGCATGATGGGTACGCTGCGCTCGACGAGCCAGCGCGCCAGCGCGGTAAGATCGGCGCGGTAGGCGGCGAGCGTGTTCGGCGACAGGCCGCGCTCCATCCACACCGCGTCGAGGAAGCGGGAGACCGCCGGGTCCGCGGAATCGGCGTTGGAGTTCATAGCGAGTGCCGCAGCCTGGTTTGACAAGAAGTGTCTCGCTGGTCCTCAGGGTGACGCGCGGCGCGCGTGCCGTGTACGGGCCCCGAGTTCCGGGTAATGTGCTGAGCGCAGTATGGTGAGCGCGGCGGATGCACCGACGTGATGACCTTCACATCTGGGGTCCGGCGTTAACATAAAGAGAACCAGTTCACACCGGAAATCCGTGCAGCGTCCCGCTCCCATCACCTCACAGCCCCCGCCGCGGCCGTTGCGGCCGCGCACGCTGCTTTGGGGCGCGCTGCGGCTGCTCTACACGCTGTGGGCGCTGCTCGCGTTCCTCGGCGTGGGGCTGGTGGCGCTGATCGCGATGCTGGCGCTGCCCGGCATCGAGCGCCGCCGCGCGGCGGGCCACTACGCAGCGCGCGCGCTGCTCGCACTCATCGGCCTGCCGCTCACCGTGAAACATGCCGAGCGGCTGCCGGCCGGCCAGTGCGTGGTGGTCTGCAATCATGCGAGCTACCTCGACGGGCCGGTGGTGAGCGCGGCGCTGCCGCCACGCTTCGCCTTCGTGATCAAGCGGGAGATGTCGGCCGTGCCGCTCGCCGGCATGGCGCTGCGGCTGCTCGGCTCGGAGTTCGTCGAGCGCCACAACCGCAGCAGGAGCTCGGCGGACGCGCGCCGGCTGCTGCTGAAGGCGGCGCGCGGGGTTTCGCTGGTGTTCTTCCCCGAAGGCACCTTCGATACCAGGCCCGGGATACACAAGTTCCACACCGGCGCGTTCGCGAGCGCGGTGCGTGCCGGCTGCCCGGTCGTGCCGGCGGTGCTGCGCGGCACGCGCCGGGCGCTGTGGCCGGGGCGCGCGCTGGCGCGGCCCGGACCGGTCGAGCTCGAGATCCTCACCCCGATCGTCCCCGCCGCCGACGCCACCACCGAGGCGGTGCCGGCGCTGCGCGACGCGGCGCGCGCGGCGATCCTGGCCGCGCTCGGGGAGCCCGACCTCACATGTTGCGACGATACTGCCCGCCCACCTGATACAGCGCCCGCGAGATCTGCCCCAGCGAGCAGACCTTGACGCTCTCCATGAGCTCGGCGAACACGTTGCCGCCGCGCGCGGCCGCCTGCTGCAGGGCGGCGAGCGCGGCGGGTGAGCGCGCGGCATTGCGTGCCTGGAAGGCCCGTACCGCCGCCACCTGATCCTGTTTCTCTTCCTCGCTCGAGCGGATGAGCGCGGTGCCCTGGTGCTCGGCGGTGGCATCGGCACCGGAGAGGAAAGTGTTGATGCCGACGATCGGCAGCGAGCCGTCGTGCTTGCGCGTTTCGTAGTAGAGCGACTCCTCCTGGATCTTGCCGCGCTGGTACATGGTCTCCATGGCGCCGAGCACGCCGCCGCGCTCCGACAGCGACTCGAACTCCTTGTACACGGCCTCCTCGACCAGGTCGGTGAGGTAGTCGATCGCGAAGGAGCCCTGCCAGGGATTCTGGATCTTGTTGAGCCCGAGCTCGCGATTGATGATCAGCTGGATGGCGACCGCGCGGCGCACGCTCTCCTCGGTGGGCGTGGTGAGCGCCTCGTCGTAGGCGTTGGTGTGCAGGCTGTTGCAGTTATCGAACAGCGCGTACACCGCCTGCAGCGTGGTGCGGATGTCGTTGAAGGAGATCTCGCGCGCGTGCAGGCTGCGGCCCGAGGTCTGCACGTGGTACTTGAGCATCTGGCTGCGGGCACCCGCGTGGTAGCGCTCGCGCATGGCGCGCGCCCAGATGCGCCGTGCCACGCGCCCGATGACCACGTACTCGGGGTCCATGCCGTTGGAGAAGAAGAACGAGAGGTTCGGCGCGAAGTCGTCGATCTGCATGCCGCGCGCCAGGTAGTACTCGACGATGGTGAAGCCGTTGGCGAGCGTGAAGGCGAGCTGCGAGATCGGATTGGCGCCGGCTTCGGCGATGTGATAGCCGGAGATCGACACCGAGTAGAAGTTGCGTACCCGCCGCTCGATGAAGTACTGCTGCACGTCGCCCATCATGCGCAGCGCGAACTCGGTGGAGAAGATGCAGGTGTTCTGCGCCTGGTCCTCCTTGAGGATGTCGGCCTGCACCGTGCCGCGCACCGCCTCCAGCGTCGCGGCGCGGATGCGCTCGTAGACCTCGCGCTCGAGGAGCTCATCTCCCGTCACCCCGAGGAGCGCGAGTCCCGAGCCGTCGTGAGCGGGCGGCAACGGGCCCTTGTAGGCGGGCGGCGGCACACCGTGCGCCGTGCGGGCGGCAAGCAGCGCCGCAATGCGCTTGGCGGCCGCGTCCCAGCGTCCCTCGGCCTTCAGGTAGCGCTCGACCTGCTGGTCGACCGCGGTGTTCATGAACATGGCGAGCAGCATCGGCGCCGGCCCGTTGATGGTCATCGAGACGGAGGTCGAGGGCGAGGAGAGGTCGAAGCCCGAGTAGAGCTTCTTCATGTCATCGAGCGTCGCGATCGACACGCCCGAGTTGCCGGTGCGGCCGTAGACGTCGGGCCGGGTGTCCGGATCCTCGCCGTAGAGCGTGGTCGAATCGAAGGCGGTCGAGAGGCGCGCGGCGCCGTGGCCGTGCGCCAGGTAGTGGAAGCGGCGGTTGGTGCGCTCCGGCCCGCCCTCGCCGGCGAACATGCGCGTCGGATCCTCCTCCTCGCGCCGGTACGGGTACACGCCGCCGGTGTAGGGATAGGCCCCGGGAAGATTCTCGGTGAGCAGGAAGTGCAGCACCTCGCCCCAGTCGCGCAGGCGCGGCACGGCGAGCTTGGGGATCGGCGAGCGCGCCAGGCTCTCGGTGTAGTTCTCGCCCTTCACGGTGCGCTCGCGCACCTTGTAGGAGTAGGTGGGGTCGGTGGCCGAGCGCATGCGTTCGGGCCAGGCCTTCAGCTGCGCCACGCCCTCGGCGCCGATCTCCTCGAGCGCGCGGTTGTAGGCGGAGCGCAGCTCGCGCCGCGTGGCATCCGCGCCGCGCTCCTCGAGCGCATCCGGCGCGAAGGGCTCGAGCGGCGCCGGCAGGCGTGCGTCGTGCAGGCCCTTGAGCGATTCGTACAGCCCGTAGGCGCGCCGCGCGGCCTGTGCCTGCGCCTCGGCGCGCACGCGCGCCGCGCGTCCGCCATGGGCGATGTCGGCGAGATAACGCGTCCGCGCGCCCGGGATGAGCGGCGCGCGCGCGGCGGGCTCGGTGTCGCCCGCGTCCGTCAGCTGCCAGTCGCCGCCACCGATGTGCCGCGCCACGAGCGCGCCGCACAGCGCGGCGAACAGCCGGTTCACGCCCGGATCGTTGAAGCGGCTCGCGATGGTGGGAAACACCGGCAGCTGCGCATCGGGGAGCCGGGCGCGCTCGGGGTGGTTGCGCCGCCATTGCTTGCGCACGTCGCGCAGGCTGTCCTCGGCGCCGCGCTTCTCGCTCTTGTTGAGCACGATGAAGTCGGCGTAATCGAGCATGTCGATCTTCTCGAGCTGGCTGGCCGCGCCGTACTCGCTCGTCATGACGTACAGCGACAGATCGACGAGATCGACGATCTCGGTGTCTGACTGACCGATGCCGGCCGTCTCGACCAGCACCAGGTCGAAGCCGCTGGCCTGGTACAGCTGGATCACCTCGCGCAGCACCGCGGCGGTGGCGCTGTGCGCGCGCCGCGTCGCGAGCGAGCGCATGTAGATGTTCCCGGAGGCGAGGCTGTTCATGCGGATGCGGTCGCCAAGCAGCGCGCCGCCGCTGCGCCGGCGCGTCGGATCCATCGCCACGACCGCGATCTGGGCCTTGGGGAACGAGCTCGTGAGGCGCGCGAGCAGCTCGTCCGTCAGGCTCGACTTGCCCGCGCCTCCGGTGCCGGTGATGCCGATCACCGGGGCACGATGCCGCGAGCGTCCGAGCGCGCGGCGAATCTGCCCGGCCTGCGCCTCCTCGGCCGCGTCGGCCCCCTCCAGTATCGAAATGGTGCGCGCCACCAGGCCATGATCGCGGGCGTTGAGCGGGCGAGACTCGTAGGGGGGCTTGCGCACCGCGGCGAGGCGCGTGAACACGTCGTCGATCATGCCGGCGAGGCCGAGCCGCCGCCCGTCCTCGGGCGTGTAGATCTTCTCGACCCCGTGGCGCTCGAGCGCCTCGATCTCCGCCGGCGCGATGGTGCCACCGCCCCCCACCACCACGCGGATGTGGCTGTAGCCGCGCTCGCGCAGCATGTCCACCATGTAGGCGAAGTACTCGTTGTGGCCGCCCTGGTAGGAGCTCACCGCGATCGCGTCGGCATCCTCGTCGATGGCGGCGCGCACGATGTCCTCGACGCTGCGGTTGTGCCCGAGGTGCACGACTTCGGCGCCGCGCGCCTGCAGCAGCCGGCGGATCATGTTGATGGCGGCGTCGTGGCCGTCGAACAGCGAGGCGGCGGAGACGAAGCGCAGCGGCGCTCGGCCGGAGTGCTCGGCGCCGGGGGCCGCGGCGGCCGCGCTACCCTTGAGGGGGGCGTTCACGCTTTATTTACTCTCGGGTAGAATATCTACTCATGAGTATGATCGAGGCTCAAGCGACGGGTCAACGCGCCGGACGACGCCTCGCGGCAGCTGCCCCGGCTGCGGTCAAGCCCCGCCCCGCAGCGCCGCTATAATACTCCGCGCATCCATGAACAACCGCCGCGCCAGTGCCGCCCCCGCGGGCAAGTCCGCCGCCGCGAGCGCCTCCCCGTGGCGCGCCCGCCGGCGCGACCGGGAGGTGAAGCGCGAGGCCGTGATCCGCGCCGCCGCGCGCGCCTTCAACCGCAAGGGCTACCACAACACCTCCCTCGACGACATCGCCGCGGCGCTCGAGGTCACCAAACCCACCGTCTACTACTACGTGACCAACAAGGAGCACCTGCTGTTCCAGTGCTTCCTCGCCGGCGTCGAGCCGATCCGCGCGGCGTTCCGCGCCGCGCGTGACCAGGCGGCTCCGGCCGCCGAGCGCCTCAGCACCGTGCTGCGCCATTACGGCGCCGCGGTGGCCTCCGAGTTCGGCTGGTGCATGGTGCGCGCCGAGGACCAGGACCTCTCGCCGGCCATGAGCCGCCACATCAAGGCGCTGAAGTCCGAGATCGACCAGGGCATCCGCCGGCTCATCCGCGAGGGGGTGCAGGATGGCTCGATCGAGCCCTGCGATCCGAAAATGACCGCGTTCGCCCTCGCCGGCGCCCTCAACTGGATCGCCCATTGGTACCGCGAAGACCAGTCGCTGACGCCGGCGCAGATCGCCGCGGCGTTCATCTCCATATTCGAGGGCGGCCTGCGTCCGCGCAGCGCCTCCCAGGTCGCAACCCGCGCGCCACCGCGGCGCCGGGTGCGCATCGCCCGCTGAACCACACGAGGCTGTCATCATGTCCGCTCCCGACGTCGTCATCGTATCCGCCAAACGTACCCCCATCGGAGCGTTCCTCGGCGCGCTCTCCCCTCTCACCGCCGTGCAGCTCGGCAGCGCGGCCGTCCAGGCCGCGGTGCAGGCCTCCGGGATCGCCCCCGGGGACATCCAGGAAGTGATCATGGGCTGCGTTCTGTCGGCCAACCTCGGGCAGGCCCCGGCGCGACAGGCCGCGCTCGGCGGCGGCGTCCCGCAATCGGTGCCGGCCACGACCATCAACAAGATGTGCGGCTCGGGGCTCAAGGCGGTGATGATGGCCGCCGAGCAGATCCGTGCGGGCACGGCCGACGTCATCCTGGCCGGCGGGCTCGAGTCGATGAGCAATGCCCCGTACCTGCTCGCCAAGGCGCGCAGCGGCTACCGCATGGGCCCGGGCGAGGTCATCGATCACATGCTGCGCGACGGGCTGCAGAGCCCCTTCGACGGCAAGTCGATGGGCTGCTTCGCCGACTCGACCGCGGCGAAATACAGCTTCACGCGCGCGCAGCAGGACGCCTTCGCCACCGAGTCGGTGCGCCGCGCCATGGCCGCGCTCGAGAAGGGGGAGTTCGACGCCGAGCTCACCCCCGTCACCGTCAAGGGCCGCAAGGGCGACACCGTGATCGCGCGCGATGAGACGCCGGGCACCTGCGACGTCAGCAAGATCGCCACCATGAGGCCGGCCTTCGGCAAGGACGGCACCGTGACGGCGGCCTCGTCCTCCTCGATCTCCGACGGCGCGGCGGCGCTCGTGCTCATGAAGGGCGAGACGGCCGCGGCACGCGGCGTGAAACCCCTGGCCCGGGTGCTCGCCTGGGCGAGCAACGCGCACGAGCCGGAGTGGTTCACGACCGCCCCGGTCGGCGCGATCGCCAAGGTGCTCAAGCAGCTCGGCTGGAAGCCGCACGACGCCGATCTCTACGAGATCAACGAAGCATTCGCGGTCGTGACCATGGCCGCGATGCGCGACATCGACATCGATCACGCCCGGGTCAACGTCAACGGCGGCGCCTGCGCGCTCGGTCATCC
>DATKPR010000118.1:0-32192 GCA_035523985.1 Steroidobacteraceae bacterium | reverse complement strand
GTTCTGCAGCAGCACCGAGATCGCGCCCGTGGGGTAGGGCCCGTAGCTTGCCACCACCAGGTCGGGCAGCCCGTCGCCGTTCAAATCGCCCACCGCGACGTCGACCGCGCCGAAGGGGGTCTGGTAGCCGACGGGTGCGAGGAAGGTGCCCGGATGAGTCGCATCCTGCAGCAGCACCGACACGCCGGACGTGCCGGTGCCGTCGGAGCCGGGGCCGAGATTGGCGACGACGAGATCGGGGAGGCCGTCGCCGTTGACGTCGGCGATGCGCACCGCCTGCGGCTGCGCGCCGGCCGGGTAGGTGACCGGGGCCGCGAAAGTGACCGGATTGGTGGAGGTCTCGACGAACACGGTCACGACGCCGTTGTTGCCGTTGACGTCGGAGGTCGCGGCGACGACCGCCACCTGGCCCGTGGCGATCGTGCCCACGGCGACCGAGGGCGTGTAGCCGTTGGTCGCGAGCATGATGGGCGCGAGGAACTGTCCGGGGTTGGCCGCATCATGCACCAGCACGATCGCGTTGCCGGCGGGACTATCGTCGGCGAGCACCAGGTCGCGGTTGCCGCCGCTGCCGGTGAGGTCCCCGGCGACCACCTGGTTGGGCTGGCCGCCGGTCACGATGTTGAGGGCCGGCATGTAGGTCCCGGGCGTGGCCCCGTGCATGAATACCGAGATGCTGCCGGAGCCGAAGTTCGAGACCACGAGGTCGAGACTGCCCGAGCCGGTGAGATCGGTCGCGACGATTCCCGAGGGATTGCCGCCGGTGGTCGAGTACTGCACGCCGGCATCGAAGGTGCCTGGCGAGGTCTTGCTGTTGAGGATGACGTTGGCGAAGCCCGGGTTGCTCACGAGACCCTGGTCGAGGGTGGTGGCGACCGCCAGATCCGGGACGCCGTCGCCGTTGAGATCGGCGATCGCGATCGAATTGGGAACGTTATAGGTGAGCGGCTGGCCGCAGCTGTAGCAGTTGTCGTAGTAGTCATCTCCGTAGCCGCCGCAGCCGGTGGCCGCGAGCAGCACCGCCGCCCCGGTGGCGAGCAGCCGCGGGCGAACGGGCGCCATGCGGCTCAGGAACGACTCGGATGTCATACGCAACCCTCCGTGCAGAATACGCCCAGAACGTCCGGGTAACGCACCCCGCAGCAGCCGGTTGACCGCAGGACCGCCGCGAGGCTGTTCCCCGCCAGCGTACACTGCTCCCACGGACTGTGGAGCGTGAAGCACGTGGCAGATTCGAGAACTGTGTTCCTGTTCGACGTGGACAATACCCTGCTCGACAACGACGCGGTCCAGGGCGACCTGAGCGCGCACCTGGAGCTGAAGTTCGGCCGTGCCAGCCGCGACCGCTACTGGGCGTTGTTCGAGGAGCTGCGGACCGAGCTCGGCTACGCGGACTATCTGGGTGCCCTGCAGCGCTATCGCCTCGAGAATCTCGACGACCCGCAGCTGCTCGAGGTGTCCTCGTTCCTGGTCGATTATCCCTTCGCGCGGCGGCTCTACCCCGGAGCCTTCGCGGCGCTCGCGCGCTGCGGCCGCCTCGGTACCACCGTGATCCTCTCCGATGGCGACGTCGTGTTCCAGCCGCGCAAGGTGCAGCGCTCCGGCCTGTGGGACGCGGTGGACGGCCGGGTGCTCATCTACCTCCACAAGGAGCAGATGCTCGAGGCGGTGGCGCGGCGTTACCCGGCCACGCACTACGTGATGATCGACGACAAGTTGCGCATACTGGCGGCCATGAAGCAGGCCTGGGGCAGCAAGCTCACCACGATCTTTCCGCGCCAGGGGCACTACGCGCTCGATCCGCGCGAGCTCGCCGCCTGGCCGCCGGCCGATCTTGCGATCGAGCGCATCGGCGAGCTCGCCGAATGCCCGCTCGAGCTTGCCCCGGAGGCGACATGAGCCGCGAGCGCCCCTGGCTCGAGGCGCTCGGCGCCGCGAGCACGGCGCTGCAGGGAGTGCTCGGTGCGGTGCTCGAGGCCGAGCGCCGCTTCGCCCCGTTCGCCTCGCCCCTCGAGCGGCTCAAACACATCACCACCGACCCGTCCTGGGCGTGGCTGCAACCCCTCTACGCGCTGATCGCCGACGTCGATCATGCGGTCGCGGTGGCGCGCGATCTGCCCGAGAGCGAGGCCGCGGCGATCGGTGCCCACGCGCGCGAGCTGCTGACCGGCGGCGGCGGCCCGGCCGAGCAGCAGTTTCTCGAGCACTACCGCGGCATGCTGCAGGCCGACCCGGCGATCGCGATGGCGCACGCGGCCGCGCTGCGCTCGCTCAAGGCGCTGCCGCCCGAGGCGGCCGACCCCGCCGACAGGCTGCACGCGCGCCATCAGTGGAACGAGCGCCGGCGGTTCCTGCGCCTCGGACCCCGCGGCCGCGGCGCCTCCTGAAGGCCCGGGGCGCCCGGGAGCGCCCGCGGCGGCGCCCGTTCAGGGGGGCAGCTGGCCCCGATTGAGGCGGATCTGCAGCTCGTGCATGCGGTAGTCGATGATCAGCACGTCAAAGGAGCCGAGCAGGTCCATGCCGAGGAGCAGCACGGGCTTTTTCGTCAGGTGGTAGTGCTCGAAGAGATACATGTCGCCGAAGGTGATCCGCACGCCGTTGATGGTGATGCCGCCCATCTCGATCTGCGGCGCCGCGAGGCTGTCGCCGGTCTGCACGTCGAGTGTCACGCCGACCACCTCGGCGCGCTTGGCATCGCGCGGATGGCGCATGAGCGCATCGCGCAGCTGCAGATTGCCGACGGTGCCCTGGGCGCCGGTGTCGATCACGGCCTTGCAGTGGATGCCGCCGACCTTCACGTCGGCGATCAGCAGTCCGCCGTCGCCGATCCTGAGCGGCACGACGCTGAAGCCGATGTGCGCGGGCTCGGAGTGGGACGTGAAGATCTCGAGATGATCGTGGCTGAAGTCGGCGACGATGCGCCGGTTCGCGAGGCCCTCGTTGCCGAGCACGCCCTGAGCGCCGCCGAACACGTCCGCCACGACCGGCAGCGTCGTCGGTCCGAGCAGCAGATCGCCGACCTCCATGCGCGACACCGAGATCGTCGGCACGACCGCCGAGCCGGTGAAGCCGGTGACCACCATGGCGTTGGCGGCCCGCGGTGAGCCGAGCGCCGCGGCGGTCGAGGGAATGACGGCGGAGTGGTTGGCGCCGGTGTCGAGCACCAGGCGGAAGGGACCCTTGCCGTCGATCAGTACGGGCGCCCAGATGCGCCCGATGCGGTCGCGGGTGGTCCTGGCGACGAAGCGCGGCTCGGGCGCTTCCACCACCACCTCCGAGAGCTTCTCCTCGTCGGCGGCAGGCGCTGTTGGATTGGCGGCGGCTGCGCCCGGCGCCGGTGGCGCCGCCGGCGGTGCCGGCGCGCCGGAGGGCGTTGCGGCTGCCGGCGCCGCGCCGGTGCGCGCGGGCGGCGGGCTCTGCGTCGCCGGCGGGCTTTGCGCCGCCGCTGCGGCGCCTGCGGCGAGCGCCAGAGCGCACAGCAGCTCCCGCCGGCAGCCCCACACGCGGCCGAGGAGAATTCCGTTCACGTACGAGAGTAGAGCATGGCGCCCCAGGCAGGATACAACGAATCCTCGCGCCGCGAAGGCCGTTACAATAACCGCATGACAGCAGAGGGGTCCGCGCACGAGGCGCCGCTCAGCCACCTCGAGCGGCTCGAGGCCGAGAGCATTCACATCATCCGCGAGGCGATCGCCGAGTGCGGCAAGCCGGTGCTGCTGTATTCCATCGGCAAGGACAGCGCCGTGCTGCTGCATCTGGCGATCAAGGCGTTCTTTCCAGCGCCGCTGCCGCTGCCGCTGCTGCACGTCGATACCACCTGGAAGTTCCGCGACATGTACGCCTTCCGCGACGCCACCGTGCGCCGGCTCGGCCTCGAGCTCATCGTACACGTGAACCAGGAGGGCATCGCGCGGGGGATCAACCCGTTCACGCACGGGTCGCAGCTGCATACCGACGTGATGAAGACGCAGGCGCTGCGCCAGGCTCTCGACCGTCATGGCTTCGATGCGGCGCTCGGCGGCGCGCGGCGCGACGAGGAGAAGAGCCGCGCCAAGGAGCGCATCTTCTCGTTCCGCTCGGCCCAGCACCGCTGGGACCCGCGCGCGCAGCGCCCGGAGCTCTGGTCGCTCTACAACACCCGCAAGCGCGCCGGCGAGAGCTTCAGGGTGTTTCCGCTGTCGAACTGGACCGAGCTCGACGTGTGGCAGTACATCCGCCGCGAGGCGATCCCGCTGGTGCCGCTGTACTTCGCGGCCGAGCGGCCGGTGGTCGAGCGCAATGGCGCACTCATCATGGTGGACGACGAGCGGCTGCCGCTCGCGCCCGGCGAGCGGCCGATGCCGCGCAGGGTGCGTTTCCGCACGCTCGGCTGCTACCCGCTGACCGGCGCCATCGAAAGCGAGGCCGACACGGTCGAGGCCGTGATCGCGGAGATGCTCGCCACGCGCAGCTCCGAGCGCGCCGGGCGGGTCATCGACCATGACGCCTCCGGCTCGATGGAGAGCAAGAAGCTCGAGGGGTATTTCTGATGGCGCGCGCCCCGCTACCCGCGGCCGGCGAGGTCGCCGCCTGGCTCGAGGCGCACGAGCGCAAGAGCCTGCTGCGCTTCATCACCTGCGGCTCGGTCGACGACGGCAAGTCGACGCTCATCGGGCGGCTGCTCTACGAGACCCAGATGGTGCTCGACGACCAGCTGGCCGCCCTCGGCGAGGACAGCCGCCGCTTCGGCACGCGCGGCAGCGAGCTCGATATGGCGCTGCTGGTCGACGGCCTGCAGGCCGAGCGCGAGCAGGGCATCACCATCGACGTGGCCTACCGCTACTTCGCGACGGCACGGCGCAAGTTCATCGTCGCCGACACGCCGGGGCACGAGCAGTACACGCGCAACATGGTCACCGGGGCTTCCAACGCCGACCTGGCCGTGATCCTGATCGATGCCCGCAAGGGCGTGCTCACGCAGACCCGCCGCCACAGTTACCTGGTACGCCTGCTCGGCATCCGGCAGGTCGTGCTGGCGGTCAACAAAATGGACCTGGTGGGCTACGCACGCGAGCGCTTCGAGAGCATCGTGGCCGACTACCGCGCCTTTGCCGGGCGCATCGGGCTCGATGAGGTGACGGCCGTCCCGCTGTCGGCCACGCTCGGCGAGAACGTCACGCGCGCGGGCGGGGCCATGCCGTGGTATGCAGGCCCGACGCTGCTCGCGCACCTCGAGGCCGCTGCCGGCGAAGCGCGGCTCGCGGCCGCCCCGTTGCGGCTCCCGGTGCAGTGGGTCAACCGTCCCAACGCGGACTTCCGCGGCTTCGCCGGCCAGATCGCCAGCGGCAGCGTGCGGCCGGGCGAGCGGGTGCGCATCCTGCCCTCGGGCCGCGAAGCGCGTGTCGCACGCCTCGTGACCGCGGACGGGGACCTCAGCGAGGCGGCCGCCGGACGCTCGGTGACCGTCACGCTCGACGCCGAGATCGACGTCGGCCGCGGCGACCTCATCGCCGCGGCGGATGCGGCGCCCGAGGTCGCCGACCAGTTCGAGGCGACCATCGTGTGGCTCCACGAGGAGCCGATGCTGCAGGGACGCGCCTACCTCATGAAGAGCGGGACGCGTACCGTGGCGGCGACGGTGTCGCCGCTCAAGCACCGCGTCAACGTCGACACCCTCGAGCACACCGCCGCCGAGCGACTCGAGCTCAACGACATCGGCGTATGCGAGCTCGAGCTCGATCAGCCGATCGCCTTCGAGCCCTACGAGCGCAACCGCGCCCTCGGCGGCTTCATCCTCATCGACCGGATCACCAATGCGACCGTGGGCGCGGGGCTCATCCATTTCGCGCTGCGCCGTTCGCACAACATCCACTGGCAGGCGCTCGACGTCGACAAGCAGCTGCGCGCGCGGCAGAAGGGGCAGCGCGCCTGTGTGTTGTGGCTCACCGGGCTCTCGGGTGCCGGTAAGTCGAGCATCGCCAACCGCATCGAAAAGCTGCTCACCGCGCAGGGCCGGCACACCTACCTGCTCGACGGCGACAACGTGCGCCACGGCCTCAACAAGGACCTGGGATTCGCCGCCCAGGATCGCGTCGAGAACATCCGCCGGGTCGCCGAGGTCGCGCGCCTCATGGTGGACGCCGGCCTCATCGTGCTCGTGTCGTTCATCTCCCCGTTCCGCGCCGAGCGCAGCATGGCGCGTGCGCTGTTCGCACCCGGGGAGTTCTTCGAGATCTTCGTCGACACGCCGCTCGCGGTGGCCGAGAGCCGCGACGTGAAGGGCCTGTACCGCAAGGCGCGCCGCGGCGAGCTCAGCAACTTCACCGGCATCGACTCGCCCTACGAGGCGCCCGAGCATCCCGAGATCCGCATCGACACCACGCGCGTGAGCGCCGAGCAGGCGGCGGATCTGGTGGTGGCGCAGCTGCAGGCCGCGGGAGTGACGGGCGCGGCATGACGGACGCTGCGCGCGGGCCGCTCGCTGAGCGCGTCGCCGCGATCGCGCGGGCGGCGGGGCGCGAGATCCTCGAGGTCTACGCCCGCGGCTCGCCGGCCGCCACTCTCAAGGAGGACGCCTCACCCCTCACCGAGGCCGACCTGCGTGCCCACCGGCTCATCGTGGCCGCGCTCGGCGAGCTCACCCCGGGGGTGCCGGTGCTGTCGGAGGAAGCCGCGCGGCCGCCCTGGAGCGAGCGCTCACGCTGGACACGGCACTGGCTCGTCGACCCGCTCGACGGCACGCGCGAGTTCCTCGCGCGCAACGGTGAGTTCACCGTCAACATCGCGCTCATCGAGAACCATGCCCCGGTACTCGGCGTCGTGCACGTACCGGTCAGCGACACGACTTACCGGGGCGGCGCGGGGCAGGGCGCCTGGCGGCAGCGGGGTGCAGAGCGCGCGCAGGCGCTGGGGGTCGCCGCGCGCGCCGCCGACCCCGTGCGCGTGGTCGGCAGCCGCTCCCATCGCGGCGACTCGCTCGAGGCCTTCCTCGGGCGCCTGGGCTCCTATGAGCTCAGATCCGTCGGCAGCTCGCTGAAGTTCTGCCTGATCGCCGAAGGCAGTGCCGATGTCTATCCGCGCCTGGGTCCCACCAGCGAATGGGACACGGCGGCCGCCCATGCCGTGGTGACCGCCGCGGGCGGCGTGGTCGTCGAGCTCGGCGGGGAGCCGCTGCGCTACAACGCCCGCGAGTCGCCGGTGAATCCGTTCTTCGTCGCCTATGGCGACCGCGGGCGCGACTGGCTGGCGCTGCTGCGCTGACCGAGGGCGACCTTCAGAACTTGAAGGTCGAGAGCAGCAGGCTCGTCTCCGTCTGGGAGATCCCCTCGATCAGGCGGATGCGGGCCAGCACGCGATCGAAACCCTCGAGGCTGTCCGCCCGCAGCTCCGCGACGATGTCCCAGCGGCCATTGGTGCTGTAGAGCGCCGCCACCGCCGGCTCCCCGCGCAGCGCGCGGATCACGGCGTCCACCTGGTTGCCCTCGACCGCGACCGTCATGAAGGCGCGCATGCGCTGCTCCTCCACGTCGGGCTTGAGGCGAACCGTGTAGCCGACGATCGTGCCGTTGGCCTTGAGGCGCGCCAGGCGGTTCTGGACCGTGCCCCGGGCGACCCCGAGCGTCTTGGCGAGCGAGGCCACCGACGCGCGCGCGTCGTTGCGCAGTAGTCCGATCAGCTGACGATCGACGTCGTCCATCCCGCGGCTCCTTTTCGGAATCATTGTAGCGCATAACGTCATTTTTAAATGGCGCTTTGATCAAATAACTAGGAGGTATGTACAACTTTCTGCCTTTATTTTGATGTGGCCGACCCGGAGCATAGAGGCATGGCCCAAGTCCGGGGATCGCCCGGACCGGCCTTTCGGGAGTGCAGTCATGGTGGATTTCATCGGTATCGAGCGCGTCCAGGAACTCCTCGCCCGGCGGGGTGCCGCACGCTTCATCGAGGAGCTCGCGCGGGAGATCGAGGCCGATTACCTGCGCTGGGGCGAGTTCGAGAAGTCCGCGCGCCACGCGAGCCACTCGCAGGTCGGCGTGATCGAGCTGATGCCGGCCTCCGATGGCCGGATCTATGCCTTCAAGTACGTGAACGGCCACCCGAAGAACACGGCCGTGGGGCTGCTCACCGTGACCGCGTTCGGGGTACTCGCCGACGTCGAGACGGGCTATCCGCTGCTGCTCTCGGAGCTCACGCTGACGACGGCGCTGCGCACGGCGGCGACCTCCGCGCTCGCCGCGCGCCGCATGGCCCGCCCCGGGAGCCGCGTGATGGCGCTCATCGGCAACGGCGCCCAGAGCGAGTTCCAGGCGATCGCCTTCCATCATCTGCTCGGCATCCGCGAGCTGCGTCTCTACGACACCGATCCGGCCGCGACCGCCAAGCTCATGCGCAACCTCGCGCGGCTGCGCCTCCCGGGGCTCAAAGTGCTGCGCTCTTCCTCGACCGCCGAGGCAGTGGCGGGCGCCGACATCGTGACCACGGTGACCGCGGACAAGCGCAACGCCACCATCCTGACGGCGGCGATGATCGCTCCGGGCATGCATCTGAATGCCGTGGGCGGCGACTGCCCCGGCAAGACCGAGCTCGATGCCGGCATCCTGCGGCGCGCCGATGCGCGCGTGGTGGTCGAGTTCGAGCCGCAGTCGCGCATCGAAGGCGAGATCCAGCAGCTGCCCGCGGACTTTCCGGTCACCGAGCTCACCGAGGTGCTCGCCGGCCGCGCGCCGGGACGCGCGAGCGCGAACGAAGTGACGATCTTCGACTCGGTCGGCTTCGCCCTCGAGGACTTCTCGGCGCTGCGCTATCTCATGCGCATCCACCAGGAGGAACGCGGCGGGCAGCGTCAGATCGACCTGGTGCCGGAGCTCGAGGATCCGAAGGACCTGTTCGGCCTGCTGCTCGCCGGCGAGCCGCGCGCGTCCGCCGCGCCCGAGCGGGTGACGGCATGAGCGTGAGCCAGCGCACGGCGAGCCTCATCGGCGCGCCCACCGACGTCGGCGCCGCCGATCGCGGCGCCTCGATGGGACCGGAGGCGCTGCGGGTCGCGGGACTCGCGGCGGCACTGCGGTCGCGCGACCTCGAGGTCGTCGACCTCGGCAACCTCAACGGCCCCGGCAATCCCTGGGAGCCGCCCCGCGAGGGCTACCGCCATCTGCCGCAGGTGGTGCGCTGGAACGAGCTGGTGCACGAGGCCGTGTACGGGGAGCTGCGCGCCGCGCGGCTGCCGATTCTCCTCGGCGGCGATCATTCGCTCGGCATCGGCTCGATCAGCGCGGTGGCGCGCCATTGCCGCGAGCAGGGACGGAAGCTGCGCATCCTGTGGCTCGATGCGCACGCCGACTTCAACACCCGCGAGCTCTCCCCGAGCGGCAACCTGCACGGCATGCCGGTCGCGGCGCTGTGCGGCTTCGGGCCGCGGGCGCTCACCGGGATCGGCGGCCGCACCCCGGCCATCGACCCCGCCTGGGTGCGCCAGATCGGCATCCGCAGCGTCGATGCGCTCGAGAAACGCTTCGTGCACGAGCAGGGGCTCGACGTGTTCGACATGCGCCACGTGGACGAGATGGGGATGCGCGCCACCCTGGAGCAGGCCCTCGCCGGGCTCGATCACGACACGCACCTGCACGTGAGCTTTGACGTCGACTTCCTCGACCCGGGCATCGCCCCGGGCGTCGGCACGCGCGTGCCGGGTGGGCCGACCTACCGCGAGGCGCAGCTGTGCATGGAGATGATCGCCGACACGCGCCGCCTCGCCTCGCTCGATATCGTCGAGCTCAATCCGGCTTGGGACGAGCACAACAAGACCGCGGTGCTGGCGGTCGACCTCGTCGAGTCGCTGTTCGGCAAGAGCACGCTCGTCCGCAGGCCGGTATGGCCGCGCGCGGCGGCCGCGCACGCTACTCGCGCCGCATTGACAGACTGAAACCCGGCACCCAGCGCCCGTCGACCTGGAACTCGGTCGCGACCTCGTAAGCGCTCTCGCCCGAGGGCTGCCAGCGGCTGCGCACCTGCATGGACTTGCCGTCGTCGACGTACGGCGCTTCGGGAAACACCAGCGTCCGCCCTTGCGTCTGCACCGTGCCCCGGATGAAGCCCCCGTCGCTCTCGATGTACAGATACTCGAGCTGTCCCGCAACGGAGTTCCACACGTACAGCGTCTCGCCGAAGGCATCCGCCGCCCCGTCGCGATGCACGACGTGCTCATCGCGCAGGAACCTGCCGCCGTAGAGGCGGCTGAAGCAGTGCTCATCGGTGCGCGTGCTCCCGGGGAAGGTGCCCTTCCAGCAATGTCCGACCAGAAAGGCGAGCGGCTGGTAGGGGTCGGCGGGCGGCGCCGCGCCCGGTGCCGCGGCCAGCACCGATGCGCCGGGCGCCGAGGCGGCGAGGGCGAGGATCAGGACGGCGGCGGCGTGCAGCGGGGACACGAGCTTCATTTGGTCTCCTGGGTGGTCGGGGGTTGCGCGCGCGTGCCACCCTTAACGGCCGCACCGGGCCTGCGTCAAGGGCAACCCGCCGCGCCGCTTGGCGGCGCGCAGCGTTGGGCGCACACTCAGGCGCAAAACAAGCGCGCCCCGCCCCGGGGACGAAAGGTGAGCAAGCCATGGCCGAGAGCGTCTACAAGATCGTCGAGCTGGTCGGCACCAGCACCGAATCCTGGGAAAAAGCGGCCGCGGCCGCGGTGAGTCAGGCCGCCAGGAGCCTGCGCGACCTGCGCATCGTCGAGATCAAGCAGCTCGACCTGCAGGTGGCCAACGGCAAGGTGCGCGCCTACCGCGCCCGCGTCAACGTCTCCTTCAAGTTCGAGAGCAAGAAAGAGAAATAGCGCGCGCCGCGCGCGAGCCCCGCTCACGAGGCCGTGCGCCGCGTGGCGCGCAGCAGCGCCGCGCGCGCGAGCAGGCGCGTCGAATCGAGCGTCGGCAGCGGCGAGTTGCCGTCGTTGACGATGAGCGGGATCTCGGTGCAGCCGAGCACCACCGCGTCGCAGCCGGCGTCGCGCAGGTGCGCGATGACGCGCTGGAAGGTCGCGACCGCCTCGGGCTTGAAAACCCCGCCCACCAGCTCCTCGAAAATGATGCGGTTGATCTCGGCGCGCTCCTGGCTCGCCGGCCGCTGGAACTTCAGGCCGCGCGCCGCGAGTTTCTCCGGGTAGACCTCGCTGTCGACCAGGTAGCGCGTGCCGGTGATACCGAGCGTCGTGAAGCCGCGCTCGACCGCCGCCGCGGCCACCACCTCGGCGATGTGCAGCCACGGGAGCGGCGAGCGGCGCACCACCCAGGGAAAGGCCTGGTGGATGGTGTTGTCCGGGCAGATGAGAAAATCGGCGCCGGCCCTGGCGAGCCTGGCGGCCGAAGACAGCATGAGCTCGGCGACGCCCGGCCAGTCGCCGGCGTCGATCAGGTGCATGTAGCGTGCGAAGGAATGGTTGTGGAGCGACACCTCCGGGTGGTCGAGAGCGCCGAGATACTGCGCGCCCTCGAGGCAGACCGTGCGGTAGCAGAGCGCCGCGCCCTCCGCCGAGCAGGCCACGATGCCAATGTGCTGCGGCATGGCGCGATCTTACCGTGGTGCCGCCGGGCCGGGCAGGGCACAATCGCTGCGCATGCAAGGTCCGCAGCGCATCGTATTCGCCGGCGCGTGTCTGGCCGCCACGCTCGGGTGCCTGGCCGCGGCCGATACCGCGCTGCACTATCCGGCCGCGCCACGCGGCGACGCCGTCGACATCTGGCACGGTACCGCGGTCGCCGATCCCTACCGCCCCCTCGAGGACCTCGACTCGGTCGCGACCCGCACCTGGGTCGAGGCGCAGGCGCGGCTCACGCAGGGCTATCTTGCGGGCATCCCCGAGCGCGCGGCGCTGCGCCGGCGGCTCGCCGCGCTCTACAGCTACAGCCGCTGCGGCGTGCCCTTCAGCGCCGGCGGTCGCTACTTCTACACCGCCAATGACGGCCACGAAGGCCAGAGCCGCCTCTACACCGCCACGCGCCTGAGCGCTGCGGCGCGCCTCGTGGTGGATCCGAACACGCTGTCGCCGGCAGGCATGGTGAGCGAGCGCAGCGGCTACGTGGCGAGCCGCGATGGACGGCTCATCGCCTACGGCGTGTCGGCCGGCGGCTCCGACTGGACCGAGTGGCGCATCCGCGACGTGGCGACCGGCCGGGATCTGCCCGAGGTGCTGCGCTTCACCAAGTACTACGCGCCGGTGTTCACGCGCGACGGCAAGGGCATCTACTACAGCGCCTTCCCGGCGCCGAGCCCCGGCGCCGAGCTCAGCACCCCGGATCTCGGCGACGCGATCTACTACCACGCGCTCGGCACGCCGGTGGCCGCCGACGCCCGCGTACTCTACGACGGTGCGCATGCCGGGCGGCAGTACCAGCCGAACCTCTCCGAGGACGGCCGCTGGCTGCTGGTCCGCGCCGGGGAGGGCGAGGTCGGCGACAAGGGGCGCGAGAATCTCTATCTGCTCGATCTCGCGGCGGCGATGCCCGCGGCGGTGGCGGTCGCCGAAGGCTTCGATGCCGCCTACAACTACATCGGCTCCGATGCCGGACGCCTTTATCTCCTGACCTCGCTCGCGGCGCCCAACGGCAAGGTCATCGCCATCGATCCGGAGCATCCCGCCCGCGCCACCTGGCGCACGGTGGTGGCCGAGGGAGCCGATGCGATCGACCTCGCCGAATCGAGCGTCACCCTGGTCGATCACCAGCTCATCGTCCAGAGCCTGCACGACGCGCACAGCCGCGTGCTGCGCTACGGCCTGGACGGCGCGCTGCGCGGTGAGGTCGCACTGCCCGGGCCCGGCACCGCGCGCGGCTTCGCGGGCCGCGCCGGCGATGCCGAGACCTTCTACTCCTTCAACGACCTGATCACGCCGCCGACGGTCTACCGTCTCGACCTCGAGTCGGGGCAGGCGACGCGCTGGCGCTCGCCGCACGTGGCCTTCGATCCGCGGCGCTTCGAGGAAGAGCAGGTCTTCTATCCCGCGAAGGACGGCACCCACATCCCGCTGCTGCTCGCCTACCGCAAGGGCCTGAAGCTCGATGCCGGCAATCCGCTGCTGCTCACCGGCTACGGCGGCTTCGGCGTCAACAACCTGCCGCGCTTCGAGCCCGCGCGCATCGCCTGGCTCGAGATGGGCGGCGTGTTCGCGGTCGCCAACATCAGGGGCGGCGGCGAGTACGGCGAGGCCTGGCACGCCCAGGCGATCCTCACGCACAAGCAGGTGGTGTTCGACGACTTCATCGCCGCCGCCGAGTGGCTGATCTCGCACCACTACACCACGAGCGCGCGCCTCGCGATCCACGGGCGCTCGAACGGCGGCCTGCTGGTCGGTGCCGTCATGGTGCAGCGCCCGGAGCTGTTCGCCGCCGCGATTCCCCAGGTGGGCGTGCTCGACATGCTGCGCTTCAACCGCTTCGGCCAGGGCGCCGGCTGGGAAGGCGACTACGGCTCGCCGCAGGATCCCGCGCAGTTCCGCGCCCTGTACGCCTACTCGCCGGTCCACAACGTGCGCGCCGGCGTGCACTACCCGGCGACGCTCATCATCACCGCCGATCACGACACGCGCGTCATGCCGATGCACTCCTACAAGTTCGCCGCGGCGCTGCAGGCGGCGCAGGCCGGGCCGGCGCCGGTGCTGCTCGACGTCGAGCTGAACCACGGCCACGGGGGCGGGGAGGCGTTGCCCCAGTCGGCGGCGCTCGACATCTACTCCTTTCTGGCGCGCAACCTCGCGCTGCCGGGCCGCCGGCCGTGAGCCGCGAGGTACCGGCGGCGTCCCCCGCCGCAGCGGCGCCACGCTCCTGGACGCGGCGCCGCGAAGACAAGGCGCGGCGGCTCGCGGGCGTCGCGCAGCACGCCGACGGCAAGCTGGTGCGCCGCGCCGACATCGTGCCGGTGCTGCGGGGCCTGCTGCGCAGCGGCGACCGCGTGGCGCTCGAGGGTAACAACCAGAAGCAGGCGGACTTCCTCTCGCGCGCACTCGCCGAGGTGGATCCCGGGGAGATCCATGACCTGCACATGCTGATCTCCTCCATCACCCGCCCCGAGCACCTGACGCTGTTCGAGCGTGGCCTCGCGCGCCGTGTCGATTTCTCCTACGCGGGTCCGCAGAGCCTGCGCGTCGCGCAGCTGCTCGAGGACGGCAAGCTCGAGATCGGTGCGATCCACACCTACATCGAGCTGTATGCGCGCATGTTCGTCGACCTGACGCCGCAGCTGGTGCTGGTGTGCGCGGAGCAGGCCGATCTCGCCGGCAATCTCTACACCGGCCCGAACACCGAGGAGACCCCGACGCTCGTCGAGGCCGCGGCCTTCCACCACGGCATCGTGCTGGTGCAGGTCAACGAGGTGGTCGAGCGGCTGCCGCGCGTCGATGTGCCGGGGTCCTGGGTCGACCTGATCGTGCACGCCGACCGGCCGTTCGCCCTCGAGCCGCTCTTTACGCGCGATCCGCGGCAGATCAACGAGCTGCAGATCCTCATGGGCATGATGGTGATCCGCGGCATCTACGAGCGCCATGGGGTCACCGCGCTCAACCATGGCATCGGCTTCGATACCGCGGCCATCGAGCTGCTGCTGCCCACCTATGCCGGCTCGCTCGGGCTCAAGGGCAGGATCTGCCGCAACTGGGTACTGAACCCGCACCCGACCCTCATCCCGGCGATCGAGAGCGGCTGGGTGGAGAGCGTGCATTGCTTCGGCGGCGAGGTCGGGATGGAGGACTACGTGCGCGCGCGCCCCGACGTGTTCTTCGTCGGCAGCGACGGCAGCCTGCGCTCGAATCGCGTGCTCTGCCAGCTCGCCGGGCAGTACGGGGTCGACCTCTTCATCGGCTCGACGCTGCAGATGGACGCCGACGCCAACTCCTCGACCGTGACGCTCGGGCGGCTCGCCGGCTACGGTGGCGCTCCCAACATGGGACACGACCCGCACGGCCGCCGCCACCCGAGCCCGCCGTGGCTCTCGCTGGTGACGGCCGAGGGGCCGATCGTGCGCGGCCGCAAGCTCGTGGTGCAGCTGGTCGAGACCTTCAATCGCGGCGGTGTGCCGGCGCTGGTCGAGTCGCTCGAGGCGGTGCAGGTGGGCCGCGAGGCCGGCATGCCCATCGCCCCGGTGATGATCTATGGCGACGACGTGAGCCACGTGGTGAGCGAGGAGGGCATCGCCTATCTCTACAAGGCGCAGGGTACCGAGGAGCGCCGCGCCGCGCTTGCCGGCATCGCGGGCGCCACCAGCATCGGCCGCCGGGCCGATCCGCAGCGCAGCGCGAGCCTGCGGGCGCGCGGGCTCATCGCCTACCCCGAGGATCTCGGCGTGCGCCGCGGCGAGGCACGCCGCGCACTGCTCGCCGCGCGCAGCATCGAGGATCTGGTGGCGTGGTCGGGCGGCCTCTACAAGCCGCCGGCGCGCTTTCGCAGCTGGTAGCCCATGCACGGCGCACTCGCTCTCGAGCACCCCGCGCTCAAGGCCCGCCGCGCCCCCGAGCGGTGGGCCGCGGCGCTCGCCGCACGCGCCGTACGCGCCCTCATCGAGGAGGCACTCCTCACGCCCAAGCCCGCGCTGGTCGACCGGCGCGGTCCCGGCGCGCACCGCGATCTGGATCTCGGCAAGCTGCTGCGCTCGGCGTGCGCGCTGCGTGAGAGCTTCGAGCGCATGGCGCTCGAGGCCGCGGGCGCGAGCGCCGACCTGCCGCTGCGCGAGCGGCTCGGTGCGCTCGGCCGCCAGGGGGAGCGCGCGATGCTCGCGGCCACCGGCGGCAGCAACGCCCATCGGGGCGCGATCTGGGTGCTCGGACTGCTGGTCGCGGCGCGCGCGCTCGGCGGCTGCGCGGCCACGGTACGTGAGGTGGCCGGGGTCGCCGCGCGCCTGGCGCGGCTGCCGGACCGGCATGCGCCGCCGCTCGCGACCCACGGAGCGCGCGTCTGCCGCGAGTTCGGGGTGGGCGGCGCGCGCGCCGAGGCGGCGGCCGCCTTCCCGCACGTGACCGAGCTCGGGCTGCCGGCGCTCGCGGCGGCGCGGCGGCGTGGCGCCACGGAGCCCTGCGCGCGGCTCGATGCGCTGCTGGCGATCATGTCGAGCCTCGATGACACCTGCCTGCTGCATCGTGGCGGCTGGCAGGCGGTCGAGGCGGCGCGCAGCGGTGCGCGCAGCGTGCTCGCTCTCGGCGGCAGCGGTAGCGCCGCGGGCGCCGCGGCACTCGCCGCGCTCGATGCCGACCTCCTGCGCCGCAATGCCTCTCCGGGCGGCTGCGCGGATCTGCTGGCGGCGTGTCTGTTTCTCGACGAGGAGAACCCGCACTCATGGAACGGCTGAGCTTCACCTATCCCGCCCGCCAGGCGGTGGCGCGGCGCGTGCACGTGGGCGTGGTCGGCTCGGGAGATCTCGAGGTCCTGCTCGAGCCCTCGAGCGACGCGCAGGCGCATGTCGCCGTCACGACCAGCGTCGATGGCTTCGCGACGGTCTGGCAGCACGTGCTCGACCGCTTCTTCGCGCGCTTCGACGCCGCCGCGGCGATCGAGATCAACGACTTCGGCGCGACGCCCGGCATGGTGCTGCTGCGGCTCGAGCAGGCGGCGGAGGCGCTGCGCGCGTGAGTGTTCCGCCCGGGGACGCGCGTTTCCTCGCGCGCGAAAGCTACATCGAGCTGACGGCGCGCGAGCGTGCCGTGCGCGTGCTCGATCCGGGCACTTTCCGCGAGCTCGCCGGGCCCTTCGACCGCCTCACCTCGCCGTGGCTGCCGCTGCAGGACATCGTGACGCAGGCCGACGACGGCGTGGTGATCGCGCGCGGCACCCTCGAGGGGCACGCGGCGGTGGTCGCATCCATCGAGGGCGCCTACCAGGGCGGCAGCATCGGGGAGGTCTCGGGTGCGAAGCTGGCCGGCGCGCTCGAGCTCGCGCTGCGCGACGCCGGACGCGGCAGGCCGGTGCGGCCGGTGCTGTTGCTCGAGACCGGCGGCGTGCGGCTGCAGGAAGCGAACCTGGGGTTGGCGGCCATCGCCGAGGTGCACGCCGCCATCGTGGCGCTGCGCCGTCACGTGCCGGTGGTCGCGGTGGTGGCGGGCGTGATCGGCTGCTTCGGCGGCATGTCGCTCGCCGCGGCGCTCGCGAGTCACCTCATCGTCACGCGCCAGGCGCGCCTCGGCATGAACGGCCCCGAGGTGATCGAGCAGGAGGGCGGCCTCGCGGAGCTCGACGCGCTCGACCGGGCGCGGATCTGGAGCCTGATGGGGGGCGAGCAGCGCTACGCCACGGGCTTCGCGGATGCGCTGGTCGAGGACGACACGGCGGCGATCGCCGCGGCGGTGCGCGGCGCCTTCGCACACGCGGCGGGTGGCACGCCGCGCAGCGAGCGGGTCGCCGCGCTCAGTGCGCGCCTGGCGGCCATCGACGCGGCGCACCCGCCCGAGCCCGCGGCGCTGCGCACGCTGTGGGCGCGCGAGGGGCTCACGTGAGCGGCGCGCTACTCTCGCGCATCGGACTCACCTGGCTCGAGGCGCTCGCCGGCTCCGCGGGACTGACCGGCGAGCCGCCACGCACGGTACGCGTCGCCGATGCGCCGCTCGGCGCGGAGCGCGCGCGCTTCATCGCGGTCGTGCCCGATGCGGACAATCGCTTTCCCCGGGCGCGCGCCGGCGAGGTCGGGCTCGATGAGGCGCTCGCGCTCGCGCAGCAGGTGCGCCGCACGCTCGCCGAGGACGCCGGCAGGCGGCCGCGGCCGATCATCGCCCTGGTCGACGTCACCAGCCAGGCCTACGGCGTGCGCGAGGAGCTGCTCGGCATGCACCTCGCGGCCGCGGCGGCGGTGGACGCCTACGCGAGCGCGCGGCTCGCCGGGCATCCGCTGATCGCCCTGCTGGTCGGCAAGGCGATCTCGGGCGGCTTTCTCACCCACGGCTACCAGGCCAACCTCATCCTGGCGCTCGACTCGCCGGGTGTGCAGCTGCACGCCATGAGCCAGCAGTCCGCGGCGCGGGTCACGCGCCGCACCGTCGAGGAGCTCGAGCGACTCGGGGAGCGCGTGACGCCGATGGCGTACGACGTACGCTCCTTTGCGCGGCTCGGGCTGCTGCACCGCCTGATCGGCGGGGTGGACGCGGCGCACCCCACCGCCGCCGACCTCGAGCGGGTGCGCGGCGAGCTGGTCGCAGCCGTCGCCGCAGCACGTGCCGGCCCGCCCGATCTCGCGACGCGGCTGAGCTCGCCCGCCGCGCTCGAGGGCCGCGCCGCCTCGATCGCGGTGCGCCGCCGCCTCGCCGAGCAGTGGGATGCCTGCTGAGCTCACAGCGCACGCGCTGCTGCGCATCGCCGGCGCGGATTCCCTGCTGTGGAGCGGCACACCGCCCGCGTGGGCGCTGACCGCGCTCGCACGCGCGCCCTGGGTGGTGGTGCGGCGCGCGCGCGCCGCCGGACTGATCCCGGTCGGGGTGCGCGGCGCGAGCCGCGCTGAGCGCCTCGCCGCCTGGCTGCATCCGGAGCAGGTGCTCGAGTGCGTGACCCCCGGCGACCTCGCCGCGCGCCGCGGCTGGTCGCGCAGCGCGCGCCGTGCGCTGGTGCCGGCGCTGGCCGCGCTCGATCGCGTCGATGGCTTGCTGCGCGCCCACGGGCTCCCGTGGGGACCCTGCGGGAGCGTCGGCTTTGAGCTCGCGAGCGGTAGCGCCGCGGCGTGCCCGGCGAGCGACCTCGATCTCACCGTGCCGGCGCCCGAGCCGCTGCCGCGCGCTCTGGCGGCGGCGCTGCTCGCGGCACTCGCGCGGCTGCCGGTACGGGTCGACGTGCAGCTCGAGGTGCCGCAGGGCGCCGTGGCGCTGGCGGAGTACGCGCACGCGCGCGGCTGCCTCGCGCTGCGCACGGTCGATGGCGCTCGCCTCGTGCGCGACCCCTGGGCGGTACACGCGCCCGCGGCGGCCTGATGCGCATCGCGCTGCTGTGTCCGGGTCAGGGGATGCACTCGCCGGGCTTCCTCGGCCGGCTGCCGGCGCATCCGGCGGTGCACGCCACGCTCGCCGAGGCGCGCGCGATCCTCGGTCCGGCGGCCGGGCGGCTCGATAGTGCCGAGGCCCTGGCGGGCACCGCCGCCGTACAGCTCACCACGGTAATCGCCGCGGTGGCGGCCGCGCGGGCGCTGGCGGCGGAGGGCGTGCGGGTCGATGCAGTCGCGGGACTTTCGGTCGGCGCCTTCGCGGCCGCGGTCGCCTGCGATGCCCTGAGCTTTGCGGACGCGCTGGCGCTGGTGAAGCTGCGCGGCGAGGCGATGGCCGGGGCCGTGCCCCACGGCCACGGCATGAGCGCGATCCTCGGGCTCTCGGAGCGCGACGCGCGCGCGCTCCTCGCGCGGCTTGCCGGCAGCGAGCCGCTTTATCTGGCGGGCGTCAACGGTCCGCGCGAGGTCGTGATCTCGGGGGCCGATGCGGCCCTCGAGCGCGCGGCCGAGGCGGCCCACGCCGCGGGCGCGAGCGTGCGGCGGCTGCGCGTCACGACCCCGTCGCATTGTCCGCTCATGACGGGCGTCTCGGAGCGCTTGCGCGCGGCCCTGCAGGCCGTCGCGGTCCACGACCCGCGCGTCCCCTACGTGAGCAACACCCGGGCGCGCGCGGCGCGTACCGCCGCCGAGGTGGCCGAGGACCTGATACTCAACGTCTCGCGCACCGTGCGCTGGCACGACTCGACGACGCTGCTCTACGAGCTCGGCTGCCGGCTCTTCATCGAGACCCCGCCCGGAGCCGTGCTCAGCAACCTCGTGCGGGACTCCTTCCCCGAGGCGCGCGCCGTCGCGCTCGAGGACACGCCGCTCGCGAGCGTCGTCGCCCTGGCGCGCTGAAGCGCCTGCGGCTCAGCGCGGCGGCGGCGCGCGGCGCAGCCAGCGCGCGGCGGCCAGCTCTCCCACGATCCCGCGGCGGAAGGACAGTACGCAGCCGACGAACACCACCCCGATGATGGCGATCACCCAGCCGCCCACCAGGTCCGAGAGATACTGCTGCAGCGTCGTGACCACGGCGGCGCCGACCACCGGACCGAAGAAGGTGCCGGTGCCGCCGAGCAGCGTCATGAGGATCACCTCGCCGGAGGTCGACTGCTGCACATCCGAGAGCGTGACGAAGCCGAATACCAGCGCCTTGAGGGAACCGGCAAAGCCGGCGAGCGTCGCCGACAGCACGAACGCGAGCAGCTTGTAGCGGTTGATCTCGTAGCCGAGCGAGATGGCGCGCGGCTCGTTATCGCGGATGGCCTTCAGCACCTGCCCGAAGGGCGAGTGCACCACGCGGCGGATGAAGAGAAACACCGCGACGAAGGCGGCGAGCACCACGTAATAGAGCACCACGTCGGACTTGAGCGGCAGAAAGCCGAGCAGCTTGCCGCGCGGTACGCCCTGGAGCCCGTTCTCACCGCCCGTGAAGGGCGCCTCGAGGCACACGAAGTAGATGAGCTGCGCGAGTGCGAGCGTGATCATCGCGAAATAAATGCCCTGGCGGCGGATGGCGAGCGTGCCGACCGCAAGTCCGAGCAGGGCGGCCACCACGACCCCGGCAAGGATCGCCGTCCCCGGCCCCCACGCGTGCGCGGTCACGAGCCAGCCCGTGGCATAGGCGGCCGTGCCGAAGAAGGCGGCGTGTCCGAAGGACAGCATGCGGCCGAAGCCGAGCAGCAGGTTGTAGGCGCAGGCGAACATCGCGAGGCACAGCAGCTGCATCATGAATACCGGGTAGATGCCGAGCAGCGGCACCATGAGCGCGAACAGCGCGAGCACGGCGTAGGCGACGGCGGTGATGCGCATGCGCGTCAGTCCCGGCCGAACAGACCCGCCGGCCGCAGGATCAGCACCAGCGCCATGATGACGAACACGACGACGTTCGAGGCCTCCGGGTACAGCACCTTGGTGAAGCCCTCGACGACCCCGAGAGCGAGTCCGCCGACGATCGAGCCGAGGATCGAGCCCATGCCGCCGATCACCACCACCGCGAACACGACGATGACGAGCGAGCTGCCCATGTAGGAGTTCACCAGGACGATCGGCGAGGCGAGCACCCCGGCGAGCGCCGCGAGCGCCACGCCGCCGCCGAAGGTGCCCGCCATCAGCAGCGGCACATTGACCCCGAAGGACTGCAGCAGCGGCGTATTCTCCCGGGCGGCGCGCAGCGTGGCGCCGAGGCGGGTGCGCTCGATCACGTACCAGGTGCTGAAGCACACCACGACCGACACCGCGATCACCCAGGCGCGGTACAGCGGCAGGAACATGAACCCCAGGTTGAAGCCGCCCGCGAGCGCCGGCGGCACCGGGTACGACTGCCCGGTGGCGCCGAACACCTGGTTGAGCGAGCCCTCGCAGATCAGCGCGAGCCCGAAGGTGAGCAACAGGCCGTAGAGCGGATCGAGGCCGTAGACCCGCCGCAGCAGCAGCCGCTCGACGATCATACCGAGCGCGCCCACGGCGAGCGGCGCCACGATCAGCGCCACCCAGTAGTTGATGCCGAACAGCTGCAGCGCCAGCAGCGCCGCGAAGGCGCCGAGCGTGTAGAAGGCGCCGTGGGCGAAGTTGACGACGCCCATGAGCCCGAAGATCACCGCGAGCCCGAGGCTGAGCATCGCGTAGAACGAGCCGTTGACGAGGCCGAGCATCAGCTGGCCGAGGATCACGGCCACGGGGATGCCGAAGACGCTCGTCACGGCGGTGCGATTACTTCGGCGCCGGCGCGAGCGGACACAGCCCGGTGATCGGGCCGAAGGCCTCCGCGCCCGCCATCTTCTTCACGACCTTGTAGTAATCCCAGGGGTGCTTCGACTCCTGCGGAGTCTTGACCTGCATCACGTACATGTCGTGGATCATGGCGCCGTCGGCGCGGATGTAGCCGCTGCTGGTGAACATGTCGTCGATCTTCGCCTTCTTGAGCTGCGCCATCACCTTGTCCGGATCGGTGCTGCCGACGGCCTTCACCGCCTTGAGGTAGGTGAGCGTCGCCGAATAGGCGCCCGCCTGGTCCATGGTCGGCTCGCGGTTGAACCGGGCGTAGAAGCGCTTGCCGAAGGCGCGCGTCTCCGGGTTCAGATCCCAGTACCAGGCGGTGGTGAGGTACAGGCCCTGCGCCGCCGGCAGTCCGAGACTATGGATGTCGGTGATGAAGGCCAGCAGCGCGGCCGGCTTCATGGTCCTGGTGATGCCGAACTCGTTGGCGGCTTTCAGCGAGTTGCTGAAGTCGGTGCCGGCGTTGGAGAGCCCGAGCACCTGGGCGCCGGAGGCCTGCGCCTGCAGCAGGAAGGAGGAGAAGTCCGCAGCCCCGAGCGGCACGCGCACGGCGCCGAGGTTCCTGCCGCCGTGCGCCTCCACGACCCTGGAGGCGGCGGCCTGCAGCTGCGTGCCGAAGGCGTAGTCGGCGGTGAGGTAGAACCAGGTCTTGCCGCCGGCGTTGACGATGGCGGTGGCGGTGCCGTTGGCGAGCGCCACGGTGTCGTAGGTGTAGTGCACCGAGTAGGCGGTGCAGTCCTCGTTGGTGAGCGAGGCACCGCCGGGGCCGATGTTGAACAACGGCACGTGCTTGACGGCGGCCACCTTGGCCATGGCGATGTTGACGCCGGTGTTGGAGCCGCCGAGCAGCATGTTGAGGCCGTTCTGGTCGGCCCACTCGCGGAACTTGGCGGCGCCGATATCGGGCTTGTTCTGGTGGTCGGCCGACAGCACGGCGATCTTTCTGCCGAGCACGCTGCCGCCGAAGTCGGCGACCGCCCACTTCACCACCTCGACGCCGGCCGCTCCCATGACGTCGGCGTATACGCCCGACATGTCGTCGATGTCGCCGATCACGACCTCATCGGCCGCGCGGGCCGCGCCCCCGGCCGCGGCCGCGAGCGCCGCAGCCGTCACAAGAGTCAGCATCCGCAGTTTCATGAGTTGTGCTCCTCGGGTTGATTCTCGGGCGTCACACGCCCAGGTACTGGCGCAGCAGCGGCATTCTCTCCTGAAGCTCGCCGGCCGCGAACCCCGCCACCATGCGGCCGCGCTCCATGATGTAGAAGCGGTCGGCGAGCGGGGCGGCAAAACGGAAATTCTGCTCCGACATGACGATCGTGTAGCCCTGCGCGCGCAGCCGCCCGATGGTGCGCCCGAGCGCCTGCACGATCACCGGCGCGAGCCCCTCGGAGATCTCATCGAGCAGCAGCAGCCGCGCCCCGGTGCGCAGGATCCGCGCCAGCGCCAGCATCTGCTGCTCGCCGCCGGAGAGGTGGGTGCCACGGCTGGCGCGCCGCTCCCTGAGATTGGGGAACATCGCGTAGATCTCCTCCACGGCCATGCCGCCCGCGCCCACCGCCGGCGGCAGCATCAGGTTCTCCTCGGTGGACAGACTCGCATAGATCCCGCGCTCCTCGGGGCAGTAGCCGACCCCGAGGGCGGCGATGCGATGCGGAGGCAGGCCGATGGTCTCGCTGCCGTGGATGCGCACCGAGCCCGAGCGGCTGCCCACGAGCCCGAGCAGCGCCTTCAGGGTGGTGGTGCGCCCGGCACCGTTGCGACCGAGCAGCGTCACCACCTCGCCGCGCTCGACGTGGCAGTCGACGCCGTGCAGCACGTGCGACTCGCCGTAGTAGGCGTGCAGCCCCGCGATGCGCAGTACCTCCTCGGCCATCAGTGCGGGCTCTCGAGCTCGGTGTCCGCGGAGCCCATGTAGGCCTCGAGCACCTGCGGGTTGCGCGACACCTCCGCGTAGCTGCCGCTCGCGATGATCTGGCCTCGCTGCAGCACGGTGATGGTATCGGCGATGGTGGCGACCACCCGCATGTTGTGCTCGACCATGAGCACGGTGCGGTTGGCGGCCGCCTGGCGGATGAGGGCGGTGACCCGCTCGACGTCCTCCTGCGCCATGCCCTGGGTGGGCTCATCGAGCAGCAGCAGCTGCGGCTCCATGGCGAGCGTGGTGGCGATCTCGAGGGCGCGCTTGCGTCCGTAGGGCAGCTCGACGGCGACCACGCCGGCGAGCGCGCTCAGGTCGACGAGCTCGAGGAGCTCGCGGGCCCGGGCGTCGAGCACGCCGAGAGTCGCCTCGTGCCGCCAGAAGTGGTAGGTCGTTCCGAGCGAGCGCTGCAGCGCGATGCGCACGTTCTCGAGCGCCGTCAGGTGCGGAAACACCGCCGACAGCTGGAACGAGCGCACCATGCCGGCGCGCGCGACCTGCGCGGGCTTCTCAGGAGTGATGTCGCGGCCGCGGTACATGATCGCCCCGCGCGTCGGGATCAGGAACTTGGTGAGGAGGTTGAAGAAGGTGGTCTTGCCGGCACCGTTCGGGCCGATGAGCGCGTGGATGTGGCCGCGGCGTACCTTGAGGTCGACGTTGCTGACGGCGACGAAGCCGGCGAACTCCTTGGTGAGCCCGCGCGTCTCGAGGATGCATTCATCGGCTGCTGGCGGCACGGTGGCTGCCATGGTCGCTCCACTCATTTTCTTATCGGGCAGCGTGGTGGCGCGGGTAGTATGCCCGGTGTGAGGCGCAAGGGGAAAATGACGCTCGCAGCGCTGCTCGAGCCCCCCGGGCACCGCCGCGGCGCCCGCGCGCGGCGCGCCACGGGCATGGCGAATCCGGCGCTCGAGGCGATCTGGCACGCCGTCTGCACCATCCCGCGCGGGCGGGTGTCGACCTACGGCGCGGTGGCACGCGCGGCGGGCCTGCCGGGGCGCGCCCGCCAGACCGGTTACGCGCTGCGGGTCGCCGCAGACTCGCTCGATCTGCCCTGGCATCGGGTGGTCGGCGCGGGCGGTCGCATCGCCTTCCCGCCCGCATCCCGCGCCCACCGCGAGCAGGCGCGGCGGCTGCGCGCCGAGGGCGTGCGGGTCGCGGCCGGCCGGGTGGAGCGCGCGGCGCTCACCGACCTCGAGGACACCCGCGCCTAACGGCCGTTGTACTCGAGGCTGATGAGATCGACGACGCGCGGTACGCCGGGAGTTGCACGTGCGACGCTCTCGGCGGTGTCGCGCTGCAGGTCGGTGGCGACTTCGCCGGAGAGGTACACGACGCGGTCGAGCGTGCTCACGTACACGCGGTTCGGTGCGAGCAGCTCGGGGTAGTGGCTCAGCCGCGCGCGCACCTGCGCGCTCATCGCCGCATCGCCCGGGCAGCCTGCGCCGCACTTGCGCAGGGTGTCGAGGGCCGCGCATCCGTCCAGGCCGAGGGCGCCCGCGCTCGCCAGGGCGATCAGGACGGCACGAGGCGCAGCGCTCATGACCTTACTTTAGACCATCGCAGCATGGCCGGGTTCACGCCCAGCGTCCCGCCGGCGCGCGCGCTCGTTCCCCGCCGCGCTTGCTGCCCCGGGGTGGCGCGACTACGATGCCGCGAAAATAAAGGGGGAGAGAAGCCATGAGGACATCGGGCCTGTTCGGTGCGGCCGGAGTGCTGCTGCTTGCAGCGGCCGGCGCCGGTCTCGCACAGGAGGCGGTCAAGACGGCAACCGCCACCCACAAGGTGCTTCTCGAGAACGAGCACGTGCGCGTGCTCGACATCCACGTGCCGGCCGGCGGCCGCGCGCTGACCCATACGCATCCCTCGGGCTACCTGGCCGTGGCGATGAGCGACTGTCACATGCGCTTCAGCTACCCGGGCGGACGGGTCGCGGAGGAGACGCTGCACGCCGGCGAGGTGGTGTGGAGCGATCCGGTCACGCACAGCGCCGAGAATCTCGGGCCCGGCGAGTGCCACGTGCTCAACGTCGAGCCGAAGGACGCACAGGCGGCGAGGAAATGACCGAGGCTACGCCCCTTGCCGGCTGGGAAAATTTCTACGTCATCGTCGGCTCCTCGGCCGGGGGGCTCACCGGTCTCACCTTCGTCGTGATCGCCCTGATCCGCGATGTGGTGCGCGGCGTGAACCCGAGCGGCCTCGGAGCCTTCGTGACGCCGACCGTCGTGCATTTCTGCGGGGTGCTGGCGCTGGCCGCGTTCCTCAGCATCCCGCATCAGCACCTCGCGACGATCAGCGCGGGGCTCGCGGTGGTCGGTACGGGGGGCGTGCTCTATGGGCTGCGGATCGCGCGTCACATGCGCGACCATATCTCCCCGTCGCAATACATTCCCGTGCGCGAGGACTGGATCTGCAACGTGATCCTGCCGACGCTCGCCTATGCCGTGCTCCTGGCGATGGCGGGACTCCTCTGGTACGCGAGCACCGAGGCGCTGTGCCTGGTGGCCGCGGCGACGCTCAGCCTGCTGCTCATCGGCATCCGCAACGCCTGGGACATCGCCGTGTTCATGTCCACCAACCGGCCGGGCGGTGGCGGGACGCAGTCGCCCCCGCAGGGCTGACGTGGCCCGGTGGGAGTTAAGTCACCTCGCGGCGAAATGGCCGGGGCTAACCCCTTTGAGCGTCCTGCTGCGCTTCAGGTATTGGGCACACCCAATACCGGAGGCGATCGGTGCGACGCTTTACTCTCATGACCGCGGCGCTGGCACTCACCGTGAGTGCGCACGCCCATGCGCTCGGCTCGCTCGCGCGGGTGAGCGTGGTGGATCGGGACAGCGGGGCGACACTACCGACCTATTACTCCCGGGGCGAGTACTGGGTGGCGGGCGATCCCGGGGCGCGATACGCCATCGAGATCCGCAACGCCTCCGGCGGCCGGGTGCTTGCCGTGACCTCGGTCGACGGCGTGAACGTGCTCTCGGGAGACACCGCGGCCTTCGACCAGGCCGGCTATGTGTTCGATCCGGGCGAGTGCTATCAGATCGCGGGCTGGCGCAAGAGCAACACCGAGGTGGCGGCCTTCACCTTCACCGACGCGCGCGATTCCTATGCCGGGCGCACCGGCCGGCCGGCCAACATCGGCGTGATCGGGGTGGCGCTGTTCCGCGAGCAGCCGCAGCCGGTGTACACCGCACCCAAGGTCGCGCCGCGACCCGCGCCGCAGCCCGCGCCGGGGGACTCTCCCGGCATGGCGAACCCGCTGGGTGCGGACGCGGCACTGGCCGAGAGTGCGGCGGCCCCTGTCAGGGCACCGGCCCCCGCGGCACGGCTCGGTACCGGGCATGGCGAGCGCGAGTACTCTTCGGTGGTGGATACGGAGTTTCACCGCCAGCAGGCGCAGCCGAACGAAATCATCCGCATCCGCTACGACAGCTACGAGAATCTCCTGGCCATGGGCATCATCCGCAAGCCCCACGCCCCGCGCGGCACCCCCGAGCCCTTCCCGAACTCGGCGCAGCGGCACTTCGTGCCGGACCCGCCGCCGAGCTGAAACGACGGGCGCTGCTGCTGCAGCCGGCGTGCGGTGAATGAACGACGCGGACGCGAGCGATGAGGTGTTGATTGGCCGCTATGTACGCGGCGATGCGCAGGCGTTCACGGACCTCTACCGGCGGCACGAGCTGCGGGTGTGGCGGTATCTCGAGCGCAACGTGGGCAACCGTGCGACGGCGGAGGAGCTGATGCAGGAGGTCTGGTTCGCGGTGGCGCGCGATGCCGGGGGCTGGCGGCCGACCGCACGCTTCACGACCTGGCTCTTCGCGATCGCGCGCAATCGCCTGGTGGACGCCCTGCGCGCGCGCCGCCCGCAGCTGAGCCTCGACGTCGTCGGTCACGAGGATGCGGCCGTCGTGGAGCAGCTCACCGCGGATACGGTCTCGGGACCACTGGCGGCGGCCGAGGCGCGCGATCAGGCGGCGGTGCTCAAGGCGGCGCTTGCACGGCTTGCTCCGGAGCAGCGCGATGCGCTGTTGCTGCAGCTCGAGGGGGACCTGAGCGTCGAGGAGGTGGCGGCCATCACCGGCGCGGGCTTCGAGACCGTCAAGAGCCGCCTGCGCTACGCGCGCACGCGGTTGCGCGAGCTCCTGAGCGCATACGCATGAGCACCGCACCCCCTCCCTGGGACCCCGCCGACGACGCCGACGAGCAGTATCGGCGCGCCTCGGCGCTCGACCCGAGCCGCCCGAGCGAGGCCACGCGCCACGCGGTGCTTTCCCATGCGGCGCGCCTCGCCGCCGCACGCGCGCGCGCGGATGCGGGCCGGCGCTGGTTGTCGCTTGCAGGTATCGCGAGCGGATGGCGCCCGGCCCTCGCCGGGACACTCGCCGCGGCGGTGCTTGCGGGGGTTGTGATCGCGCCGCAGCTCCTGCGGCCGCCGGTGTCGCCGCCGGCCGAAGCGGAGTCGGCGCCCGTGGCCGCGGTGCGGCCGGGCGAGGCCGTCCGGCCCGCCGCAGCGGTGCATCCGGCCAAGGCCGCACCTGCACCCGCGCCGGCGAACGCCGGCCAGCGAGTGATCGTGACCGCGCCAGTCCCGCGCGCGCAGGCGGCACCCACGCCTCGCGTGGCACCTGTGGCATCCATGGACGTGGCGCCCGCTGCCGCCGCGCCGGCTGCAAGCGACCGTCCTGAACCGGCACCGGGCGCGCAGGAGAGCATGGTGCGTGCGCCGCTGTCGGCGGCCACACTGGGCGCACGAGCCGCGCCGACCCCGCCGGCGGGAGCCGCCGCAGCGTTCGACCCGCAGGCGCTGTGGCGCGCCGCCGGGATGGGCGATCTCACCGCCCTCGACGCACAGCTCGCGCGCGCGGGCGACCTCGAGGTGCGCGATGCCCAGGGCCGCACGGCGCTGCTGCTCGCGACGCTTCACGGGCAAAAGAAGGCTGTCGCAGAGCTGCTCGCGCATGGCGCCGACCCCAACGCCGCCGACGCACAGGGCACGACGCCGCTGGCGGCGGCGCTCGCGGGCGGAGAGTCGCAGATCGCCGCGATGCTGCGCCGCTACGGCGCCCGCTAGCGAATCGACGTCAGGTCACCAGTACCAGGCGCCCCGTCACGCCGCCCTGGCCGAGGGTGCTGAGGGCGCTCTCCGCCTCCGCCAGCGGGCGGCGGGTGATCCGGATGGGGCGTACCCGCCCGGCGCGCACCAGCGCCATCGTCTCGTGCGTTTCGGCGAGGGTCCCGGTGTTGGAGCCGATGATCGAGATCTGGCGCAGCGGAATCATCGGCAGCGGCAGCTGCAGCGCGCCGCCAAAGAGACCGACGATCACGATCCTGCCGCCGCGGCGCACGACGCGGTTCGCGAGCGCGAAGCTCTGCTCGGAGCCGACGAAGTCGACGACCGCGCCGGGACCGCCGCCGGTGTCGGCGCGGATGCGCTCGGGGGTACCGGCATCGGCGGCGTCGTAGGCTGCGCCGGCGCCCGCATCGAGCGCCGCCTGGCGGTGGCCGGCGTCGATGTCGGCGACCAGCGGCGCGCCGTCGAAGAGCGCGCGCGCGAACTGGATTGCCATCATGCCGACGCCGCCGCAGCCGATGAGCAGGACGGGCTCGTCGCGCTCGATGCGGCCGGCCTTCCTCAGCGCCGAGTAGGCGGTCAGCCCCGAGCACATGCAGGCGGCGGCGAGCGCGGGCTCCACGCCGCCGTAGTCGATGAGGTAGCGCGGGTGCGGGAGGAGTACGTGCGTGGCGTAGCCGCCCGGGCAGCCGCTCGAGCAGCCGAGCTGGCGCGTCTCGCCGAGACAGATGTTCTCCTCGCCGCGGCGGCAGGCGCTGCAGCGTCCGCAGCCGATCCAGGGAAACGCCGCGTAGCGCTCACCGATGCGGACGCCCCCGGCAGCGGGTCCCGCGGCGGCCACGCTGCCTTCGATCTCGTGGCCGAGTACGTGGGGCAGGGCGAGCCTGGAGGCGAGACGCTTGCCGCCGCCGAGATCGAACGAGCCCTCGCGCAGGTGCAGGTCGGTGTGGCACACGCCGCAGTGGCGCACTTCGAGGAGAACCTCGGTGCCCTGGGGCACGGGGGTGGGCGTCTCGAGCTCCGCCAGTGCCGTGCCGAACTCGCGTACCACGTAGCTTTTCATGAGCGTCCTCGCACCCTGCGGGCTTTCAGCGCGGCGCCTCGAGCGGCGCCCCCGCCGCTTTCCAGGCAGCGATGCCACCGTGCAGATGAACCGCGCCCGTCACGCCGGCGTCCTGGGCGGCCTGGACCGCCATCGCGGAGCGCTCGCCGTAGGCGCAGTAGAAGAGGAGACGTTTGCCGGTGGAGAGCGCCAGGGCGTGGAGCGTGCCGCCGGCGCGGATGCTGTCCTCGAGGCCGGGGTAAGCGACGTGCAACGCGCCGGCGATCGAGCCGTGCCGTTCGCGCTCGGCGCGCTCGCGCAGGTCGACGACGATGACATCCCCGCGCCCGATGAGGGAGCGGGCCTCGGCGACACTCGCCGCCCAGCCGCGTGAGGCGACCTCCTCCTGAGGCAGGCCGACCCTCATGTTGGCGGGCACGGCCACGTCCATCATCTTCGGACTGGCGAGCTTGAGGTTAGCCATCAACTCGACGTACGCGTCGACCGACTTGACCTGCAGCCGGGGGTTCGAGCGTCGCTCCTCGCCGATCGTGCTGACGGTGTCGCCCTTGTAGTCGTGTCCGGGGTAGACGAGCGTTTCTTCCGGAAGCTGCAGCAGCCGCCCGAAGATCGACTGGTACTGGGCGCGCGCATCGCCGTTCTGGAAGTCGGTGCGCCCGGTGCCGCGGATGAGCAGCGTATCGCCGGTGAAGACCCGGTCATCCATGCGGAAGCAGTAGGAGTCGTCGGTGTGGCCCGGCGTGTAGAGCACCTCGAGCTCGAGGCCTTCGATGGCGAGGCGGTCGCCGTCCGCGACGCGCATCGAGACCACGTCGACCCGGCTGCGTTCGCCCATGACGGTGATGCAATGGGTCCGGTCGCGCAGCGCGCCGAGACCGGTGATGTGATCGGCATGCAGGTGAGTGTCGACCGCCTTGACGAGCCTCAGATCGAGCTCGCGCAGCAGCTGCAGGTACCGCTCCACCCGCTCGATCACCGGGTCGATGAGCAGCGCCTCCCCGCCGCGCCGGCTGGCGAGCAGGTAGGTGTAGGTGCTCGAGGTCGCATCGAACAGCTGCCGGAAGATCACGCGCCGCGTCCCCCCGAGCGCAGGTCGATCACTTGCCCCCCGAGATCGGCGACGACCGCACTGCGCCGCTGACGATCGCAAGCCGCCCGGGATCGGGAGCTAGTGTAACGCGGTGTGATGCGGGTCACGAAACCGGTGCGGCGGCCGGCGATTTCACTTAGTCCGCGCCGACGGTTGCCGAAAACGAGAGGCAGGAGACTTCGCGGGGACGACTTTCATGCACATTCATCAACTCATGTACGGCTACCGGAACGCCGTGTGGGGCGCGCCCGCTACGCAGGCGGACGGCGCTCGCGGTGCGCTCCGGGCGAGCAATGGCAGCGATGCAGACGGTGCCCCCGTCACGCAGCGCGGCACGGAGGGCGCAGCGCCCTCAGGCGGCAGCCCGATACTTCAGGCGCTCGCCCAGGCCCTCGAATCCCTCGGACTGTCGCTTACCGGCTCGGCCAGCGCCTCGAGCCCGGTCGCATCCAGCACGGCCAGCGCCAGCGCTGCAGCGGCGAGCGGCGCCGCGGCGGCTGGCACCGCGGCGACGGCGTCGAGCGCGCCCGCCGCATCGACGCCCGCACCGGCACCGGCACCGGCACCGGCACCGGCACCGGCACCGGATCATGACCGTGACCATGACGTCTCCTCCGAGGGACGCAGCATCGCGGGCGATGTCCGCCACCTGATGCATGCGCTCTTCGAGGATGTGCGCGCGCAGAACCTGCTCTCCCCGGGCGCGGGTGCCGCCTCAGGCAGCGCCACGCCCGGTGCCTCGTTTGCTTCCGGTCTCGCGGCCCTCATCGGCCAGGTCCAGTCGGGCTCGGCGCCCGCGAATCTGCAGCGGGCCTTCGACGCGCTGGTCACGAATCTGAGCCAGCTCGGCACGCAGCCGGCAGCAGGGGCCTCGGGCGCTGCGACGCCCGCGGTGGCCTCGACGACCCCGCAGGCTGCGGCGACGAGCACGCAGGCTCCGGCGATAACGCAGGCTCCGGCGAGCAATGCCGGGACGGCCACTTCCACGCAGGCGCTGCTGGTGCAGTTTCTGACGAACCTGCAGACGGACTTAGGACTCGGCTACGGCGGATCCGCGGGGACGCCGGCGCGGAGCGCGACGAGCGCAGTGATGGTGAACACCGTCGCCTGAGGAGCCCTCGGCGACAAGGAGCGCGGCACCGTGAATCTCCTGGCTCTGGCTGTGTTTGCGACGATGGACGAGGCAGCGCTCGATGCGCTCAGGCACGCGGCCGCGGTGTGCGACCCGCGTTACGAGTGCGGCGGCGTCGTGCGGCACGTTGCGGGCGGTTACGAGGCTTCCGCGCTCTTCAGCTCCAAGAAGCCCTTCGGAGTCGACCTGGGTGAG
>DATKPR010000117.1:0-11571 GCA_035523985.1 Steroidobacteraceae bacterium | reverse complement strand
GAGGTGACGCCGAGCGCATCGCGCACCGGGCGCAGCATCGTGTAGCTCGAGAAGGTGCACAGCAGCGTCGCGAACGATGCCAGCAGGATCGGGCCTTCGCCGGGTTGCAGGGCGACCAGGCGGCGCAGCAGATCTCTCATGATGAAAGCCCCTGTTGGCGTCGATGCGGTGCGGGTCTCCAATAGTGAACCAGCCGCGGCGCGATCCCAAGTTGAACCTGCGATGAGGGTGTGGCCGGCGCGCGCTTGACGCTCGCGAGGCGCCGCGGCGCACACCATGTAAGCAACTGCACGGCTTGACACCCCATCCGCAGGCGCGTGCAATGCGGCGCACTATGCGCTGCAAGGGCCGCTCTGAGGGATGAACCCCCTGCACCTGGTCGACACGACGCTCTTCTATTCGCCGACCAGCGGCGGCGTGCGGCGCTATCTGAACGCCAAGCACGCCTGGCTGGCCGCGCACACCCACTGGCAGCACACGATCGTCGTGCCGGGGCGCAGGAACCGTGTGGAGCGCGGCGGCGTGTCGACGCTCGCCGGCTTCACGGTGCCGGGCACCTTCAACTACCGCCTGCCGCTCAACGTGCGCCGCTGGGGGCGCGTACTCGAGCGGCTCGAGCCCTCGCTCATCGAGGCCGGCGACGCCTTCCACCCCGCCTGGTGCGCGGCCGCGGTGGCGCGCCGGCGCGGCATCCCGGCGGTCGCCTTCTATCACTCCAACGTGCCGCAGATCATCGGCCGGCGCCTGCGCAACATCGAGCCCGCGGTACGGCGCTACCTGCGCAACCTCTATGGGCGCTTCGATCTGGTGCTGGCGCCGAGCCGGGTGATGTGCGACTACCTCGCGGCGCTCGGCATCGACAACGCGCTGCACCAGCCGCTCGGCGTCGACCCCGAGGTGTTTCATCCGCGCCGCCGCACGCTCGCGCTGCGCGAGCGGCTCGGGCTCGCGCCCGGGACACGGCTGCTCGCCTACGCGGGGCGCTTCGCTCCCGAGAAGAATCTGCCGGTGCTGCTCGCCGCCTTCGCCGCGCTCGGCGCCCCCTATCACCTGGTGCTGATCGGCGGCCGCCGCCGCGCGCGCCCGGCGCCGAACGTCACCCAGGTGCCCTACCGCCGCGACAGCATCGAGCTCGCCTCCTGGATCGCCTCGGCGGACGCGCTGGTGCACGCCGGCACCAAGGAAACCTTCGGACTCGTGGTGCTCGAAGCCATGGCGTGCGCGCGTCCGGTGATCGCGGCGCGCGCCGGTGCCTTTCCCGAGCTCATCGATGAGAGTGTCGGCATGCTGGCCGCGCCCGACAGCGCCGCCGATATGGCCGCCAGCATCGCCGCGCTCTACGAACGCGATCTCGGCGCGCTGGGCGCGGCGGGGCGCGCGCGCGTGCTGAAGCATTACACCTGGGACCGCACCTTCCGCCGCCAGATCGACCTCTACGGCGCGCTGCTCGGCGCACGCCGCCCGGCGATCGCGGCCGCAGAGCAGCTGGGACTCTCCTCGCCGGGCTCCTGAGGCGCTAGCGGCGCGCCGCGCGCAGCAGCGCCAGCCCGAACGGCGCGCGCGCCAGCGCGAGCAGCGCCCGGTAGAGCACACGGCGCGCGAGCGGCGCCGGCCGCCCCGGGATGGCGCGATAGAACGCCTCGCCCGGATCGCGGTGCACGTGCAGCGCGCGCGCCGTGAGGCGCCATTCGCGCGCGCCGGCGGCGATGCGGTACTCCTCGGGGCCGGTGCGCTCGATGAGCGCATCCGCGAGGCGCGCGGGCAGATCGGCCGGCGCGGCGGCCGCGAAGGCGAGCCGCAGCGGCTCGCCGGCATGCCCGGCGCCGCGCCCCGTGAGTGTCAGTCCGAGGGGACCGGCGCTCTCGCGCCGGCACTCGACCCCACCCTGGAACTGCGCCACGCGCACGGCCGGCTCGGCCATGGTTTTCCTCCGCTTTCGCCTGCGGGCGATTGTACGATAAGGCCGTGGAACCCAACGCTCTCGAGCCGCGCCGCGACCTGACACTGCTGCACGCCACGTCGCTCGTGGTCGGCGTCATCATCGGCACCGGCATCTTCCTCAAGGCGGCGAGCATGGCGCAGGCGGTGGGAACGCCGGGCCTGGTGCTGGCGGCATGGGTGGCCGCAGGCCTGGTCGCCATGCTCGGCGCGCTGTGCTTCGCCGAGCTCGGCGCGGTGCTGCCGCACGCGGGCGGGGAATACGTGTACCTGCGCACCGCGTACGGGGAAATCCCCGGGTTCCTGTTCGCCTGCAACGCCTTCGTGCTCGGCGGCGCGGCGGTGGCCGCCTACGGCGCCGCGGTGGCGATCTTCGTCTCCGACATCCACCGCTTCGATGCCGTCTTCGTGCGGCACACGCTGCACCTGTTCGGCCGCGCCTTGCATCTCGAGTTCGGCGCGCGGCAGCTGATCGCGGTCGGCGTGATCGCGGTGTTCGCCGCCATCAACTGCCTGGGCGTGATGCTCGGCGGGCGCGTGCAGACGCTCCTCACGGCGACCAAGGTGGCGGCGATCGTGGGAGTGGCGGGCGGCGTGTTCCTCTTCTCCGGCGGCGGCACGTGGTCGAACTTCGCCGGCGGCAGCGGCGGCGCCGGCGGCGGCGGCCTCGCCGGCTTCGGCGGCGCGATGTTCGCGGCGCTGTGGGCCTACAGCGGCTGGCAGTTTCTGCCGATGGCGGCCGGCGAGGTGCGTGAGCCGCAGCGCACCCTGCCGCGCGCCATCGTCGGCGGGACACTGCTGGTCCTGGCGCTCTACCTGGCCGTCAACACCGCCTATCTCTACGCGCTGCCCTTCTGGCAGGTGGCGAGCGCCAACTCGACCGCCTACCCCGAGGCGCCCTCGGTGGCGGCGCGCGCTGTCGAGACCTTCCTCGGCACCCGCGCGGCACCGATCGCCGCGCTCCTCTTCCTCATCTCGACCATCGGCTCATTGAACGGCGTGATACTCAGCGCGGCGCGCGTGCCCTACGCCGCCGCGCGCGACGGCCTGTTCTTCGCGCCCTTCGGGCGGCTCAATCCGCGCAGCCGCGTGCCGGTGACCTCGCTGGTGCTGCTCGCGGTGTGGGGTGCGCTGCTCGCCGCTTCCGGCACCTTCGATCAGCTCACCAACATGGCGGTCATGTCGTACGCGCTCTTCTGGATCCCGGTGTCGCTCGCCGTGCTGGTGCTGCGCAGGAAGCTCCCGGACGCGCCACGCTCCTTCCGCGTACCGGGCTATCCCGTGGTACCGCTGGTGTTCGCGCTCGTCATGGTATGGATCGTGGCGAGTGCGCTCCTCACCGCCACCGCGGAATCGGTGGCGACGCTGGTGCTGGTGGCGCTCGGGCTGCCGCTCTATCCGCTGTTCCGCCGCCGCGCCCGCGCGGCGCTCACTGCGCCTCGAGCTCCCACAGAGTGAGCGGCGCGCCGCGCCGCAGCCACAGCCCGAGGCCCGCCTCGCGGAAGTGCCGCCCGAGGCGCGTGCGGTACCAGCGTGCGCTGCGCAGGTGCACGTCGGGATCGGTCCGCGCGCGGTCGCAGTTGCGGGCGAAGTCCCCGCGCGTGAGCGCGCTGAAGTAGAGCAGCCCGCGGGTGAGGCGCGCCAGGTTCGCGAGCGCGCGCACCGCCTGCGGCGTGTCGAGGTATTGCAGCACGTCGTAGCAGATGACCAGATCGTACGGCACGCGCGTGCGATGCTCCTCGAGGCGCCCGCGCCGCCAGCCGTAGCGCCTGCACAGGTACGCGCTCACCTCGAGCCCGGTATACCCGGCGCGCGGCAGCGCGCGCCGCAGCTCGCGGCCAAGGAGGCCGACGCCGGCACCGGCATCGAGGATGCGCCGCACCGGCAGCCCGGCGTAGGCCGCACCGGCGGCGATGAGGCGCGCCCGCGCGCGCATCTCGGCGCGCGTGGCGACCGCGGTGCGCGGATCGTAGTAGTAACGGCGGTAGTACTCGCGGTCGAAGGGCATGGCGCTGTGAATTGCGGCTGAATCGCGGCTGAACGGATTATGACGGAGCGCGGCGGGCGTGCGCAGCGCGCGGCGGCGCCGCCCGGCTGTATGCTCAAATGGCTGGTGCGCGTTATGCACGCTAAGGAGGCTCTCATGACACGCAATGCAATCCGGGCCGCGCTCGCCGCGGCACTACTGACGGCCACGCTCTCGGCCTGTGTGGTGGCCCCGGCGCCCGGCTATTACGGCGAGACCGTCTACGCAGCGCCTCCGGCACTGCAGGTCGAGGCGGTCGGCGTCGCCCCGGCCCCCGGCTACTTCTGGATCGGCGGCGGCTGGTTCTGGGAAGGCGGCCGCTATGCCTGGCACCCGGGCTACTGGTCCGCGCCGCGGCCGGGCTACCACTGGGTACCGCGCACCTGGGCGCGCGTCGGCGGCGGCTGGCGCGCGCGCGGCGGCGTCTGGGTGCGCTGAGCGGCATCTCTGACCGGCGACCGGGCGGGGCATTTGCCTCGCCGCCGGGGCCGCTGCACACTCCGCCGCTCGGGCGACATCCACGGCCCGGGAGGAGCGAACGCATGAGCAGGGCGAGGAAAGCGGCCATGTGGCTGGGGGCGGCGCTGACGGCGACCGCAGTCGTGGCGGCTGCGCAGACTCCGGCCGCTGGCGGCGGCGGCAGGTTCACCCTGACGAGCCCCGACTTCGCGCAGGGCAAGACGCTGGCCATGGCGCAGGTCTTCAACGGCTTCGGCTGCAGCGGCGGCAACGTCTCCCCGGCGCTCGCCTGGAGCAATGCGCCGGCGGGAACGAAGAGCTTCGCGCTGCTGGTGCACGACCCCGACGCTCCGACCGGCAGCGGCTGGTGGCACTGGGTGGTCTACGACATTCCCGCGAGCGCGCGCTCCCTGCCCTCCGGCGCGGGTGATCCGAAAAAGGGGCTGCTGCCGATGGGCGCGCAGCAGGGGCGCACGGATTACGGCACCGCGGGCTATGGCGGCCCCTGCCCGCCGCCCGGCAAGCCGCATCGTTACTACTTTCGTCTCTACGCGCTGAAGGTCGCGAAGCTCGAGGTGCCGGCGGACGCGAGCGCCGCGTTGATCGGCTTCAACGTCAACGCCGCCGCGCTCGGCAAGGCGGAGCTCATGGGCCTTTATGGCCGCTGAGCTGCGGCCCGGTGCCGCGGTCCCCGCGGCGCGCGACCGGCGTCCGGCGGTCTGGCCCTGGCTGCTGATGCCGCTCGTCGTGCTGGTGGTGTTCGCGGCGCTGTACCGTATCCATCACCGGCCCGGCACTCCCTGGACGCCATGGGCCCGGCCGAGCGAGGCGAACGCGCAGCCGATTCGCTAGCCGGTTTGAACCAGCGAGACCGCGTGGTCGTTCGGGCTGACCGCCAGCGGTGGGAAGGCCACATAGGCCTTCAGTTGCCGGTATGCCGCATTGCACATGACGTCGAAGCCGTAGTTCGGCAGCGGCGCGGCGAGGCCGCGAACTGCCACCTGCATCGCGCGGATCGGCCAGCACGCCGCCAGCAGTTTCCTGGCCCCGCCCGGCGTCACGGAATAACACAGCATTCCGAACGCGTGCAGCAATCGCAGCGCGCGCGGCTCGAGCTCGAGCGCCTGGAACCGGTCCAACCGGGTACGCAGGCTCGCCTGGTCGGACTGGATCAGACACTCGCTGACGCCGGGCAGTCCGTCGACGATCAGCACCGAGTCGAAGTTCCAGCCCCATAAGACGATATCCCAGTCCTCCGGCAGAGCCGCGAGCAGCCCCGCGGCCCGGTGTTGGAAGCCTCGATTGAGAACGGCGTCGTCCTCGCAGACCGTTAGCGCGATGCCATCGGCCGCCGCCTCTTCCCACAGAGTGAAATGCGACAAGGCGGCGCCGAGGGCGCCGTCGGTGTAGGTCACCGCGGGGTCGAGGAAGCCCGCCTGCTGCAGCTGCGCGCGGTTGACGGCCCGGCCGTCGACTGCGGCAAAACGCTCGAGGCCGCCCACAAAGCCGTTCTGCGCCTTGAAGGTCGCCAGGCGCTCGGCGCTGCGATCGAGATTGATGACTACGATTCTCGTCGGAATCATGGATGCGTGTAGCCGGCCCTGTGGAGCGAGTCGACGAAGAAGCGCTCGAACTCCCGCACGACGCGCCGATCCTCGTACAGTTTGTGGTTTCTGCTCAGGATCGCAGCGCGCACGCGTTCCCGGAGCGCACCGTCGGTCGCGATCCTGACGGCGGTGTCGGCGTAGCTCTCGATATCCCTCGCGATGCAGTCATCGAGGTCCATGTGCCGATACATCGCCTGCGTGTGCCGGCCGCGCTGCAGGCTGGTCGGCAGAGTCACGACGGGCAGACCGACGGCCAGGGCCTCGAGCGAGCTGTTCATGCCATTGAAATGGATCGTGTCGAGCGCGACGTCCGCAAGCGACAGCAGATCGGGGAAGTCCTCGGAACTGACCGGCTCGATGAACACGACCCGCCCGACATCGTGCGGCAGCGCGCGCCGCAAGCGCTGCCGAAGCGTCTCGGCCCATTCGCCGACGGCGCCCTTGATGAAGACCACGTGCCCCGACCTGTCGCGCTCGAGAATGATGCGGATGGCCCGATCGAGGTCCGGATGGATCTTGAAGAGCGTCTGCGGACACAGGTAAATGCTCCCGGTCGCCGGCAGGCCGTACGCGCGCCGCTCGCCGCGCGCCGCGCGCGGCGCCGGACGGCGGTACCAGGCGAGTGTCGGCAGGTCCGCCAGAGCGTACATCTGCTCGCTGTAGTCCACGCCGGCGCCATCGCGCTCATAGAGCGAGTTCGTGACGAAGTAGTCCATGTTCGGCACGCCGGTCGTGTCGGGATGGCCGTAGGACACGCACTGTACGGGTGCGAGCCGCCCGAACGACAGGTAGTAGCTGCGCGCATCCATGCCGATGTCCTGGTAGAAGAGCACATCGAGCTCGAGCGCCGCGATCCTGCGCTGCGCATCGGCGAGGCTGGCGGCCTCCTCGATCGCGACGAACTCGTCCGCAGCCGTACGGATGCGCTCGGTGTGCGCGTCGTTGAACCCGGGCTCGAGCTTGATCGCCACGACCTCGAAGCGATCGCGATCGAGCTGCTCGATCAGGCCGGTGGAGGTCTTGGCAATCGAGTGCCTGTAGAAGTACTTCGAGAGCATGCCGATGCGCACTCTGGGTCCGCGCGGCGCGCGCCGCGCGCAGTGATGCGCCGTCTGCGCGAGCCAGGGCATCGCCGCGAGCACCAGCCGCGCCGCCTTGCACTGCAGCTCACGGTTGCACTCGCCGTGATAGGAGAGGAAGAACGCCGGCAGGCCGGCAATCCCCATCGGGTCGGTGATGGCCGGTACGGCCTCGAGGGCGCGCTCGAGTGCCCCCTGGTACGAGGCGCGGATCCCGCCGATCGAGGCGCGCGATTCGAGGATTGCCGGCAGGGCGAGCTCCGTCCCGAGACGAACCTCCGGCGACGGCTGCAGCCGCAGCAGCGCTTCGGCATAGTGCCGCGCCTGCGCGACGAGGCCCTTGGACAGGGCGGCGCGCCAGGCACACGCGTAGGGATACGGATCGCCGGGACTCGCCGCCTGCGCCCGCTCGAGAAACTCGAACGCTTTGGACGAGAGGCGCAGCTCGTTGGCGAGTTGCGCCGCCAGGATGAGCGCCTGCACCGACTGCGGCAGCAGCCGCAGGCTGTCCGTGGCGACCACGAACGCGTCCGCCAGCCGCCCCCGGGACCTGAGCTCGCTCGCCTGGGCGTAAAGCGCCGCGGCCTCTTCGGACAGCCGCCCGCGGCTGACCGCCCGAAGCGCCGACGCATCCGCCGAGCGCGGGTCGCGCGCCTCGAGCGCGTTGGCGAGGTTGTGCCTCGCGGGGGCATGATCCGGCGTGCATTCGATCGCCCTGCGGTAGGAGGCGACCGCATCGTCCCAGCGTCCCGCCGCCCGCTGCGCGACTCCTAGACTCGTCAGGTAGTCGGCGTTGCGGGGATCGAGCGCGAGCGCCCGCTGGTAACGGTCGATGGCGCCGGCAAAGTCGCCGCTCAGCTTGAGCGCGCGCCCGAGCAGGTACCAGCTGTGGGCCATGCCGGGTGCGTACTCGACGGCGCGGCTCGCGGCGGCGAGTGCCGTCGCTGGATTCTGCGTGGTGAGTGCGAGCTGGGCGACGACCAGCCACGCCTCCGGTGCGCAGGGGTCGAGCCTCAGGGCCGCCGTCGCGTGCCGCTCGGCAGCGCCGAATTGCTCGCGGCCCAGGGCCGCGCGGGCTTGCGCCAGCAGCTCCGTGATTTGCGCGCCTGGGGTCATGTCCGTCAGTGGCCGGCGCTCCAGGGGAATCCCGCCGGATAGCGCTGGCGCATGAACTCGTTGCCCTGATGGAAGAACTCGGCCGTGACCGAGCCGGGGTTGCCTCCGAGGCGGTAGTTCACCGTGTACGCGCCGGAGGCGCGATAGCGTGGAAAGTGCGTGGCGAGCGTCTTGAGGTACACCCGATCCTGGCCCCAGCCCCCGTGCCAGGCCGAGGCGGCGGCGGCGGCCACGCCCCGCTTGAGGCAATAGCAACTGGTGTCGACCAGGTGGTGCCCGCGCCATCCGGGCCAGGCGCCCAGGCTCTCGCAGTCGTCGCGGACCACGAACTCCCCGTCGCGAGCGACGACGCGCCGCAGGCTGAACGCCCAGTCGAGCCCGAAGCGCTGGATCGTGGCGATCAGCCCGGCGACGTGCTCCGGCTCGTACCAGTTGTCCTCATCGAGGAACAGCACGTAATCGCAGTTCACGAAATGGGAACAGCCGGCGAGCGCCCGGTGACCGTAGTAACCGCCGGATCCCACGTTCTCCGGCAGTACCAGCAGGCGGATGCGCGCCGTATCGAGGCCTTCGAGAGACTGCTGCACCTGCGGGTGGAACTGCGGCCCGTCGCAGACCACATAGGCCTGCACCGGTGCATGGCTCTGGCCGAGCACACTCGCGACACAGCGGCGCAGCACCGCGCGTCCGACGGTCGGAATGATCACCGTCGCGCTGGCGCTGGCCTGCAATGCGCTCTGCATCTCAGCGCTGCCCGGCAACGCGGCGGCAATGCCTCAGGAACGGCTCGATGTTTCCCGAGCGCGACTCGAACAGATGAAAACAGTCCTCGCCATACGTCGTTGCCACTCCGTAGGCAAGCCTGCGTCCCGGGAGGTCCCACTTCGGACTCTGGCAGTGAGTCGGCGCAATCAACTCCACCGGCGCGCTCGCCGCACGCCAGGCGTCCGTCCACAGCTGACACACGTCGCCGTGCGCGCTGGCCCTGGCCGACGGCCGGCCGAGTTTCTGCCAGGCCGCGCGGTTGACGTAGACGTACCAGGCACCCGCATAGGAGCGGCTCGGATCGAGATGATTGGCGGCGCCTTCAGCGCCGATCAGCGTGCCGGCGGCGGCGCGCGTGAAATTGGCGCTGACCCGGGGCGCGCTGAGCGGAACGCAGTCGATGTCGAGGAACAGGAACACGTCGATCCGCTCCATGCGCTGCATGACCCAGTCGATCCACTCGCCGTGATCGAAGCCATCGATGCGGTGTTGTGCGACGGGCAGGCCGAGGGCTGCACAGGCGGCGCGCTGCGCATTCACCAGCTCAGGTGAGACGTTGTCCCAGTAGAGTGAGTGGATTGCGGCGATCATCGGCGCGCGGGCGGACACCTGAATACGGGCCGCGCATGATGCCGCCGCGCCTCTTACAGATCTGTGACAGTCCCTCCGGCGCCTGCCGGGGCGGCTACACTACGCGGAGCCGATGACAGCCCGAGCCGCCAAGTCACGCAGCAACCGCGCCCCGCGCGTCGGATTCGTCAGTCTCGGCTGCCCGAAGGCGCTGGTGGACTCGGAGCGCATCCTGACGCGGCTGCGCTCGGAAGGCTACGAGGTGTCGGCGACCTACGAGGCCGCCGACCTCGTGGTCGTCAACACCTGCGGATTCATCGATGCGGCGGTCGACGAGTCGCTCGATGCGATCGGCGAGGCGCTCGAGCACAACGGGCGGGTGATCGTGACCGGCTGCCTCGGCGCGCGGCCCGAGCGCATCCTCGAGCGCCACCCGCGGGTGCTCGAGGTCACCGGTCCCGCCGCCTACGAGAAGGTGGTGGGCGCGGTGCACGCGCACCTGCCGCCGCGCCACGATCCGTTCCTCGATCTCGTGCCGCCGCAGGGCATCCGCCTGACGCCGCGCCACTACGCCTACCTCAAGATCTCCGAAGGGTGCAACAACCGCTGCAGCTTCTGCGTGATTCCCGCGATGCGCGGCCGTCTCGCGAGCCGCCCGATCGAGGAGGTGCTGCGCGAGGCGGAGCGTCTGGCCGCCGCGGGCGTGAAGGAGTTGCTGGTCATTTCCCAGGACACGAGCGCTTACGGTGCGGACCTGCGCTATGCGCGCGGCGAGTGGCGCGGCGAGGAGTGGCAGACGCGCTTCATCGACCTGGCGCGCGCGCTCGGCACGCTCGGGGTGTGGGTGCGCCTGCACTACGTCTATCCCTACCCGCACGTCGATGAGGTCATCGCGCTCATGGCGCAGCGCCGCGTGCTGCCCTACCTCGACATCCCCTTCCAGCACGGCAGCCCCGCGGTGCTCAAGCGCATGCGCCGCCCCGCGCACGCCGAGGACACCCTGGCGCGCATCGCCGCCTGGCGCCGCGCCTGCCCCGGGCTCACGCTGCGCAGCACCTTCATCGTCGGCTTTCCCGGCGAGACCGAGGCCGAGTTCGGCGAGCTCCTCGCCTGGCTCGGGGAAGCCGGGCTCGACCGCGTCGGCTGCTTCAAGTACTCCCCGGTCGAGGGGGCGGCGGCCAATGCGCTCGCGGGACACGTGCCGCCCGAGGTGCAGGAGGAGCGCTATGCACGCTTCATGGAGCGCGCCGCCGCCATCAGTGCGCGGCGGCTCGCGGCCAGGGTCGGCGAGCGCATGCGGGTGCTGGTCGATGCGGTGGCGGACGGCGCCGCGGTCGCGCGCAGCGAGGCCGATGCGCCCGAGATCGACGGCGTGGTGAGGATCGCCGACGCCGCTCAGGTGCGGGTCGGTGAGTTCGCGGACGTCGAGATCGTCGGTGCGTCCGCCTACGATCTCGCCGGCCGCCTCGTGTGAGACGGCCGGCGAGCATTCCTCAGGCGGGAGTCCTCAGCTCGCGGGCTTCATTCCCAGCGACTTCATGAGCTCCGCGGCCTTTTCCTTGACGCTCTGCGCCTTGGCCATCGCGGTGGTGTAGTCACCGGAGCCGGCGGCGTTGCCGGCATCGGCCCAGGTCGACTTGAGCGACTCGAGTCCGCTCTTGGCGGCGGCGAGTGCGTCCTTGGTCACGCCCTTGGGCAGCCTGCCGGACTTCGACAGCGTCTCGACGCGCTTGGTGAGCTCCTCGACCATCTTCGGCACCGCGGCGGCCTCCGGGCCCCAGTCTTCCTTCGCCTTGGCGAGGGCCGCTTCCGCCTCGGTCTTCTTGGCGGCCGCGGCGTCCTTGAGGTTCGAGATCGCGGTCATCAGTGCGGGCGCGTCCTTCACCACGCCGGCGTAGTCGCCCTGCTGGAACTTGCCCTTGAGATCGGACAGCTGCGCATCGACGCCGCCGAGCTGCTCGGGCACGTACTTCATCGCCGAGTCGCGTACCGCATCGAGCCCCGCCTGGGC
>DATKPR010000116.1:0-14178 GCA_035523985.1 Steroidobacteraceae bacterium | reverse complement strand
GGTCGCAGCTGGCGGCTCAAAGAAGCCGCAGAGCGGGTTGCCAAGCACGCCGCGACCGCGTAATCATCATCCGTCCCCTCGCATCAGCTGGAGGAATTTGACCCGGCCACGAGTGGAGGACTTTGACCTGGCCGCCGGGGGCCACAGCGCGCGTTCCACGTACTCGAAGGCCGCTTCCTCATTGTGGAAGTAGGGGGCTGAGAGGATGGACTGTGAGCTGTTCATTGACGGAAAACCTGAAAAATGAGAGACTTAGATGGCCCCCCGGGGAGGATTTGAACCTCCGATCCTGCGCTTACGAAAGCGCGGCCTGCGTCCAACAGCCGGGGGGATTGACCAGAAGACCCCTGATCGGTCGTGAGCCGTTCAGGGGTCTTTCTTTTTTGGTGCTCGCTATCCATGTTTGGCATTATATTATACCGAAAATGAACTGTAAAGCATCACAGTGTTGATTTTAGCCTTTTTTGGTATTATATTCTGGACATCGGGGTCCGAACCGAGGAATGGAGTAAGCCACATGAGCGAAAACGTAGAGCCCTTGAATGATGAGGATGACGCCAGCGAAGAAGGGAAGCGGCAGCGTTCCGCCATTGGCTTCCCGTATTCCGACTACGAGAGTGCGGCGGAGGTGGCGACGGCCGTTCATGGCAACGTGGGCCACGGCCAGTGCTCGCAAGCGCAGCTCGCCGCATGGATGGGTCAGAGCGTCAAGAGCAGCGGCTTCCGGGTCCAGCTTGCGGCCGCGAGATTATTCGGCCTCATCGAGAGCGATAGCCCGGAGAACATTCGGCTCACCGAATTGGGGAGACGGAGTGTAGATCCTGCTCAGGGGCGCGCTGCGCGCGCCGAGGCGTTCTTGAGGGTCCCACTCTTCAAGGCTCTGTACGACAAATACAAGGACGGTGTGGTCCCCCCGGCGGCTGCTTTGGAAAGGGAAATTGCTGGCCTCGGCGTTCCAGAAAAACAGAAAGCTAGGGCGAGGCAGGTATTTGAAAGCTCATCGGAGCAGGCTGGCTTTAGGGAAGCTGCGCCGAATCGGCTTGTCATGCCAGCGGTGCAACTCTTGCCTCAGGCCGCCAAGGTCGCGGTTCCCGGTGGCGGGGGCGGTGAAGGTGGCGACGGCGGTCTCGGTCTCGACCCGCTATTGATGGCGCTGCTGCGCAAGATCCCGAGCGGCGGCGTGGGGCAATGGCCCGCAGAGAATCGCGTGCGCTGGTTCCGCACGTTTGCAATGAATGTGAGCCAGGTTTACGACGATGACGAAAAACCCGTAGAGCTTGAAATAAGACTCAAAGACGGCGGAAGCCCCTGAGAGGCGCCACAGGGGCAATCTTGAACTTGGCATGGCAACCCCGATCTAATCGAGTATGAAGGGTCGTATTTTGGCGGGCTCGGGGAACTTGACGGCGGGCGTATACTGCTCGGCAGGAACAACCCGACCCGGAACGGACTTTTATATGTCTGCCAGTTCAAGCCACACAATGCTGATTAACGTGCTGATCGAGCCGCACAAAGAGGAAAACATGTTCTCGGTCACCAGCAGGGACCTTCCCGGTCTGTTTCTTGCGGGGCGGGATTTGTCTGCGCTGGTAGCCGATCTTCCGGCAGCGATCAAGCTTCTTTTCAACCTCAACTACCAGATGGACGTGCAGGTGTTCCGCGCTACCGAAGGAGTCAAAGGTGGTCAGGCCGTAACCGGCGAATGGCAACCAATGGCACCGAAGTACGTGGCCCTACCACTATCCGGCTGACAAGCGAAGCGTGGGAGGACCCACATATGGCGATGCGGCGTTATACGAAAGCGGAATTTGAAGCCGAACTGACTCAGAAGTGGAAGCTTCAGCCAACCGGCGAAGGAACCGCGACGACTCGCGCTTGGAAGACCCCGCGTGGACGCCACATTCTGGTCCCCGTGCTTCCCCACGGCGAAGCTTATCCGGACTATCTGTTGGACCGTATCGTGGAAATTCTGACGACGATTGACGAGAACCCGCTTGCCAAACCCGGGGAAGGCCCACGGCCAATGAAGTCCGTCTAAGGCCGAATGCATCTGCGCTAAAGGCCGCGCCAGTCGCGGCCTTTTTTGTTCTCACGCTTGGTACGGCAACTCCAATATCGTCTTTTTTTGCCCTTGATCGACGCCGCTTCGGCCCCCATGTGACAATTCCTGCCCCCCGGACCTGGGTTCAGGTCCGGGCATGTCTTTGCCAGGAGAAATCCGATGCGTGCGTGGATGGTGGCGTTGCTTTCGGCCGCGGTGCTCATGCTTTCCGGTTGCGGCTACAACAAGCTGCAGCAGCAGGACGAGGCCGTGAAGGCCGCCTGGTCCGAGGTCGTCAATCAGTACCAGCGGCGGGCCGACCTGATTCCGAATCTGGTCGAGGTGGTGAAGGGTTACGCCGCCCAGGAACAGAAGGTGCTGATCGGGGTCACCGAGGCGCGCGCCCAGGCGAACTCGATCCAGGTGACGCCCCAGGTGCTCGACAACCCGGAGCTCTTCCAGAAGTACCAGGCGGCGCAGGGCCAGCTCACCCAGGCGTTGAGCCACCTGATGGCGGTCACCGAGAACTACCCGCAGCTCAAATCCGACCAGCGCTTCGCCGACCTGCAGTCGCAGCTCGAGGGCACCGAGAACCGCATCACCGTGGCACGCAACCGCTACATCGCGGCGGTGCAGAGCTACAACGTGACGGTGCGCTCCTTCCCGGTGAACCTCACCGCCAAGATGTTCGACTTCCAGGTGAAGCCGAACTTCACGGTCGCCAACGAGCGCGAGATCGCGACGGCGCCGACCGTGAGTTTCGACACCAGCACGCCGGCCATGCCGGGCACCCCGCCGCCGGCGGCCGCCCCGCCCGCCGCAAAACCCTGACGCGATGAGGGGCTCGGCGCCTCGGGCCCGCCGCTTCGCGGGGGCCGCGCTGCCGCTGCTGCTCGGCCTGGCGGTGTGCGCCGCCGGTCAGGGCGCCGCGGACGGCGCGGCGCCGGGGCTCATCGCCGTGCCGACGCTCAGCGCGCGCGTCACCGACCTCACCGGCACGCTCACCGCCGCGCAGCAGACCGCCCTCGAGAGCAAGCTCGCCGCGTTCGAGTCCGCCAAGGGCTCGCAGCTCGCGGTGCTGATCGTTCCGACCACGCAGCCCGAGGAGATCGAGCAGTATTCGATCCGCGTCACCGATGCCTGGAAGCTCGGCCGCAAGGGGGTCGACGATGGCGCGCTGCTGCTCGTCGCCAAGGACGATCACCGCGTGCGCATCGAGGTGGGCCGCGGCCTCGAGGGCGTGCTCACGGACGCGCTCACCAACCGCATCATCGACGAGACCGTGAAGCCCGCCTTTCGCCAGGGCGATTTCTACGGCGGCATCGACGCCGCCCTCGATCAGATGATGAAGCTCGTCCAGGGCGAGCCGCTGCCGCCACCGCCGCAGGGGTGGCAGGGAGCCCGGCGGCCGCACGGCGGCGGCGGGTTGCTGCTGCCGCTGCTCTTTGCGGTGCTGGTGGGCTCGGCGCTGCTGCGCAGCATCTTCGGGCGCACGCTCGGCTCGGTGCTGACCGGGGCGGGTGCGGGGCTCCTGGTATGGATCGCCGGCTATGCGCTCGTGCTCGCCGGGCTGGCTGCGCTCGCCGGCTTCGTGTTCACGCTGCTCGGGGGCCTCGGGCGCGGCAGCGGCTGGTCGAGCGGCGGCTTCGGAGGCTTCGGCGGCGGCCTGGGGGGCGGCGGCTTCGGTGGCGGAGGATTCGGCGGCGGAGGGTTCAGCGGCGGAGGCGGGGGCTTCGCGGGCGGCGGCGCCTCGGGGAGCTGGTAGGCGATGAGAATCCTCAGGCTCCTGCGCCATCTCACCGCCACGCGCTTTCGGACGCGGCGCCACTTCTCGCCGCCGGTGCGCAAGGCGATCGAGGAGGCGATCCGCGAGTGCGAGGCGCGGCACGCGGGCGAGATCCGCTTCGTCGTCGAGACCGCATTCGATCTCCCCGAGCTTTGGCGCGATCTCGCACCGCGGCAGCGCGCACTGCAGCTCTTCGGCTTGCTCGGGGTGTGGGACACCGCGCACAACAACGGCGTGCTGATCTACGTGGACCTGGCCGACCGGGTCGTCGAGATCGTCGCCGACCGCGGCATCGCCGCACGCGTCAGCCAGGCCGAGTGGGAAGCCGTGTGCCGCCAGATGCAGCACCACTACCGCGAGGGGCGCTTCCGCGAGGGCTCGGTCAGCGGGGTCCTGGGAGTCGGAGCGCTGCTCGGGCGGCATTTTCCGCGAGCCGCGCCCGGGAGCAACGAGCTGCCCGACCAGCCGGTGCTCCTGTAGCCGTGCGGCCACGCTCCGCCCGCGGCCCTACATCGGTCATAATTCACTCCTTATGAACATCGTCCCGCCGCGCGTCGCGGCCCCGGCGCTCGCGGCCTGTTGCCTGCTGGCCGCCTGCTCGCTGTTCGGCCCCCTGCATCGCCCGGCTCCGCCGCCGCCTGCGCCGGTGGCGCCCGCGCCTCCTGCGCTGCCGCAGCCGACGGTCACGGAGCGCTTCGAGCTCGAGCCGGGGCAGAGCGTCGTCGGCGTCGTGCAGGTGGTCGCCGCGGGCAAGGACGACACGCTCACCGACATCGCGCGGCGCTTCAACGTCGGCTACGAGGAGATCCTGCGCGCCAACCCCAAGGTCGACCCGTGGCTGCCGGGCGAGGGCACCGAGATCGTCGTGCCGAGTCAGTTCGTGCTGCCGAACGCCCCCTACACGGGCCTGGTGATCAACATCGCCGCGATGCGCATCTTCTATTTCCCGCCGGTCAAGGCCGGGGAGCGCACGGTCGTAATCACCCATCCCATCGGCATCGGCAAGGTGGGCTGGCGCACGCCCGAGGGTGTCACCCGGATCGTGCGCCGCCAGAAGGACCCGACCTGGCGCGTACCGGCATCGGTGCGCAAGGAGCATCACGACAACGGCGAGGATCTCGATCCGGTGATCGGTCCGGGCCCCGACAACCCGCTCGGCAAGTACGCGTTCTATCTGCAGTGGCCGAGCTACCTGATCCACGGCACCAACAAGCCGGCCGGCGTCGGCCTGCGCTCGAGTCACGGCTGCATCCGCCTCTACCCCGAGGACATCGAGCAGTTCTTCAACATGGTGCCGGTCGGCACGCAGGTGCGGGTGGTGAACCAGCCGTTCGAGTTCGGCTGGAGCGACGGACAGCTGTACCTGCAGCCCTACGACGTGCTCGAGGACGACGCGCGCGACTGGAACAAGGCCCAGCGCAAGCTCCTCAGCAAGCAGCTCGCCGCGACGCTGCAGCAGCAGCTGAAGAGCCATCACCTGCAGGTCGACTGGGAGCTGGTGGCCGCGCTCACCCGCAATCCGCGCGGCGTGCCGGTGCCGATCTCGACCGCGGACGCGAGTCTCGATCGGGTGCTCGCGCGCGCGCCGCGGGTGCAGAACGCGCTGCCCGCGGGCTCGACCTGGGACGGCAAGTCCGACCTGCCGATGGACGAGGCGTCCTTCAAGCAGATCCTCTCGGAGATCGAGCCGGGTGCACAGGCTCCGGCACCCGCCGCGGGCTCGGCAGCCGCCGCGGCTGCGGTCGCCGCGCCTGCCGCGGGTACGCCGCCGGGCAAGACGCCGCCGCCCCCCACGAAGGACGGTGGCGGTTGATGAGCGACTCGCCTGCCCCTGCGCTATCGCGGAAAGAGTCGCCTGCCCCTGCGCTGTCGCGGAAAGAGGCGCCTGCCCCTGCGCTGTCGCGGAAAGACGCGCCTGCCCCGGCGCTGTCGCAGTGGCTCGACCTCATGCTCGCGGAGATCGCCGCCAAGCGCGAGGCGCGCGAGCGCGCCCGCGCCGAGGAAACACAGCGCGCGCTCGAGCGCGGCGCCGCGCCGCACGCGGGCAACGGCACCGAGTCGCGTTAAGTCGCGCGCGCCGCGAGACTGCCGGCGTCGGCCGACACCCTGTGCTAGAGTCCCCGGACACAACTCCAAGAGGCGTTTGAGTGGCCAACAGCCGCGCGTCCGGCGCACAACTCGCCCAACAAAGCCGTGACTATCAGGCCATCGACGGCGTCGCCACCGGGGTCGCCGCCTTCGTCGGGCGCACGCTCAAGGGCCCGGTGGCACAGCCGCTCACCGTCCACAGCTTCTCCGAGTTCCAGCAGCACTTCGGCGGCCTGTGGCAGCCCTCGACGCTCTCCTACGCCGTCGAGCAGTTCTTCGAGAACGGCGGGCGCGAAGCGCGCATCGTCCGCGTGGTCAACGGCGCGCGGCCGCCGACGCTCAGCCTCCCGGCGGCGGGCGAGACCCTCACGCTGATCGCGGTCAACCCGGGCTCGCGCGAGTACCTGCGCGCCTCGGTCGACTATGACGGGATCGCGGCGGCCGAGGCCGATCGGTTCAACCTCGTGGTGCAGCGCGTGCGCACCGCGGGCTCGGAGCTGGTCGAGGATCAGGAGATCTACCGGCGTGTGTCGATGACGGCCGGCGCGAAGGGCTTCCTCACCCAGGCACTGCTCGAGTCCGCCCTGGTACGCGTGCACGGCACGCTCCCGGCGCAGCGTCCGGATCGCTCCGCCGGCGGGCCCGGCGGGGTCGCGGCCGGCTACACGCTCTCCAACCCCGACGGCGACGACGGCGCGCCGCTCACCGACTACGACGTGATCGGCGCGCACGCCCGCGGCACGGGACTGTTCGCACTCGCCGCCGCGGAGCGCTTCAACCTGTTGTGCATTCCGCCGCTCGCACGCGAGCAGGACGTCGGCATGTCGACGCTCTACGTGGCGGCGCGCCTGTGCCGCGAGCGCTGCGCGCTGCTGGTGGTCGATCCGCCCGCATCCTGGAGCAGCGCCGCGGTGGCGCTCGCGGCGCTGCGCAGCTGGCCGTTCCGCAGCGACTGCGCGGTGATGTACTACCCGCGTGTCCAGGCCTTCGATCGCCTGCGCGGCCGGGTCGAGACCTTCGCATCCTGCGGGGCGGCCGCCGGGATGATCGCGCGCTCGGACGAGAGCTGGCCCATCTGGACGGCGGTGGAGGCCGAGGAGGCATCGCTGCGCCCGGGGTTGCGGCCGGCGGTGACGGTGTCGGATCCCGAGCGCGCGCGCCTCGCGCAGGCGGGCGTCAACACCCTGCAGGCGGTGCGCAGCGCGGGCCGCACCCACCCGGGTCCGCGCACGCTCGCGGGCGAGGGCAGCAGCGCCTCGGACTGGCGCTACCTTTCGGCGCGGCGGCTCGGGCTCTACGTCGCCGCGAGCATCGAGCAGGGCACCCGCTGGGTGCTGCTCGAGCACAACGGCCCGGCCACCTGGGGGCGGGCGCGCGCGCGCGTCGCGGAGTTCCTCGACTCGCTCGCCGCGCAGGGCGCCTTCGCCGGCGTGACGCCGCGCGACAGCTACTTCGTCATCTGCGACGAGCGTGTCAACGGCACGCACAGCGTCGCCGAGGGCAAATTCAACCTGCTGTTCGGCTTTGCCACCACGCGCCCCGGTGAGTTCGACACCTGGCTCGTGACGCACCGCGCGGGCCTGAGCCGCGTGCGCCCCGTGTCGGTCAACCGCCAGGCGACCGCGGGGCAGCGCGTCGAGTGGGAGATCCAGACCTCGATCCTGCGCGGCGGGGTCGTCGGCTAGCTAGCCGCTCTTGCCGAATCCGCCCCCGCCCGGGGTCAGGATCGTGAGCTCATCCCCCGGCGCCACCTCGAAACGGGCCGTGGCGCCGAGTGTCTCCGGCGCGGCGCCCGCCGCGCGGCGGATATGTGCCGCGCCGCGCGCCCCCGGCTCTCCCCCCGCGAGCCCGAAGGGCGCGATGCGCCGGTGGTTGGCGAGCAGTGCGCCCGAGAAGGGCGCACGGAACTCGAGCCGCCGCACCACGCCGTCGCCGCCGTGGTGGCGGCCGGCACCGCCCGAGCCGCGGCGGATCGCGAACTCGCGCACCAGCACCGGGTACTGCGCCTCGAGGATCTCCGGATCGGTGAGGCGCGAGTTGGTCATGTGGGTGTGCACCGCATCGCAGCCGTCGAAGTCCGGCCCGGCCCCGGCCCCGCCGCAGATCGTCTCGTAGTACTGCAGCCGCTCGTCCCCGAAGGTGAGGTTGTTCATCGTTCCCTGGGAGGCGGCGAGGATGCCGAGCGCGCCGTAGAGCGCATCCACGATGCACTGCGAGGTCTCGACGTTGCCGGCGGCCACCGCCGCCGGCGGGCGCGGATCGAGCATCGAGCCCGGCGGGATCACGATCTCGAGCGGCTCGAGGCAACCCTCGTTGAGCGGAATCGGCCGCTCGATCAGCGTGCGGAACACGTACAGCACCGCGGCCATGCACACGGCGCGCGGGGCGTTGAAGTTGTGCGCGCCCTGAGGCGAGGTGCCGGTGAAATCGACGCGCGCGCGGCGCGCCTCGCGGTCGATGTCGATGCGCACCGCGATACAGAAGCCGCCGTCCATCTCGTAGCGGAACTCGCCGCTCGAGCGCGCACCGATGGCGTTGCGCACCGACAGCGCGGCGTTGTCCTGCACCTCGCGCATGCGGGCACTGAGCCCGGCGAGCCCGTAGCGCTCGAGCGCGCGGCGCACCTCCGCGATGCCGCGCGCGTTGGCGGCGAGCTGCGCGCGCAGGTCCGCGAGGTTCTGCTCGGGGCGGCGCGCCGGCCAGCGGCCGGCGCCGAGCGCCGCGCGCAGCTCCCGCTCGCGCAGCCGCGAGTCCTCCACCAGGTGGAAACACTCGAACAGCACCCCTTCCTCTTCTATGTCGCGGCTGAAGGGCGGCATCGAGCCGGGCGTCACCCCGCCGATGTCGGCGTGATGGGCGCGCGAGGCGACGAAGAAGTCGGGCGCGCCGCCGCCGCCGCTGAAGACCGGCGTAACCACCGTCATGTCGGGCAGGTGGGTACCGCCGTGGTAGGGACTGTTGAGCAGCCAGGAGTCCCCCGGCCTGAGCCGCCCGCGCCGCGCCGCGATGACCGCGCGCACGCTCGCGCCCATCGAGCCCAGGTGCACCGGCATGTGCGGCGCGTTGGCGACCAGGCCCCCCTGCGCGTCGAACAGCGCGCAGGAGTAGTCGAGGCGCTCGCGGATGTTCACCGACTGGGCGGTGGCCTTGAGCACCTCGCCCATCTGCTCGGCGATGTGCATGAAGAGATTGTTGGAGATCTCGATGCGCGCCGGATCGGCGGCCTGCTCGCCGCTGCCGGCGGCGGCGGCCTGCCGCTCGAGCAGCAGCTCCCCGCCCTCGAGGCGGCGTGCGCACCAGCCGCTCTCGAGGACCACGGTGCTGTGCGGCTCGACGATGAGCGCAGGTCCCGTCAGCGTGCCCTCGAGAGCCGCCATGGAGATGAGCGGCACCTCGCGCCAGCCCGCGAACCAGGCGCGTGCGCTCGGCGGCAGCGCCGCCGGCACCGCGGGCGCCGGGACCCTGAGCTTTGCCGCCTCGAGCGAGGTGAGGCGCGCCTCGGCGCGCACGGCCTCGATCACCGCCTCGAGGCCGTGAGCGGCGAAGCCGAAGCGCTTCAGGTGCTCGGCATGGAAGGCCTCGCGCACCTCCTCGAGCGCACCGCAGCCGACCGACAGCGTCACGTCGCTGTCGCCGGCGCGCACCTCGAGCAGCCACGTCACCCGCACCGGCGCCGCGGCGAACGCGGCGAGCTCGGCGCGCGCGCGCGCCTCGAGCCGCTCGAGCTGCACCCGCGCCTCCCCGAGGCCGGCCGCGGTGAGCGGCGCCCGCAGACTCGCCCGGCGCACCGCCAGGCGGTCCGCCACGCCGATGCCGAACGCCGACAGCACGCTCGCGAGCGGATGCACCAGCACCCGGCGCATCCCGGCGGCGTGCGCCACGCGGCAGGCGTGCTGGCCGGCCGCCCCGCCGAAGCAGAACAGCGTGAAGTCGCCGGCATCGAGCCCCTGGCGCGCCGACACCTGACGGATGGCATTGGCCATCGACTCGACCCCGACTTCGAGGAAGGACTCCGCCACCTGCTCGGCCGAGCAGCCGTGCGCCACCTGCGGACTCACCTCCGCCGCCAGCGCCGCGAAGCGCTCCGCGACCACCTGCGCATCGATGCGCGCGCGGCCGTCCGCGCCGAACAGCGCCGGCAGCGTGTCGGGGCGCAGGTGCCCGAGCAGTACCTGCACGTCGGTGAGGGTGAGCGGCCCGCCGCGCCGGTAGCACGCCGGTCCCGGATCCGCGCCCGCCGAGGCCGGACCCACCGCGAAGCGTCCGTCGCGGTAGCTCAGGATCGAGCCGCCGCCGGCGGCGATGGTGTGCACGTCGAGCATCGGCTGCGTGAGGCGCACCCCGGCGATGGTGTGCTCGAATCGCTGCGGCAGCGCCCCGTCGATGAGCGAGACGTCGGTCGAGGTGCCGCCCATATCGAAGCCGATGAGCTTGGGTATACCGAGGCGCTCGCCCACCCAGTGCATGCCGATCAGTCCGCCCGCCGGCCCCGACAGCACGCTCGCGAGGGCGTGAAAGGAGGCGGCGTCCGCCAGGCCGCCGTTGCTCTGCATGAAGGCGAGACGCGCGCCGCTGTCGAGCGCGGCGAGCTGTCCCCTGAGGCTGCCGACGTAGGCGCGCAGCGGCAGCGCCAGGTAGGCGTTGAGCACCGTGGTGTCGCCGCGCGTGACGTAGCGCACCAGCGGCGAGAGCTCGTGCGACACCGAGACTTCCTCGAAGCCGAGCTCGCGGGCCAGCGCCGCGGCGGCGCGCTCGTGCGCGCCGTGGCGCCAGCCGTGCACGAACACGATGGCGAGCGCGCGCCGGCCGGCGCGGCGGGCGCGCGTGAGATCCGCCCGCAGCCGCTCGAGCGCGAGCGGCACGAGCACGCGACCGTCGGCGTCGATGCGCTCCTGCGCCTCGATGACCGCGCTGTAGAGGGGCTGCGGCAGCACGATGTGGCGCGCGAAGATGTCGGGGCGGTTCTGGTAGCCGACGCGCAGCGCATCGGCGAAGCCGGCGGTGGTGACGAGTACCACCGGCTCGCCGGCGCGCGTCAGCAGCGCGTTGGTCGCCACGGTGGTGCCGACCTTCACCTCCGCGACCGGCGCCGCCGGGTGCAACGCGGCACGCAGCTCGCGCGCGGCGCTGAGGCCCGGATCGGCGTGCGCGCCGCGCCCGGCGGGCACCGACAGCACCTTGCGGATGTGCAGCGCACCGTCGGGCGCGAGGGCGACCACGTCGGTGAAGGTGCCGCCGCGATCGATCCAGAACTGCCAGCCGGCCGTCAGCGCCGTTGCCGCGTCCGATTGGCTTAACGTTTCCATTGCCTGCATTATTCGCCCATGCGGATCCGGCACCCAAGCCCGGCGGCGGCAGCGTGGAGGCGCTCGTGACCCGTCACGTCGTCTTTTCCCACGGACAGGAGAGCGGTCCCTGGGGCCGCAAGATCACCGCGCTCGCCGAAGTGGCCCGCAGCGAGGGCTACGAGGCGCACTCGGTCGACTACCGCGGCATCGATCAGCCGCGCGCGCGCGTCGCGAAGCTGGTCGACTTCTGCAAGGAGCTGGCGGGCGACCTGGTGCTGGTCGGCTCGAGCATGGGCGGCTACGTGGCGGTCGCCTCCGCCTCGCTGCTGCACGCCCGCGGCGTGTTTCTCATGGCGCCGGCGCTGTACCTGGAGGGGTTGCCGGAGCTGCGCGCCGGCGGCGTCGACTGTCCGGCGGCGGTGGTGCACGGCTGGCGCGACGAGGTGGTGCCGTTCGAGCACAGCGTGCGCTTTGCGCAGAGCAACCGTGCGGCGCTGCACCTGCTCGAGAGCGATCACCGGCTGCACAACCAGATCCGCGTGATCCAGCACCTGTTCGAGTACTTTCTCATCGCGCTCGACCTGCCGGCGATCGCCTTCGAGTGAGGACCGGGCGCTGCGCGCGCTCAGCGCCGCAGGCGGATGGCGCGCGCGGCGAGTGAGTCGACCAGGCCGGGCGCCACCAGCCGCGCCCAGCGCCCGAGCCGCCCGCGCCGCGAAGTGATGAGGAGCCGTTGCCGCCTGCGCATCGCGTGCATCATGAGGTGCGCGCACTGCTCGCTCGTCATGATGCGCGGCTCGTCCATGGGGGTCTTGCCGAGCGGCCGGCCGTCGGGTCCGAGGGCCGCCTTGTGCAGCTCGCTCTTGACGAAGTCCGGGGCGACGATCGTCACGCCGACGCCGCTGCCGCGCAGCTCGATGCGCAGCGACTCGAAGAAGCCGACCATGGCGTGCTTGCTGGCGGCGTAGCCGGTGCGCTCGGGTACGCCGGTGAGTCCGGCGATGCTCGCCACCGCCACGATCAGCCCGCGCGCGCTCTTCAGATGTGGCAGGGCGGCCGCGGTCACGCGCGCCGCGCCGAGGTAGTTGACCGCGAGCAGCCGCTCGAGGCCCTCGAGGCCGGCGAGCTGATCGAAGCGCGCCCACATGGTCACGCCGGCGTTGTTCACCAGCACGTCGAGGGCGCCGAAGCGCTCCACGGTGCGCGCGACGAGCGCGCGGCAGTCGGCGGGCACGGCGACGTCCCCGGGAACGGTGAGCACCTCGGCGCCGTGCGCCGCGCACTCCGCGGCGGTGGCGCTGAGGCGCGCCGCGTCGCGCGCATTGAGCGCGAGCCGCGCCCCGGCGCGTGCCAGCTCGAGCGCGAGCGCGCGCCCGATGCCGGTCGAGGCTCCGGTGATCAGAACGGTCTTGCCGGTGTAAGTATCCATTTGCGCCACGGCTGCCTGGGACCGCCGGGTAGTGGCGGCGGTACATCATAGGACGCTGATTTGCCAGCTGCTTGCCGCCCCGCGTGGCCGAGTCGTAGACTCCAGCGCGCAGGTCTTGTGTTGCGGAACAAACAAGAACCCGGCGTGCAGGCGCCAGCAGCGAACCACCGAGCGTCGCAATCAAGTACCCGGACACAGGCGCCGGGCCGCAAGGCAGCAGGGGGAGACATGAGGAAAGTTCACATGGGGCGTCGTGGGCTGCTGATCGCCCCGGCGGCGGTCTGCCTGGCGCTGTGCGCGGCACCGCAGGCGGGGGCGTTCAATTTCTCATCCGGGGACTGGAGCGGCTCCTGGGATACCACCCTCGGCCTCGGCGCGGCGTCCCGCGTCGGCGGGCGCGACTGCGCGTTCATCGCCATCGCCGACGGGGGCTGCGGCTACGGTCCCAACATCGACGACGGCGATCTGAACTACGGCAAGGGCACCTTCAGCGAGGCGCTGACGGGCACCACCGAGTTCTCGCTGAGCTACAAGGACAAGGCCGGCGTGTTCGTGCGCGGCTCGGGTCTGTACGACTTCTGGGTCATGGGTCAGAGCACCGACCGCACGCCGCTGTCGCACGATGCCCGGGACGTCATCGGCAGCTACACGCGCTTGCTGGACGCCTTCGGCTATGTGCGCTGGAACATGGGCTCGAGCCCCGCGGAGCTGCGGCTCGGACGCCAGGTGGTGGACTGGGGCGAGAGCACCTTCATCCCCGGAGGCCTCAACCAGGTCGACTACTTCGACGTCACGGCGCTGCAGGTGCCCGGAGCCGAGCTCAAGCAGGCGCTGCTGCCGGATGAGTCGGCGGTCTTCAATCTGCAGCTGACCAAGAACCTGAGCACCCAGCTGCTGTACCTGTTCGACTGGCACCAGGACATCATCGAGCCGGACGGCGCCTACTTCAGCACCAACGACATCGCCGGCGCCGGCGGCAACAAGATCGTGCTCGGCTTCGGCGCGATCTCCGATCAGGGCGTCGACTTCAGCGCGCTCGGCGGCGGCACCATCGGCAACTTCCAGTCGATCGCGCGCCTGCCCGACCAGCGCCCGCCGGATTCCGGCCAGTTCGGCGTCAAATTCAAGTGGTATCTGCCGAACTTCAGCCAGGGAACCGAGCTCGGCTTCTACTTCCTCAACTACACGAGCAGGCTGCCGGTCATCTCCATCCAGTCGGGCTCCCAGGCGGGCTTCGGCAACGCCTGGGGCGCCGTCAACGCCGTGGGCGCCGCCGCGCAGGCGCTCGCCGCGGGGCTGCCGTTCGCCGAGGCGGTCGCGACCGGTTCGGCGGTGGGCCAGCAGACCGCCGCCGCGCAGGGCGGGAACCTGAGCGCCGCGACCGCCACGCAGTACGCGACCATCGGCGCCAACACGCTGCGCGCCGGCGGCAACGTCAATAACCAGGCGAGCAATCTGGCGGCCAACCTGTACGCCGCCAGCGAGGGCTATGTCGAGCAGTTCCCGAACGACATCAAGATGCTCGGGCTGTCCTTCAACACGCAGA
>DATKPR010000115.1:0-14971 GCA_035523985.1 Steroidobacteraceae bacterium | reverse complement strand
GAGCGCCCTGGGCCGCTTTGTCATCTGCTTTCGGGCTGGCTGCCTAACGATTCAGAACCGTGTGGCGGGCGGTCACCGTGGGGAATTGCGCGCCGAACTGCGCCACCAGCTTGTCGACGATGTAGACGGAGCGATGCTGCCCGCCCGTGCAGCCGACCGCCACTGTCAGATACCCGCGGTTGCTCGCAACATACTCCGGAATGCGTGCACGGATGAACTGTGCGATGTCCGCGATCAGCGCCGCCACGTTCGTCTGCCCTTCGAGGAAGCGGATGACCTCCGCGTCGCGTCCGGTGAGACCGCGCAAGGCCGGCTCCCAATAAGGGTTGGGAAGAGAGCGGGCATCGAATACGAAGTCGGCGTCCCCCGGGATGCCGTGCTTGAAGCCGAACGACTCGAAGGTGAGTGTTAGTCGTGCTGCGTGCGGCTCGCCGATGCGCTGCTTGATGAGATCCCGCAGCGCGTGCACTCCCAGACGGGAGGTATCGATGACGAGATCTGCCGCATAGACGATCGGCTCGAGGAGCTGACGCTCCATGGCTATCGCCGCGCGCAAATCGACGTCGTGCCGGCTCATCGGATGCTTGCGCCGCGTCTCCGCGAAGCGGCGCAGCAGCTCCTCGTCCGTCGCGGTCAGAAAGACGACCTCGCATTCGATCCCGCTGCGGCGGAGCTCATCCGTGAGCTGCGGCACGGTGGCGATTTCCGCCGGGGTGTTACGCGCATCGAGACCGACCGCCGCGCGCTCGTAAGTGCGCTCGGGGCTGCGCACGGCGTGGGAGATGAAGGGTTTGAGCAGCGCCGCGGGAATATTGTCGATGCAGTAGAAGCCCAGGTCCTCGAGCATGTGCAGAGCCACGCTCTTGCCGGAGCCGGACAGTCCGCTTAGTACGACGATGCGCACGGCGGCACTGTTCCGTCGTCTTCTGTTTGGGGAGAGGGGTCAGGTCAGGCGCGTAGCGCCCGACCCTCGACGGCATGATGGTCCGTCAGCTTTTCCTTGTGCTTCTTGATGCAGCGGTCGAGCTTGTCGGCCAGGAGATCGATCGCGGCGTACATGTTTTCCTCGGTCGCGTCCGCATGGATCGAGTTGCCGCTCACATGCAGGGTAGCCTCGGCTTTCTGGCGCAGTTTCTCCACCGTCAGGACACAGTGCACGTCGATGACCTGCTCGAAATGCCGTCCGATGCGCTCGAGTTTCTTCTCCACATAGCCTCGCAGGGAGGCGGTCACCTCGACGTGGTGGCCAGTGACGTTGAGCTGCATAGGCGTCTCCTTCTCACGTGTTGTGGCTGACTTCATCTCACATCTGACCCAGGCCCGCGCGCCGGCGCTCGTTGGAGGGAGGGATGCCCATCGCCTCCCGGTATTTCGCGACGGTGCGGCGTGCGACCGGAATGCCTTCGGCCGAGAGAAGCTCGGCGATGCGGCCATCGCTCAGGGGCGACTCCGCCTCCTCCTCCTTGACGAGCTTCCTGATCTTGGCGCGGATCGCCGTCGAGGAAGTCCCCGACCCGTCCGCGCCCTCGACGTGGCTGGAAAAGAAATAGCGCAGCTCGAAGACGCCGCGCGGGGTGTGCATGTACTTGCCGGAGGTGACGCGGGAGATCGTCGACTCGTGCATGCCGATCGCTTCGGCGATGTCCTTGAGGATCATCGGCCGCATGTGCTCTTCGCCATGCTCGAGGAAGGCGGTCTGCCGCTCGACGATGGAGCGTGCGACCTTGATCAGCGTTTCGTGCCGGATCTCCAGGCTCTTCAGCAGCCAGCGCGCTTCCTGGAGCTGCGCGCGCATGGTGGCATGGCTGGCGTTGCGGCCGATGAGGCTCGCGTAGCTCTGATTGAGACGCACCCGCGGCAGGGTGGCCGAATTGATCTCCACCGCCCAGCCGTGGTCGGTCCGCCGCACGAACACGTCGGGAACCACATACTCGGCGGAACCCGCGCTCACCGTGGCGCCGGGACGCGGATGACAGGAGCGGACCAGCGCGAGCGCGCACGCGAGGTCCTCATCGCTGACGCGCAGCTCCCGTTTGACGACCGCGAGCTCACGGCCGGCAATCCGCTCGAGGTGATGCCGGGCGATCTCGATCGCGGCATTGAAGCCCGGAGTCGCCGGATCGAGTTGGCGCAGCTGCAGTTCGATGCACTCGCCGACGGAGCGGGCCCCGATTCCCGGCGGGTCCAGGGCCTGGACGTCGGCAAGCGCGGCCTCGACCTCGGCCGGCTCGCAGTGGATCTCGGGCCGCAGGGTGTTGGCGATCTCCTCCAGCGGCTCCGTCAGGTAGCCATCGTCGCTGATCGCATCGACGATGGCGCGCGCGATCGCGAGCTCCCGCGGCTCGAGCTTCGCGAGCTCGAGCTGCCAGAGGAGGTGTTCCTGCAGGGACTGTCCCGCGGAGTCGGCGAATTCCTGCTGCCGGTCGTCCTCGTCGCCGCTCCAGGGCGTTTCCGCGGGCCCCACGCTGTGCTCGGCCCAGCTCTCATCCAGCACTTCGACGGAGCTCTCGTGGGGACTCTCCGCGGCTTCGGCGGGCTCCGGCGCCGCGGTGTGCTCCAGCGTGCCGGTGTCGAGGCCTTCCTCATGGCCGTCGTCCGTCGGCTCGAGCATCACATTGGTCTCGAGCAGCTCTCGGATGTGCGCCTGCAGCTCCAGAGCCGGCAGCTGCAGGAGCCGGATCGCCTGCTGCAGCTGCGGGGTCATCGTCAGTTGCTGACCCAGCTTGAGCTGCAGAGAGGGTTTCAGCATGCTGGCACGGAGGTGGCCTTAAGGCTTCCTAATGGTAAGTCTCTGATATCCCACATTTTATCAGAAGAGGTGGGGTCCTTCACAGGCGGAATGACTCGCCCAAGTACACCTCACGCACTTGGGGGTTGGCAAGGATTTCTTCCGCAGTTCCCTGCGCTATCACAGTGCCCTGATTGACGATGTAGGCCCGCCCGCAGACCCCCAGGGTTTCGCGCACGTTGTGGTCGGTTATCAGTACCCCGATGCCGCGGCTCGTCAGCTCGCGGATGATGCGCTGGATGTCGAGCACCGAGAGCGGATCGACGCCGGCGAAGGGCTCATCGAGCAGCATGAAGCGGGGTTCGGCCGCGAGCGCCCGCGCGATCTCGACACGCCGCCGCTCGCCGCCCGAGAGCGACATGCCGAGCGTGCGCCGCACGTGCCCGATGCGCAGCTCCTCGAGCAGCTGCTCGAGCCGCTGCTCGCGCGCGGCCCGCTCGAGGTCGGCGCGGGTCTCGAGGATCGCGAGCACGTTGTCCTCCACCGAGAGCTTGCGAAAGACCGACGCCTCCTGGGGCAGGTAGCCGAGTCCGAGCTGGGCGCGCCGATGCATGGGCAGCAGCGTCACGTCGCGTCCATCGAGCTCGATGCGGCCGGCGTCGCACGGGATCAGCCCGACGATCATGTAGAAAGCCGTCGTCTTGCCGGCGCCGTTCGGCCCGAGGAGTCCGACCACTTCGCCGGCGGCGAGCTCGAGCGACAGATCGCGGACCACCGGGCGGGACTTGTAGCTCTTGGCGAGGCCCGTGGCCCGGAGGAAGGTCATGATTTGGGCGTGGCCTCGGGCGCGGTCGCGGGGCTGGCGGCCTCGGGCTTCGTGCCGTCGGGCTTCGGTGCCTCGGGCTTCGGTGCCTCGGGCTTTCCGCCGGCGCCGGCGCGCGGTGCGATGCTGATGTGTACGCGCTGCTCGCCGCTGGCGGCAGCGTCCGGTCCCGCCGCCGCCTGCACGCGCTGCTCGCGGATGTTGTAGACCAGCACCGGACCTGAGATCTCGTTTTGCCCGTCCGACAGCCAGGCGTCGTTGGTGAGACGCACGGTGCCGTCGTTCACGTCGTAGAGGATCTCGTCGGCGTGGCCGCGCGCGACCTGATCGTTGGCGCGCTTCTGCTCGAACTCGGCGGGCTTGCCGGTGATGATGGCGCGGTCGATGTGGTTGTCCTTGAACTCGACCACGGCCTGGTCGGAATGCAGGTTGCCGCGCTGCTCGGCGTCGATGTGCACGTTGCCTTCGAAGTTCCAGCGGCTGTTGGCGAAGTTCAGTCCCGTGGCGCGGGCGCGGTCGGCCGAGATCCGCAGGGTGCCCTGCGAGATCACGACTTTCTTCAGTATCACTTCCCGGGTCTGGAAATCCACCTCCGAGCCGCCCGCCGCCTCCAGCTGCACCGGCAGGCCGCTGAAGTCCGGCAGCGCACCCGGAGTGGCCGCCGGCGCCGCATCTGCGAGCGCCGCCAGCGCGCAGGCGGTGAGGAGCGCGCCGAGCTTAGGGCAGATAGGAGCCATGAACGGCCGATTCTAGCTGTACGCGACCCTCCTTCAAGCGCGCGACGAGGCCGGTGGCGTGCAGCTCGCGGCCCGCAACGCTCAGGGTGACCGGGTCGCTGGTGCTGGCGACCTGCGTGCGGGTGTCGAAGGCCAGGTGCTCGGTGGAGATCTCGGCCGGGTCCTGGCTGCCGGGCAGGAGCCCGGCGACGTGCACATTGCCGTCGAGCTCGACGATGCCGGTGTCCTGGCCGAGCGCGCCGTGCGCGGCGCGCGCCGTCCACGGCTCACCGCCCGAGGCGTGGAAACCCATCTCGACACCGCTGAGCTCGACCGTGGTCTGATCGGGCTGCTGGCTGATCTCGGCGGCGTCGAGCGTGTAGAGCGGCTGGCCGTCGGGTCCGGTCTGCACCAGCCGCGCACCGCGCGCCGCATAGCCCGGATCGCGCACCGGCGCGCCGGCGGCGCTCGGCGCCACCGTCCCGCGCGGCGCACCGGAGAGGAACACGACGCCGACGATGAGCGCCAGCGCCGCGAGCGCCACCACCAGGCGATAGATCACCGCGCCCGCCCGGCGCGCCGGCGCGCGCTGAGGAGCAGGTCGCACACCTCGCGCACCGCGCCGCGCCCGCCGCCGTGCCGCGTCACCAGATGGGCGGCACGCCGTGCGCCGGCGTGCGCGTCGGCGACCGCGCAGGCGAGACCCACGGCCCGCATCAGGGGTACGTCCGGCAGATCGTCTCCGACGCAGGCGCAGGCGCCGCGCGCGAGCTTGAGCCGCGTCCGCAACCGCTCGAATACCGCGAGCTTGTCGGCGACGCCCTGGTAGACATAGCGGACTCCGAGCTCGCGGCAGCGCGCGCGCACCGCGCCCGAGCGCCGCCCCGAGATCACCGCGACCGTGACCCCGGCGCGCTGCAAGGCGACCAGTCCGTAGCCGTCGCGCACGTCAAACACCTTGAGGGCCTCGCCGCGCGCGCCGAAGTACAGCCGCCCGTCGGTCAGTACTCCGTCGACGTCCAGAACCAGGAGCGCGATCGGCTGCCGCGTGCGCACCGGCGGGCCGCCTCACATCACCCGGGCGCGGAACAGGTCATGCACGTTGAGCGCGCCGACCAGCCTGCCGGATGCGTCCGCGACCGGGAGCGCCGTGATGCGATGCAGCTCCATCAGGTGCACGGCCTCGGCGGCGAGCTCCCGCGGCCCGATGGTCTTCGGGTTCGCGGTCATGACCGCGCCCATGGTGGTGCCGTGCAGGTCCGCGCGCGCTTCGAGCACGCGGCGCAGGTCGCCGTCGGTGAACACCCCGAGGATGCGCTCGCTCTCGTCGACGACCACGGCGAGCCCCAGGCCCTTGGCCGACATCTCCAGGAGCCCGGCGCTGAGCGGTGCGCCCGGCAGCACGCGCGGCAGCGCCGCGCCGGTGCGCATCAGGTCGTCGACGTGCAGCAGCAGCTGCCGCCCGAGGCTCCCGCCCGGGTGCGAGCGCGCGAAGTCCTGCGCGGTGAAGCCGCGCGCCTCGAGCACCGCGACCGCGAGCGCATCGCCCATGGCGAGCGCGGCGGTGGTGCTGGCGGTCGGTGCGAGATTGAGCGGACAGGCCTCCTCCGCGACCGCCACGTCGAGCGCCACGTTCGCCGCGCGTGCCAGCGTCGCCTCGCTCCTGCCGGTCATGACGATGAGCGGCACCCCGAGGCGCTTGAGTGCGGGCAGCAGCGCCACCACCTCCGGGGTCTCGCCGGAGTTCGAGAGCGCGAGTACCACGTCGCTGCGGGTGATCATGCCGAGGTCGCCGTGGCCGGCCTCGGCGGGATGCAGAAAGAAGGCGGGGGTGCCGGTGCTCGCGAGCGTCGCGGCGATCTTGCCGGCGATGTGCCCGGATTTGCCCATGCCGGTGACCACGACCCGGCCGTGGCACCCGAGACACAGGCGGCAGGCCTGTGCGAAGGCCGCGCCGACCCGCGAGGCCAGGGCGCCGAGCGCCCGCTCCTCGATGGCGAGCGCGCGGCGCGCGGAGGCGATCAGCTCGTCATCGTCGGGCCCGGCGGTGGCGGCCGGCGGTCCGGCAGGGTGCGCTTTCATGTCAGTCATTATAGGCGCCCGTACGCCGGGCCCATGTAATATCCCCCCAATGAACCCTGAAGAAGTCGCACGGCTGATCCGCGCGGGACTCCCCGGCGCCGCGGTCGAGGTGCAGTCGGAGGATCAGACCCACTTCGCCGCGCGCATCGTCGCGCAGGAGTTCGCCGGCTTGCGTCCGCTCGCGCGCCACCAGCTCGTCTACCGCACGCTCGGCGTTCTCATGGGCCGCGAGATCCACGCGCTCTCCATCGAGGCGCTGACACCCGAGGAATCACGACGGCCAACAGACTATGGATAAGCTGCAGATACAGGGCGGCACCGCCCTCGAAGGCGAGGTGCGCATCTCCGGCGCCAAGAACGCGACGCTGCCGATCCTCGCCGCGGCGCTGCTCGCCGACGACCCGGTGGTGGTCGCGAACGTTCCGCACCTGAAAGACGTGACCACCACGGTCGAGCTGCTGGGGCGCATGGGCGCCACCGTCACGATCGACGAGCGCATGCGCATCGAGGTGGACGGCTCGACGGTGCGCGAGTGCTTCGCGCCCTACGACCTGGTGAAGACCATGCGCGCGTCCATCCTGGTGCTCGGTCCGCTGGTGGCGCGCCACGGGCGCGCCGACGTCTCGCTCCCCGGCGGCTGCGCGATCGGCGCGCGCCCGGTGAACATCCATGTCGCCGGGCTGCAGGCGATGGGCGCCGACATCACCATCGAGGGCGGCTACATCCGCGCGCGCGCCTCGCGTCTGAAGGGCGCGCGGCTGGTGCTCGACACCGTGACGGTGACCGGCACCGAGAACCTGATGATGGCGGCGACGCTCGCCGACGGCGAGACGGTGATCGAGAACGCGGCGCGCGAGCCCGAGGTGGTGGATCTGGCGAACTTCCTCATCGCGATGGGGGCCAGCATCCATGGCGCCGGCACCGACAAGATCGTGGTGCACGGCGTCGAACGGCTGCGCGGCACGACCTACGAGGTGTTGCCCGACCGCATCGAGAGCGGCACCTACCTGATCGCGGGGGCCATCACCGGCGGGCGCGTGCGCATCAAGAGCACGCGGCCCGATCACCTGGACGCGGTGATCGCCAAGCTCGAGGAGGCCGGTGCCAGGGTCGGTGTCGGCGACAACTGGATCGAGGTCGACATGCGCGGCCGTAGGCTCAGGGCCGTGGACGTGCGCACCGCTCCGTACCCGGCGTTTCCGACCGACATGCAGGCGCAGTTCGCCGCGCTCAATACGGTAGCCGAGGGCGTCGGTACCATCACCGAGACCATCTTCGAGAACCGCTTCATGCACATGCTGGAGATGCGCCGCATGGGAGCGGAGATCCGCCTCGAGGGCAACACCGCCATCATCCATGGCGTGGAGAAGCTCACCGCCGCCCCGGTGATGGCGACCGACCTGCGCGCTTCGGCGAGCCTGGTGCTCGCGGGGCTGGTGGCGGAGGGACGCACCGACGTCGAGCGCATCTATCACATCGATCGCGGCTACGAGGCGATCGAGGAGAAGCTGGCGCAGCTCGGGGCGCAGATCAAGCGCGTACCGAACTAGTTTCATTGGGCGAAATCGCAGGAAGCGATTTCGCCGGACATTACCCTGATTGCCGCCGGCAAAAGGCGGGGCTTTTGCCGGCTGCGCTTCAGGGAGCGAGGGTCAGGCGATGCAAATAGGCATGATCGGGCTCGGGCGCATGGGCGCCAACATGGTGCGGCGGCTCACGCAGGGCGGGCACCGCTGCGTGGTCTACGACGCCTCCGCGGCCGCGGTCGCGGCGGCGGTCGGCGATGGCGCGCAGGGAGCAGCTACGCCGGCCGAGCTGGTGCGCGCACTCGCGGCGCCGCGCGCGGTGTGGATCATGGTGCCGGCGGCGGTCGTCGACACGGTGATCGCGCAGCTGCGGCCGCTGCTGGCGCGCGGCGACGTGCTGATCGACGGCGGCAACTCCAACTACCAGGACGACATCCGCCGCGCAGGCGAGCTCGCCGCGGGCGGCATCCATTATCTCGACGTCGGTACGAGCGGCGGCGTGCTGGGGCTCACCGAAGGCTACTGCCTGATGGTCGGCGGCGAGGCCGACGCGGTGGCCCTCGTCGAGCCGGTGCTGGCGACGCTCGCGCCGGGCGGACGCGTGCCCGCGGGGGCGGCGGCCGGCCGCGCCGCCGGGGCCGCCGCCGCGGCGCTCGGCTACCTGCACTGCGGGCCGCACGGCGCCGGGCACTTCGTCAAGATGGTCCATAACGGCATCGAGTACGGCCTCATGGCCGCCTATGCCGAGGGCCTGAATCTCCTCGCGCATGCCGATGCGGGACTTCAGAGCGGCGCGGCCGATGCCGAGACGGCGCCGCTCGCCAACCCGCATTTCTACCAGTACCGGCTCGATGTCGCGGCGATCGCGGAACTGTGGCGCCACGGCAGCATCATCACCTCGCGGCTGCTCGATCTCACGGCCGGAGCGCTCGCGCGCGATGGGCGGCTCGCGGGCTTCGCCGGCCGCGTCGCGGATTCGGGCGAGGGCCGCTGGACGGTGCAGGCGGCGATCGACGTGGGCGTGCCGGCCTACGTACTGTCGGCGGCGCTCTACTCGCGCTTCGAGTCGCGCGACCGCGCGGATTTCGCCAACAAGGTGCTGTCGGCGATGCGCCTGGGGTTCGGGGGCCACGTCGAGAAGAGCGGCTGAACGGAGCACACATGGAACGTCGTGACTGCGATGCCGTCGTCCTGTTCGGCGCGACCGGGGATCTGTGCTACCGCAAGATCCACCCGGCCCTCTACGGTCTCGTGCGCCGCGGCATCCTCACGGTGCCCATCGTCGGCGTGGCGCGCCAGGGGTGGACGGTGGAGCAGTACGCGGCGCGGGTGCGCGAGAGCCTCGCGGCCTTCGTGCCCGGGGCGGACGCGGCGGTGGTGGCGCGCCTCGTCGGCCTGCTGCGCTACGTCGACGGCGACTACAATGCGCCGGCGACGTTCGCGGCGCTGCGCAGTGCGCTCGGGCCGTTACGGCGGCCGCTGTGCTATCTGGCGATTCCACCGAGCATGTTCGCCGTAGTGGCCGAAAACCTGAGCGCGGTGCTCGGCGGCACGGATGCACGCATCGTGGTGGAGAAGCCCTTCGGGCGCGATCTGGCGTCCGCGCGCGAGTTGAACCGCACGCTGCACGCGCATTTTCCGGAGAGCAGCATCTTCCGCATCGATCACTACCTCGGCAAGGAGGCGGTGCAGAACATCCTCTATTTCCGCTTCGCCAACTCGTTCCTCGAGCCGGTGCTCAACCGCAACTTCGTCGCGAGCGTGCAGATCACCATGGCGGAGACGCTCGGCGTCGCCGGCCGCGGCCGCTTCTACGAGGAGGCCGGTGCGATCCGCGACGTCATGCAGAACCACCTGATGCAGATCGTCGCGCTGCTCGCCATGGAGCCGCCGGTGAATACCGAGGGCGAATCGCTGCGCGACGAGAAGGTCAAGGTGCTGAAGGCGATACGGCCGGCATCCGCATCCGAGCTGGTGCGCGGCCAGTTCATCGGCTACCGCTGCGAGCCGGGCGTCGCCAGCGACTCGCGCGTCGAGACCTATGCCGCCCTCACCCTGCACATCGACTCGTGGCGCTGGAGCGGCGTGCCGTTCTACATGCGCGCCGGCAAGCGCCTGCCGGTGACCGCGACCGAAGTGGTGGTGGACCTGCGCGCCCCGCCGGCACGCGTGTTCGGCAGCCTGGGTCCCGAGCAGCCGAACCACCTGCGCTTGCGCGTGGGGCCGGACGTGGCGATCGCCATCGGGGCGCATACCAAGCGCCCGGGGCCCGTGATGACCGGCCGCGATGTGGAGCTGTTCGCCGCCGAGCAGCCGGGTGACGACATGGACGCCTACGAGGTGCTCATCAGCTCGGCACTCATCGGCGATACCGCGCACTTCGCACGCCAGGACGAAGTGGAGGCCGCCTGGGCCATCGTCGATCCGCTGCTGAACGCCACCGCGGCGCCCATCGAGTACACGCCGGCAAGCTGGGGTCCGCCGCAGGCGGAGCAGCTGCTCACCGGGCCGTGCGGCTGGCACAACCCCGGAGCGACGGCGCAGGCCTGGCAGCGCTCCTGCCGCGCTTAGAGGTCCGCGAGGTCGCCGAGCGCCGCCTTGAGCGGCCCGAGCCACGGCTCGTAGTTGCGCCATTCATCGACCCCGGCCGTGTAGAGCGGCTGGCGCACCTGCTCCGAGCTCGCCGTCTGCACCACGCGCTGCGTCTCGTGGAAGCGCAGGCACTGCGCCTCGAAGGGCAGGCCGCAATAGTCGAGCAGGCGGCGCACCTCGCCCTCGAGGTCCGCAACCAGCCGCTCGTAGTGCACCCGGTGGATGCGCCCCGGCAGCACCGCATCGAAGTGCGCCATCAGGCTCACGTAGTCGCGGTAGTAGCGGCCGAGATCGTCCAGCCCGTAGGAAAACCAGACCCCCGACTGGAAGTGCTGCTTGAAGTTGGAGAAGCAGCACGCGAGCGGTGCGCGCCGCATGTCGATGATGCGCGCGTTCGGCAGGATCAGGTGGATCAGCCCGATGTCGAGGAAGTTGTTGCCCATCTTGTCGATGAAGTGCGGCCGGCCGAGCAGGCGATGCGGCCGCGTCTGCTCGAGATAGCGCTCGCCGAGCGCGGTGAGCTCGGCGGCGCCGAGGCGCGCGATGGACTGCGGGTAGCGGGGCTCGGCGTCCCAGGCGCCGAGCTCGCGCGCGAACGCCGCGATGTCCGGCAGCTCGCGCGTGCCCTCCACCTGCGAGTGGCTGGCGAGGATCTGCTCGAGGAGCGTCGAGCCCGCGCGCGGCAGGCCGACGATGAAGATCGGCTCCGCGGAGGCGGCGCCGGCGCCGGCGCGCGCGCCGAAGAACTCGCGGGTGAAGAGCGCGCGCGTGCGCTCGATGAGACGGCTGTTGCGTTCGGGATCGTAGGCGATCGCCGCGCGCCGCAAGGCGTTGCCGCGGGCGTAGTGGATGAAGGAGCCGGCGAAATCGCCCGTGGTCTCGAGCGCGTTGCCGAGCGAGAACTCGAAGTGCCAGCGATCCTCGTCGGTGAGATCGGTGCGCTCGAGCTGCGCGCGCATCGCCGCGACTTCCCCGGGCGTGAAGCGGAAGGTCTTGAGATTGGCGAGACTGAACCAGGCCTCGCCGAAGGTGGGTTGCAGCTGCGCGCTGCGCCGGTAGGCTTCGATGGCCTCGGCGGTGCGGCCGGCGCCGCGCAGCGCATGACCGTAGTACATCCAGCCGATGGCGTTGTCGGGGTACTCCACCACCAGCTCGGCGAGGATGCGCATGGCGCGCTCGCTCTGGCCGAGGAGACTGAAGGCGGCAGCCTGCAGCGCTCGGTAGGCGAGGTTGCCCGGCTCGAGCGCCAGCAGCCGCTCGAGCAGCGGCAGCATCGGCTGCGCCTTCTGCTGGGTGTGCAGCATCTCGGCGAGATCGAAGCGCGCCTGGGCGTAGCCGGGTGCGAGCCGCAGGCACTCGTTGAGCAGCCGCTCGCCCTCGGCGAAGTCCTCGCGCTTCACGGCGATCTGCGCCAGCAGGCGCAATGCGGCCACGTCGGCGGGGTCGCGCGCGAGCTCGCGCCCGAGCACCGTGGCGGCGTAATCGAGGCGCTCCTGCGCGATCGCCGCGACGGCCTCGCGCAACCGGGGGTCCTGCTGCGTGAGCGCCGTGTAGCGAGCGTAGGCTGTATCGCACTCCCGCCAGGCGCCGCGGGCGGCGTGCAGCAGCGACAGCTCGCGCCAGCCTTCCGCTAGAGCGGGCTCGAGCTGCAGCGCGCGCTCGAGCGCCTCGGCGGCGCGCTCCTGCTCGCCCTGTGCGAGCAGCGCGCGGGCCAGCTCGAGACGCAACGCCGCCGAGTCGGGGTGCGCCGCGGCCAGGGCGGTGAAAGCGGCGGTCGCCGCCCGCGCGTCCCCGCAGCGGCGCTGCGCCGTGCCGAGCAGCAGTACCGCCGCCTTATGTCCGGGGTGCGCCCTGACCAGCTCCTCCGCCGTGCGCGCGGCCGCGGCCGGGTCGCTCTCCAGGAGCGCCGCCGCCTTGATCAGGGTGACGTCGATGGCCTTCGCCTCGGGCAATGATCTCTCCGTGCGTGGAGCTGCCACGCTAGAATTCGCATCCTGCGCTCATTAACGCACAGGGGACGCTCTTGACCAACGCCAATGCTACGCCGGCCGACAACGCCACCGTCATGGGGATGATCCAGGCGTCCCGGGCGGCGGGCGCGGCCGGGCGCCGCGGCGAGGCGGAGCAGCTGCTGGCGCGCGTGGCGCAGCTCGCCCCGGCGCACCCGGCGGTGCTCAACGAGCTCGGCCTCGCCATGATGCAGCGGGGCGAGCCGGCACGCGCGCGCGAGCTGTTCGAGCGCGCCACGCGCACCGATGCGGGGCACCCCTCGCTCTGGTCGAACCTCGCGGCGAGCCTGCACGCGCTCAACCTTCCCGAGGAGCTCGACGCGATCGAGAAGGCGCTGGCGCTGGAGCCGCGCCACCTCGCCGCGCTCCTGCAGAAGGCGACCTTCATCGAGCAGCGCGGCGATGCGCGCAATGCCGCCCGCGTCTATCGCAACGCGCTCGCGACGCTGCGCCCGGGGGAGACCCCGCCGGCCGCCGTCGCCGAGGTGCTGCGTCATGCCCGCGAGGTCATCGCCCGCGACGACGCCGCGCTCGCCGGCGCCATCGAAGCGAGTCTCGGGCCGCTGCGCGAGCGGCATGCGGGCGCGAGCGCGCGCCGGGTCGAGCGCTGTGTCGAGTATCTGACCGGCGGCCGCAGCCGCTATTTCCAGCAGCCGACCTTCATGTACTTTCCGGAGCTGCCGGTGGTCGAGTTCTTCGAGCGCGAGCTGTTCCCGTGGCTCGCGGCGCTCGAGGCCGCCACCGAGGAGATCCGCGAGGAGCTGCTCGCGGTGCTCATCTCCGACCGCGAGGGCCTGCAGCCCTACGTGGCCTTCCCCGATGGCATGCCGCTCGATCAGTGGCGCGAGCTCAACAAGTCGCGGCGCTGGAGCGCCTACTTCCTGTGGAACCAGGGCGAGCCGCAGCCGGCGCACCTCGCGCGCTGCCCGCGCACCGCCGCGGTCCTGCAGCAGATCCCGCGGGTCGAGATCGCCCGGCGCGCGCCGACCGCCTACTTCTCCGTCCTCGAGCCGGGCACACGCATACCGCCGCACACCGGAGTGACCAACACGCGCGCAAACGTGCACCTGCCGCTCGTGGTGCCGGAGAACTGCGGCTTCAGGGTTGGCAGCGAGACCCGCGAGTGGGTGCCCGGCAAGGCCTGGGTGTTCGACGACTCGATCGAGCACGAGGCCTGGAACCTTTCCGACAGCCCGAGAGCCATACTGATCTTCGATATCTGGAACCCCTACCTGAGTGCCGCGGAGCGCGACATGGTCAAAGCAGCCACCGAGGTGGTCGTGAGCTACTACAAAATGCCGGATCAGGGGCCCGCGTGAGGCGCGCGGCACTCTCGCTGGCGGTCGCTGCGGCGCTGGCCGCGGTGGGAACGGCACGGGCTTCCGGCGGCCCGCAGGAGGATCTGGCCGCCTGCGGCACGATCGCCGACCCGACCGAGCGGCTCGCCTGTTATGACCGGGTCGCCGGCCGCCCGGCCACGCCGGCGCCAGCCGCGGCCGCACCGGCGGCGGCCGCTTCCGCCGCCCCCACGACCGCCGGCCCTGCTTCCTCCACCGCGCCCGCCGTCGCGCCCGCGCGGGCCGCAGCCCCCTCGCAGGCCGCAGCTCCCCCGGCGCAGGCTGCGGGTGCGGCGGCGGCAAGCTCCTTCGGCTCGTACCGCAGCGAGCACCCGGTCACCCAGGTGGCCGAGAGCCTGAGCGCGCGCGTCAGCGCGATGGGCAAGACCATCGACGGCAAGCCCACCGTGACGCTCGAGGGCGGCGCTCTCTGGCTCCTCGATGAGAGCGATCCGCTCCTGGCCGTGGGCGACACGGTCACCATCAAGCGGGGCGTGTTCGGCTCTTTCCTCCTCGAGACCCCCACCCGGCGGCTGCATCACGTGCGCCGCATTCGCTGACGGTGAGCGGCCGCCCGGCGGCGGCCCGATCGAGCGCACCAAAAAAAACGGCGGACCCCTGCGGGTCCGCCGTCTTCAGTGGGATCGAAGTCTTTAGAACTTCGCCGTGAGCTCCATGAACACATACCGGCCCATCGCGTCGTAGACGCCCGGGAAGGTATTGCCGTTGCAGTTCGCACCGTCGCCACCGAGGCTGCTGGTGGAGCAGTCGCCACCGACCGCCAGCGGCGGGTCCTTGTCGAACACGTTGTTCACGCCGATCTGCAGGCGGATGTTCTTGTAGACGTCGAAGGCACCCGTCAGATCGATGTAGTTGTAGGCCGAGAAGTGAGACAGCGGCGCGTACGGGGCACCCGTGAGGAACGGGTTGCTGCTCGTCTGCTCGGAGTCGACCGAGCCGATGTAGCGCCACCGCAGCGTCAGGTCCAGGGCATCCCACGGCGTCGACCAGGTGGCATTCAGCACATGACGCCAGTTCGGGCTGCCGGCACCGCAGACCGAGCCGAAGTAGCCCTTACAGTCGTAGGAGCCGCCACCGGCCACCGGGGTCGTCTTCAGGTTCATCAGGTCCGTGCCCTCGAGCCCGAAGAGCAGCGAT